>CAXGUU010000291.1:0-4246 GCA_964012875.1 uncultured bacterium
CGGCTCGCCTGCTTGCCGTAGCCCCAGGCCACCGCGTCATGCCGCGCAACGGCTCCGGGCGCATGGTATAGCGCGCCCTCGATGGGGTGGTTGCCACCACAGCTCAAATCAATCTCCGGGCAGGCACGTTTGATTTCGTCGGGACTGACGACTGAACTGTCGATCCCCATGTGCTTGTTTACTTCAGCTCGCCAGCGTGCGGTGCGCAGGGTCGCATCGCTGTGGGCAAGCGTGTAGTGCCCGCGCTCGGAGTAAAAAATATTGGTTTCGAGTTCGGTCGACAGGTCGCGAAACAGGGCGAGGCTAGCGTCGTAGAACCTGACGCCTTCGGGCGTCAAATAGTTGGATCGGATGATGGTCGTGTTGCGCCCCGTATTGCCTCCACCAATGTAGCTTTGATCGAGCACGGCAACGTTCTTGATGCCGTGTTCCCGGGCCAGGTAGTAGGCTGTCGCGAGGCCGTGGCCGCCGGCACCGATGATGACCACATCATACGAAGGCTTGAGCGTTGACGGCGTATTGAACCATCCGGGTTCGGCGTATGCCTCGCTGAATCCGTACTTGAACAGACGTAAGCCCATCAATGACGACCGGACGGCCTATTCGAACTTCTCGTAGGCCTGGCGCAGAGCGACCAGCGGATGGTTGGGTGACATCTGGAACTTGACCAATAGCTCGCGTGCAATCATGTCGCGGTCCTGTTGGTTGTTCGGCATGTCGATGTCGTTTGGCACAGTCACCCAGCCATTGATGTTCCGATCGAACACGGCTGCGCGATTTTCCTCGTAGCCCATGTGCACGTCTTCGAGCCAGTTCAAGTCCGGCCAGCCCATGAACTCGATGTACTTTTTGAGGAAGGGCGTCAACCGTTCATAGTCCGGCAGCAGGTTAACGTCGTAACGATAGCCAATGGTCTGGCCAATCATCTTTTCGCGATCAGAATCAACGCCGTCCGACGTCAGGTAATGATCGATGTCTTTGTTGTCACTCATAGTCAATCTCGTAGCATGGTCTGTCGCATCAGAATCGCGTCATGTCGGGTCGGCCGACAGTGTGTTGGGTACCTGCCAACGGCACCTGGGCCATGGCCGATGCTTCCATCGTCAATGCCGCCAGATCTTCAGGCTCCAGGGAATGTACATTGGTCTTGCCGCAGGCCCGGGCCATCATCTGGCACTCAATCGCCAGGCAATGCAGGAAGTTGTAGACGCGTTCGGCGGCGGCATCGGGGTCGAGCCGTTTGCGCAGTTCGGGATCCTGGGTCGCGACGCCAACCGGGCAGCGGCCTGTGTGGCAGTGATAGCAGGCGCCGGCCTTAACGCCGATTTCTTTCTCGTAGTCGGCTTCCGGTATATCCTTGTTGCAGTTGAGCGCCATCATCGAAGAGTGCCCAATGGCGACTGCATCAGCGCCGAGCGCCAGCGCCTTGGCGACGTCGCTTCCGTTACGGATACCGCCGGCGTAAATCAAGGTGATGTCGTCGCTCTTGCCGACATCTTCAAGTGCCCGACGTGCCTGGCGAATCGCGGCGATACCCGGTACGCCGGTGTCTTCGGAGGCCAGATGCGGGCCGGCACCGGTGCCGCCTTCCATGCCATCGATATAAATTGAATCAGGATCAGTCTTGGCCGCCATCCGCACGTCGTCATAGACGCGTGCGGCACCGAGCTTGAGCTGAATCGGAATCTCCCAGTTCGTGGCTTCGCGAATTTCTTCTATTTTGAGTGCCAGGTCATCAGGACCCAACCAGTCCGGATGACGCGCCGGTGAGCGTTGGTCAATGCCGGCGGGCAGCGAACGCATCTCCGCCACCTGGTCAGTAACCTTCTGTCCCATCAAATGACCACCGAGGCCGACCTTACAGCCCTGGCCGATGAAGAACTCACAGCCGTCAGCGAGCCTGAGGTGCTGCGGATTAAAACCGTAGCGTGACTGGATGCACTGGTAGAACCACTTTTCAGAATAGCGACGTTCATCGGGAATCATGCCGCCTTCGCCGGAGCAGGTCGCAGTACCAGCCATGGTGGCGCCGCGGGCCAGCGCGGTCTTGGCCTCGTAGGAAAGCGCGCCGAAGCTCATGCCTGTGATGTAGATCGGGATGTCCAGTTCAAGCGGTCTTTTGCAGCGCGGGCCGATTATCGTCCTGGTCTCGCATTTTTCGCGGTAACCCTCGATGACGAAGCGTGTCAGCGTACCGGGCAGAAAAGTGAGTTCATCCCAGCTCGGCACCTTTTTGAACATCGAAAAACCGCGCATGCGGTAGCGGCCGAGCTCGGCTTTGACATGGATATCGTTAACCACCTCCGGCGTGAAGATGGGGCTTCGGCCGAGGATGTATTTTTCGTCGTCACTGGTAGACATTAAGCGTCTCCACCGGAGTTAATAGGTTGATTTAAAAGTTCGTTCTCCGCGCGCCGACTGCAGCCGGGCGCGGTACTGATTAAAGGACCAGTTTCTTTTCGCTGGGCTCAAGGTTGTCGTAGTTCCAGAGCTGCTTGCCTGACACGATTTTCTTCATGTTCGCGGCGCCGTTCGGCGCTGTCAGGCCGAAGGTGCCCAGTTTGCGTTCGAGCCATGCCGCGTCGAGATCGGTCATATCGGCCTCAACCGCGTCGACACCAAGACCTCCGATGTCGCCGCCAACATAGATGGTGCCGTCGTACATCGAGTCGCCGAGGTTCTGCCCGGCATTTCCGAGCACCACCATGCGGCCGCGTTGCATCATGAAACCGGAGAAGGCACCCGTATCGCCGCCGACAATAATGGTGCCGCCCTTCTGATCGATGCCCGTGCGCGCGCCGACGCTGCCCTTACACACCAGGTCGCCGCCCCGAATCGCGGCGCCGAAGGTCGAGCCGGCATTTTTCTCAATGATGGCCGTACCCGCCATCATGTTTTCAGCACACGACCAACCGACGCGGCCGGTCACCACCACATTCGGGCCATCGAGCAGGCCGAGTCCGAAATAGCCGAGACTACCCTCAAGTTTAAGGTTCAGTCGGTTCAGGATGCCCACAGCAATACTGTGTTTTGCGCCAGGGTTTGTGATCGTGATTGAACCGTGGCCGGATTTCATCAGCTCGCGAAGCTTCGCGTTGATCGCTTGCGTATCCAGATCGCTGGCGTCGAATTCAGCGTGCTTGTTGAAGTCAACGTCGTATGCGAATGGTTGCGCAAAGTGTTCCTCGGCGGTCGCAGAGAAGAACATCTGTTGCGTTCGGCCTTTTAGTTTTTCGCTGTGCATGCCCATTTCATGGGATGCATGCGCGCTTAGGTTTGCCATACGCGTACCTCGCCCTCGTAGGGGTCAAATGTGTCTATTTCATGTGGAAAAATGCTGCGGATTGCAACTTCTTCAGAAGCCAGTACCACGACCTCATCCGATTCGTGGAGCACCATTGGTTTCGCTGCCATGGTGTCTTTGGCCATACCGAGTTGATCGGTCGTCGCGATCAGGTAGGTGAATACGCCGTCCAGTTCATCGACCGAGCGGCGCATGGCGCTTTCAAGATCTTCGCCCTGGTCGATGGCATCAGCAATATAGACCGCGATCAGTTCTGAATCGCAGTCCGACATGAACCGATGTCCGCGCCGTTCGAGTGCGCGGCGCTTGCTCCAGTAATTGGTCAGCTGACCGTTGTGGACCACCGAAACGTCGGAGAACGGATAGGCCCAGTAGGGGTGAGCTGAGCGTATATCGACGTCGGACTCGGTCGCCATACGAGTGTGGCCGATGGCATGGGTGCCGGTGAATTCGCCCAAACCGTACTGGTCCGAGACGACGGTGGCATCTCCGAGATCCTTGACGAGTTCGAGCGCGTGCCCGATAGACAGGATCTCGACGCCCTCGATGTCTTCAACGTAGCTCGCCAGGCGCCTCAGATCACCGTTGTATTCGAACAAATAGCGGAACGCATATTCAGTCGCATCTGCCTGCTGGGTGACTTTCACGCCGAGCTCATCTAGGCGTTCATCGACCGCCTTACGGCGCTCGACCATCTGTTCGTGAATGGCGAAGCCCGAGCGTGCTTCCTCACCCTCGGCAACCTTGAAGCGCATCGCGTAGATATTGTTCGCGTGCGCATCACTATAGAGCGCGAAACCGGTCGAATCCGGTCCGCGGTGCTTCATCGACTGCAGCATCGCCGTCATTTCCTGACCGATGTTGGCACTGTCGCCGCGATGAATTACGCCGGCTATTCCACACATAGGAGTGTCCTGCTTAGTTGTAAGGGGGCAGAGGGGA
>CAXGUU010000292.1:0-4239 GCA_964012875.1 uncultured bacterium
CAGCGACAGCGGCGCAGCCTGGTTCAACACCGCAGTGGCCGGCGCCGTTCGCATGGACGTCCGCCCGAATCGGTACAAAGTGTACAGCGCGCGGGGCCAACGCGCGAATTTCTAGTCTTCCCCGCGGCCAGTGGCGCGCAACAGCGAAGCCCCTATCGGCGACTGACGTGGTTTGGTAATGTCTGCGCCAGCGTGCAAGGCGCTTAAGCTGTTGGAGTAAAAGCAAACCGTGTTGGAATTTGTCAGGGCCGGCGGGTGGATGATGTTCCCGATTCTGGCCTGTTCGATCATTGCCTTGGCCATCGTTGTCGAGCGGTTCTGGTCTTTGCAGAGGCGACGCGTCACCCCGGATAACCTCGTTGTCCAGGCCTGGCAATGGGCACACGCCGGCGTACTCGATGATAAGCGGATTCAGTCGTTGCGGGCCGGGTCACCGCTCGGCCGTGTGCTCGCTGCGGGCCTGGCCAATCGCGACCATGAACGTATGATGATGAAGGAAGCGATCGAAGAAGTCGGGCGCCACGTCGTGCACGAGATGAGCCGGTATCTGAACACGCTCGGTACGATCGCTGCTATTGCGCCGTTGTTGGGACTGCTGGGCACCGTTATCGGGATGATTAAGGTATTTGCCGCCATTACAGCGCAAGGAGTCGGCGACGCTTCAGTACTTGCAGGGGGTATTTCGGAGGCGCTCATCACCACCGGAGCAGGGTTGTCGGTCGCTATTCCAACCCTGATGTTTTATCGCTATTTCGCCGGCAAGGTCGAAGGATTCGTCGTCTCGATGGAGCAGGAAGCGCTGAAGCTTGTCGAGGTGTTGCACGGTGAGCGTGACACGCTTGAAGCGGAAAGCCAGGCGGAAGTTGAATGAGATGAATTTCCAGCCAAAGTCCAACAAGGACATCGACGTCAACCTGACACCGTTGATCGATGTCGTATTTCTTCTCCTGATTTTTTTTATGGTGTCGACGACCTTTGTCAAGGAGTCCAAAATCGATCTGACCCTGCCGGAGGCCAGCGCCGATCTGAAGCAGGAAACCATTGATCGAATTGATGTGGTGGTGGACCGAAAAGGGACCGTTTATGTCAATGAACAGGCGCTCATCAACAGCCAGACTGTAACGATTCGCAAGGCGCTGGCTGATGCCAGGCGAGAACTTGAAACCGATGATCCGGTGGTTGTGATCAGTGCCGATTCGGGTGCGACGCACCAGCATGTCATTGACGTGATGGATGCAGCCCGTCAGGCGGGTCTGTTTCGCGTGACATTTCCGACCCGAACTCGACCGGATGAATAGGGTTTGTCTTTTTTTTCAGCACCCTTGAACAAACTCCAACAACTGCTTGACGATACCTGGTACGGCAAGAATCCACTGAGCACCGCGCTGGCGCCGCTCGGCTGGATTTATAAGTTGGCCGCATGGTCGCGCCGGGGTGCATATTCATCGCATTTGCTCACCGTTTATCGGGCGCCCGTCCCGGTCATTGTGGTCGGCAATCTGTCGGTCGGCGGGACCGGCAAAACGCCACTGGTCATTTGGCTTGCGAACCGTTTGCAGTCATGGGGATTTAAGCCCGGGGTCATTGCCCGCGGGTACCGCGGGAGCGCCAAGCACTGGCCGCAACAGGTACGCACGGATGCCGATCCCTTTGCCGTTGGCGACGAGGCGATAGTCATCGCCCGACAGACTGGATTGCCGGTGGCGGTCGGACCCCGGCGCGGGGACGACATCGAGGCCTTACTTAAGCATTCGGACGTAAATATCATCGTAAGCGACGATGGCTTGCAACACTACGCGCTGGCGCGTGATATAGAAATTGCGGTGATCGATGGGGTGCGTCGAATTGGCAATGGGCGTTGCCTGCCAGCGGGGCCATTGCGCGAGCCGGCTAGTCGTCTGGCCGAGGTTGATCTCGCGGTCTCCCATGGCCTCGCTGGGCGCGGCGAATTCCAGATGCGTTACCGCAGCGCGACGTTGCGCCGCGTGGTTGGCGATGAGGAGTCAAGCTTCGAAGCGTTTCCCGAAAAATCGGTGCATGCTGTCGCCGGGCTCGGTAACCCGCAGAGCTTTTTCGCCGGTCTGAAGCGCAACGGTTTTCGGGCCGAGCATCATGTTTTCAGGGACCACCACGTTTACAGTCCGGAAGATTTCAAGTTCCCCGACGGACGGCCGATCGTGATGACCGAGAAAGACGCCGTAAAATGCGAGCACTTCGCCGACGAGCGATTCTGGTTCATACCGATACAGGTTGAACTGCCAGAGGTGTTTGATACACGGCTTAAAACCTTGCTGAAGGGAATTCTCAATGGACAAGAAACTGCTTGATTTACTAGTCTGCCCCGTGACCAAGGGGGCTCTGATTTACGATAAGGCCAACGACGAACTCATCTCCAAGTCCGCGCGTCTCGCATATCCGATTCGGGACGGGATTCCGGTGATGCTCGAAGACGAAGCACGCGAACTCAGCAACGATGAGCTTGAGCAACTGGAATCTTGAGTTTCAAGGTTTATATTCCTGCGCGTTACGCATCAACGCGTTTGCCGGGGAAACTGCTGGCAGACCTCGGCGGTAAGCCTGTTATCCAACACACCTTCGAACGTGCCGCGGCCAGCGGTGCAGCGGCTGTCGTCGTCGCGACGGATGATGAACGCATCGCGGCGGTTGCTGAGACTTTCGGCGCTGCTGTCGTGATGACGGCATCCGACCTTGCATCGGGCAGTGACCGGGTCGCCGCGGCCGCCACGGCTACGGACGAGTCCGAGACCACCGTGATCGTGAATCTGCAGGGCGACGAACCGGCCATGCCAGCTTGCGTCATCGGGCAGGTCGCCGCGGTCGTTGAGGCGGGCGGCGTTGACATCGCGACCGTATGCGAGCCGTTGGAAGCCTCGCAGGTTTTCGATCCGAATGTCGTTAAAGTTACCCGTGCAGACAACGACAGGGCGCTCTATTTCAGTCGTGCGCCGATTCCCTGGGACCGCGAGCGCTTCGGCAAAGCATCACCGACGCCGGCTATGGCGCGCTACCGTCGTCACGTTGGCATCTACGCTTACCGTTTTTCGTTTTTAAAAAAATTCGTGGCCTGGTCACCGACAGTGCTGGAACAAACCGAGGCGTTGGAGCAACTTCGGGCGCTGGAGCATGGTGCAGCGATTGCCGTTCCGGATGCACTCGAAGCCTGCGGTGTTGGCGTTGACACGCCTGAAGATCTGGCGCGCGCGCGGGAATTACTTACACCATGACGGCGGTGTTGTTGGTGTGCACTGGGAACCTGTGCCGCTCGCCGATGGCGCAGGGCTTGTTCGCGCAACGGATCGAATGCTCTGATATCGAAATTCAGGACATTGATTCTGCCGGTATCTACGCTCGCGAAAACAGCCCGCCACCGGAAGAGGTGCAAGGCGCAGTCGCTGAGAGCGGTTTCGATATTTCGGCAATCCGATCCCGCCCTTTGTGATCGCGAGCGGGATTACGTTCGCTTCACGCACATCGTCGCCATTGACGAGGGACATCTGGATTTTCTGCGCACGGTCAGCCCGCAGAGATATATCGTAGATATTCACATGCTGCGGGATTCTCAGGCGCGTAGTATCAGCGTGCCCGATCCTTACGGCAGGAGCATGCGGGCTTATCGGCGCGCCTTGAAACTCATTGAAACCGGAATTACCGCTTTCATCTCCGAGTTGTCCTGAATGCTAAGGCAGCTCAGGTTGCCGCGAGCCCTGCCGGCGGCCGGCAGACATCACGACACTCACCGTGCCCGGTAGGTGATGCGTCCTTTTGACAGGTCGTAGGGCGTCAGTTCTACCGTGACGGTGTCACCAGTCAAAATACGAATGTAGTTTTTGCGCATTTTCCCCGATATGTGCGCGGTGACGATGTGACCGTTTTCGAGTTCAACGCGGAACATTGTGTTAGGCAGGGTTTCAACAACTTTGCCTTGCATTTCGATGTGATCTTCTTTCGCCATGAAGTCCCGATTGCCTCTGGAGTTAGGTGTAAACCCGGCAACGGGCACACGCGAGTGCGCGCAATTGTGCACTAAAGCAATGGCGGCGGCAAAGCACTGGTGTCGCTAAATCGAGCGCCTGGCATCCGTCTGCCAGCGACCCGCGTGGAAATATTGGAGCGGCGCGTACTCATTCTTGTAATTCATCTTGGGCGACTGTTCGATCCAGTAGCCGAGGTAGACCCATGGTAAGCGAGCCGCTTGCGCCCACTCTATTTGCTTCAGGA
>CAXGUU010000293.1:0-4235 GCA_964012875.1 uncultured bacterium
CCCGGTCAGCTTCCAATCGGATACGGATGACCCGCTCGACAAACGCGTATCGACCGTCGGGCGCATCATGCCGCACGTGCAGGTCAAGGTCATCAACGAGGACGGTCAGGTGGTGCCGCGCGGTGAAAAAGGTGAGCTTTGCACGCGTGGTTATTCAGTCATGCGTGGTTACTGGAATGACCCTGAAAAAACCGCAGACTCCATTGATGGTGGCAGCTGGATGCACACCGGCGATCTCGCGATTCTCGACGAAGAAGGCTATTGCAATATCGTCGGGCGGGTGAAAGATATGATTATTCGCGGCGGTGAAAACATTTACCCGCGCGAGATTGAAGAGTATTTATACCGCCACCCGAAAATTCAGGACGTCGCGGTCTTTGGCGTGCCGGATGAACGTTACGGTGAAGCCGTTGCCGCCTGGGTTCAGGTGCGCGAAGGGGAGTCTCTCGACGGCGAGGAAATTCGCAAGTTTTGCAAGGGGCAGATCGCGCATTACAAGGTGCCCACACATATTCGCTTCGTCGATCAATTCCCGATGACCGTCACTGGCAAGATTCAGAAGTTCGCCATGCGCGATGCCATGGCGGGCGAACTGGGGCTTGCTGAGGCGAAGACGGCCTGAACGAATCACGGGCTGAATGCAGCCAATAAATACAGAAGGCGGCCGAGGCCGCCTTCTTTTTGAACGCTGGTTCCGATTAATCCATCGAAGCGAAGGTCTTGCCCTCGTCTGCCAGTTTTTTCAGTAAAGGCGCGGGTTTCCAGTAGGTGTCGCCGTAGCGTTCGCGGTATTTTTCCATCGCCGCGACGACCTTGTCGAGACCCACTTCGTCACCGTACTGCATCGGCCCGCCACGGTAGCGCGGCATGCCGTAGCCGTGGACGTAAACAACATCGATGTCGCTTGAGCGCATAGCAACGCCTTCTTCGAGGATGAGCGCGCCTTCGTTGATCATCGAGTACATGAGGCGTTCGATGATTTCTTCGTCCGTGATATCCGGCCGCTGTTCAACACCCAGACGTTCGGCTTCCGCTTTGGCGACCGCGATCACTTCCTCATCCGGCACCGGGCTGCGTCCGGCGTAATTGTAAAGGCCCTTGCCGGTCTTCTGACCGAGACGGCCCTGTTCGACCAGTTTATCGATCACGACCCAGAGGGTGGGATCGTCCGGTCGTTCACTCCACTCGGATTTGACCTTGGCCAGTACATCAAGCCCGGACAGGTCAGATACGCCGTTCGGTCCCATGGCCATGCCCCAGTCGAATGCGACCTGGTCAATGCGTTCGGCCGGTACACCCTCGAGGATCATCATCTGTGCCTCGCGAATATAGGGGAAGAACATGCGGTTGCCGACGAACCCGAAGCAAACGCCAACGAGGACGGCAGTCTTGCGAATCTTCTTGGCCATCGCCATTGACGTCGCGATGACGTCATGGGCCGTTTTCTCACCGCGCACCAGTTCAAGCAGCGTCATGACATTGGCAGGGGCAAAGAAATGCCAGCCGATCACGTCCTGCGGCCGCGAGGTGACTGCGGCAATCTCATCAAT
Source organism: uncultured bacterium (assembly GCA_964012875.1). Taxonomy (GTDB): domain Bacteria; phylum Pseudomonadota; class Gammaproteobacteria; genus CAXGUU01. Next base: position 1,551 of record CAXGUU010000293.1, read on the forward strand.
GTCCAGGGTCGACGTGTTACTCGCCAGAATCGCGCCCGGTTTGGCGACCTTGTCGAGTTCGGCGAAAATCTCCTTCTTGAGTGCCATGTTTTCGAACACGGCTTCGACAATCAGATCGCAGTCACCCAGGCCCTCGTAATCGAGCGCACCACTGATGAGGTTCATGCATTGTTCGACCTGCTCGGGCGTCATGCGCCCCTTCGCGGCCGTGTTCTCATAGTTCTTACGGATGATGCCGAGCCCACGATCGAGCGCTTCCTGGCTGATTTCCTTCAACACTACCGGCAGACCTGCATTGGCAAAGTTCATCGCAATGTCACCACCCATGGTGCCGCCGCCGAGTACCGCGACCTTCTTGATATCGCGAACCGGTGTGTCTTTGGGCACGTCGTTGACCTTGGTACAGGCGCGCTCGGCAAAGAACAAATGCCGTTGTGCCGCGGAATGGGATGACATCATGCACTCCATGAATAATTCGTTTTCGCGTTTAACAGCATCGGCATAAGGTAGACTGACCGCCGCCTCGACGCACTTGACGATTTGCTCAGGGGCAAAAAAACCGCGCGTCGAGCGCGCCATCTTGTTGCGGTATTCAGCAAAGAAGTGCTCATCTACTTCAGTCGTATCAACGTCCGACTGACTGAGCCGGCGCGGTTCGGCGCCCTCCTCCAGCAGTCGTCTGGCAAAGGCCGCCGCGCCTTCTTTCAAGTCGCCGTCGACGATCTCATCGACCGCACCGGCTTCGCAGGCCTTCGGTGCCGGAATCGGTTTGCCGCTGATCATGGCGTCGAGCGCGGCCTTGGGGCCAATTAAACGGGGTAAGCGTTGCGTGCCAGTCGCGCCGGGCAGCAGGCCCAGCTTCACTTCCGGCAGACCTACCATGGCCGACGGAACTGCGCAGCGGTAGTGACAGCCCATTGCCGTTTCCAAACCGCCGCCGAGTGCCGTGCCGTGAATCGCCGCCACGGTGATTTTATCCAGCGCTTCCATTTCTTCGATCACTTTCGGCAACCAGGGATCTTCGGGTGGTTTGCCGAACTCCGTGATATCAGCACCGGCAATAAAGGTGCGGCCATCGCAAATCAGTACGCAGGCCTTGGCCTCGGCGTCGGCATTGAATTGCTGAAAACACTGCTGCAACCCCTGCCGGACTGGCAGAGACAGCGCATTGACGGGTGGGTTGTTGACGGTGATGAAGGCAATATCACCTTCACGGCTATAACTGACGACGTCTCCCATGAAACTGTCCTTTGATTTAAAAAGTGAGTGGCGGCCGCAACATCGAACTGCGGCCCGAAACAGGCCGCGGATTATATAGAAGCGGTCTCAAAAATAATGGCGCAACGCTATGAATTTACGTCTATCACCACGCGGCCCTTGATCTGGCCTTTGAGGATAGAGGCCGCCAGCTCCGGCACATCACTCAATGGCTTCACCTCGTACACGTCCTTCAGTTTGGACAGATCCAGCAATTCGGCGAGATCGGACCAGGCCCGCTCGCGGGCCGCCATCGGCGCCATGACCGAGTCAACACCCTGGAGGCAGACATTGCGCAGGAGGAAGGGCATCACGGTGCCCGGCAAATCCGGGCCGCCGGCCAGGCCGCAGGCGGCGACAATGCCGTTGTACTTCATCTGCGCGAGCGTCGTCGCCAGCGTGCTCGAACCGACGCTGTCAACGCAGCCGGCGTAGTTTTCTTTCTCCAGCGGCTTCGATTTACGCGCCAGGTCGTCGCGTGCAACGATGTTGGAGGCGCCGAGTGACTTGAGATAGTCCGCCGTTTCCGGTCGGCCGGTACTGGCAACCACTTCGTAGCCCAGTTTGTCGAGCAGCAGAATCGCGACCGACCCCACGCCGCCTGCGCTGCCGGTGACCAGGATCGGGCCATCATCGGGCGTCACGCCATGATCGCGGATGACATTGACCGCAAGCATCGACGTATAGCCCGCCGTGCCAATGGCCATGCATTCCTCGGTGGTCAGTGCATCGGGCACCCGCACTAGGAAATCCGGGTTGACGCGTTGCTTCTGCGTGTAAGCGCCCCAGTGCCGCTCTGAAAGGCCGTAGCCGTTTACCAGCACCTTGTCGCCCGCTTTCCAGGCGTCGCTGTCGGAGGCAGACACCGTGCCAGCGAGATCGATGCCACAGACCATCGGATATTTCGCAATAATCGGCAAGGTATTCGTGACTGCCAGGCCGTCTTTGTAGTTCACAGTGGAATATTCCACATCGACCAATACGTCCTCGTTAGGCAGATCGCCCTCGGTCAGGTCGGTGATTTCGGCACTGGTGTTGCCGTTATCGTCTTGCGTGGCTAGCAAAGCTTTGAAAGTGCTCAATGGACTGCTCCGTTGCTGTGTGGTTCGTTAGAGAATTCGGCCCGCGGCGGTCGAGAAACCGCGCATTATGCCAGCCTTAGCGCGCTAGGGTCGCGAAGGGCTGACCTTTCATGCCGCAGCCTGTCGCGCTGGGCAGACGCGCCTGCTCGGATAGAATGTCGCGACAGCAGTCCACCCACAGTCGCGGCGTACACCCATTGACCGACAGAACACCCCTGAAGATGAACAAATTCGAACCCTGGCGTCATCCCTTTGCGAGCGTTGAGGACGTCGCACACATTCTCGACAGCGAAAACTATGTGGCCGACCGGCCGCTCTGCCTCACGACCAAGCTCGCCTTCGACCT
>CAXGUU010000294.1:0-4199 GCA_964012875.1 uncultured bacterium
GGCCGGTGATTTTGAATCATTCTTTTTAGCCGGAATTCACGCGCCGTTCGGTGCACTATTTCGTGCTGCAATGAGTCCGTGAAGCCACTATTGCTCCTGATCGGATATGGAAGTGCTCCCATAATTTGTGATGGTATTTGTCGCTGTAGTCCATGACGTCACCGGTCGCGTCATCGCGGCAGCGATCACGTTATTGTCACTGAACCGCGCTCCTACACCTCGGGGAACAAAGGGTCGGCTCGTTCCCTTTTTTGGGTCCAGACTAATCCTGTCTGTTGCTCGACTTCACCCAAGCGATTAGAGACTATCGGTAGTGAGAGCGACAACACACAAGGAATCGCCGTGACCTACACCGTACTCGCCAGCAACCCTGACACCGGGGAGATAGGCATCGCTTCGACTACGATTACGATAAATTTTTCACGCACCTTTCCCATCCATCGACATCTGCTGCCGGAACGCACTGATCAGGGCATCATTGTTGCGCCGATGGCAACGATACATCCGCAAAACGGCCATAAGCTCTGCGATCTCCGCGACGCAGGTGTTCCCTGGGATGAAATGGAAGGCGAACTTGAAAAGCAGGATCCAAACTGGAGCTGGCGCCAGATTGGGGCGATCACCGCCAGTGGTGAAACCTGGGTGCGTACGGGATCCGATGCCTGGGATCACGCCAGCCATATCGTAGCTGACGGATCGATTGCCATGGGTAACTACATGGATGGTCCGGAGCCGGTGCAACAAATGGCGGCGGCACTGGCGGAAAACAAAGATATGCCCATGGAAGAACGCCTGTTGCGCGGACTTGAAGCGGGCAAGGCGGCGGGTGGCCAGGGCCAACCCGATATCGGATCCGTACCCGAGTCGTGGGCCATGATCCAGGTCTTTGACGGCAAGCAGCCGTGGCCCAAAGTCGACGTTCGCGTCGATTTCGACGTTGACCCGGTGCCGAAATTGCGACGACTCGTTACCCAACTCAAGAACATGGATGAGGTGTTGCACACCATGTCATTCGAGCCGTCGAAAACCTTTGATGTCTACGGCGTCGTTTTTGATATGTATAACGCCCAGGTGTGATTTTCCTGAGCGATGATGCGCGGGAAGGGATGCAGGCATTTATTGACCGGCGGGAGCCGGACTTCGGCGCCGACCCATCGGAAAAGCCATGAATGACGCAACCAACAATCAAGATGAAGATCTGCCGGAAGCCGTGCGCCGCGAGATTGCCGCGCATCATGCGTTGTACCTGAGCGATCCGGATGCCGCGCATCACTGGGATCCTGTGGTCATCGGCGTGCCCGGCGGACCGGTCCCGTGTCTGTTGCTGTTCCACCGGGGCCGCCGCTCGGGCAAACGTCTGAACACCATCCTGCAGTATTACCGCATGGATGATGCACTGGCGATCGTGGGCTCGAAGGGTGGGGTCCCCAATCACCCGGCCTGGTATTTCAACCTGCGCGATGAACCATCGTGCGAGATCTGGATTGGCAGTTTCAAGGCCACCGCCGAGTCCCGAATCGTGGGTGGCGAGCAGCGCCAGCGCTGGTGGCAGTTTATTACTGCCGAACAGCCCGTACAGCTCGAATATCAGGCCCGCACCCGTCGCGAAATACCGATCCTAGTTCTCGAGCATGTGCGCGGTCTGGTTGCTGTCGCGGGCGAGTAGTGCGGCCAATGCGGGGCGATCTGGATTGATCGGCAGACCGGGGTAGACGCAATCAGCCAACGCTACCCCGGTTGGTGAATTGACATATATTACGTTTACGCTCCATCCGCTGTCCTGCTCATGCCTCGCTCCGGATACAACCGCAACCCCGCACCGTTACCAGTTGGCGCACACGCGTGAACGTGCCCGAAGAAAGGGTGTTCGGATTCGACGACATTACGCTCGACTACGTCGAAATCGATGTCGCGCGGACTTTGCCGGGCTTACGACTGGTACTCGGTGCCTACGCCATTCCGGGACCGTGGCGCGAAGCCTGTAAAGCGTTGTTTGAGATCAAGGGGCTCGACTACGTCCCGGTACGAACGGCAAATCGCGGTGCGGCAGATATCGAACTGGGTCGTGACGGTACGCAAAGCGAACTGTTTGCCTGGACCGGCCAGTCCAGCGCACCGGTCGCGATATGGAATGACGAGCGTCCGCGTGCGAGCTGGATCGACCAGCTCAATCTCGCCGAGCGCCTGGCACCGGATCCGCCGCTGCTTCCCACCGATATCGATCAGCGCATTCGCATGTTCGGACTCATCAACGAGATCGCGGGGGAAAACGGTTTGGGTTGGGCGAAGCGTTTGCTGCTGGTCCACAAAGGCCTGACGACAGAACCCAAGGGCAGCGACGAATACGCCTTCTGGGAGGTGCTCGCACCAAAGTATCACTATTCGCGAGTCGCCAGCGCGGCTGCCGCGGGCCGCATGATTGAGGTGTTAACGCGACTCGACGCCGAGCTGGCCGCCCAGCGTGCACGGGGGTCTGATTATTATGTCGGTGACGAACTGTGTGCAGTCGATATCTACGCGGCCACGTTCTGCGCGATCCTGCAGCCGCTGCCGCCGCATCTGTGCCCCATGGCGACGAGTTATCGCCCCGCCTATACGAATGACGATCCAGCCATCGCGCGGGCGATCACGCCGGCACTGCTGGCGCATCGCGATCTGATCTACGAGCGGCACCTGACCTTGCCGATTGTTTTCTGAACCAGGCGGTCCTGCCGTCGTGCACGACGCCCCCAAAGCCATTTGAATTCATAAACTGAACAAGCATCGTACTCGAGGCGCAGTAGAGATCGTCGTACGGGTCATCGCTTTCGAGTGCGTCACCAGCGATGATCTGCCCGCCGTGGCCTTGCGCGATACGCTCGCAAATCGCGAGACCGAGACAATAGCACTTCCTGCTGACTTGCCTTGTTGTTTCCATATGCTCAAGAACGCCGGGCTTGCAGCGGATCTCCTATTTTTCTGAAACCAATACAGACGACCTCTTTCCAGGTCGTTTGTGACCAAACTAAGATGTCTCACGAATTCGTGCATATCTACAAACAGTAGGAAATCGCAGCCGATGGAAATCAACCTCGACACCGCAAAACTCGTCGTTTTCGTCGGAGGTCTAATCGTATTCTTCACCGTTGAGACCTTTCTTGCCGCGCGGCCGCGGCGCGGTTCACGCTGGCGCCGGCTTGGCTTCCACGCTGCCGTCGCTATGCTCAATACCACCGTTATCCGCGTCATCGCGTACGTGCCGTTCCTGCTTTGGGCAGTACACGTTGAGGAGGAAGGCTGGGGCCTCTCCCGGTGGCTCGGACTGGTCGGCTGGTCGGAGATCCTTATTTCCATCGTGGTCCTTGATGCCTTCGACTATTTTTGGCACCGTGCCAACCATCGCATTCGCTTCCTGTGGCGCTTTCACAAGGCGCACCATGCGGACGTTGAGATGGATGTCACTACATCACTGCGCTTTCATCCGGGCGAGCTGCTCATTTCTGCACTCGTCAAAGCCATCTGGATAGCTGCGTGGGGACCCACAGTGGTCGCGTGGTTCCTGTTCGAGGCCTTGGTCAGCCTATGCGCACAGTTTCACCACGGCAACTGTGACTTTCCTAATTCGGTGGAACGCTGGCTGTCACTAGTTATTGTGACGCCGCGCTACCACGCCGCGCATCACGCGGTAGACCGGCGTTGGGGTGACTCTAATTTCGCAACCATCCTCAGCATATGGGATCGGATTTTCCGGAGCTACATGCGTCCGGCTGACTACGGAGCAACAACCACAGCGCCTGACGCGCTGGGCCTTCCCGAGGGCCGCGACAAGGCACTTTCGCCGGTGCAGTTTCTTGTGGAACCATTCGCCCGGCGCAACTTAAGCCTAGTCCAGAGGACGTCCGGCCACGAACAGGTTTAATCTAACGACCTGACGTACGCTTGGTGTATGCTGACGCTTCGTGAAAATCAGGAATAGATTATGGAAAACCTTGTCAAGAAACTTGTGCTCCTTCTCGCGTTAAGTCTGCCGCTAGCGAGCTTTGGCGCCGAGCACGGAGGCGACGCCGCGAAGCCGAAAGAGCACGGTGGAGACGCCGCGCAATCGAAAGAGCACGGAGGCGACGCCGCGAAGTCTAAAGAGCACGGAGGCGACGCCGCGAAGTCTAAAGAGCACGGAGGCGACGCCGCGAAGTCTAAAGAGCACGGAGGCGACGCCGCGA
>CAXGUU010000295.1:0-4163 GCA_964012875.1 uncultured bacterium
CTGGACGATCCGCGCTACGTGGACGTTGGCGAACGCACCAAGCATATCGATACACTCTACGCCGCAGCAGGCGAAACGTTGAAGCAACGCACGACTGATACCTGGTTACGCTTGTTACGCGAGGCCGAGATTCCGTGCGGACCGGTAAACACGTTCGACGATCTCTACGACGATGAACACCTCAGAGCCATCGGCTTTTTCCGCGCCGTAGAACACCCCTCGGAGGGTGATATCAAATTGATGGATACCGGCTTGCGCTTTAATCGCAGCATATTGCCCATCCGTCACATGCCGCCGCGAATCGGCGAAGACAGTAAAGCGGTACTGCGCGAGATCGGACTGAAGGACGAGGAGATCGAAGTTGCGCTGGCGCTGGGAGACCGCTCCTAAGCGGCATCACGCTTGCCGGCAGCCGAGATTTTTTCCAGGTAGGGACCCAGATCGGGCGCGAAGGCTTCGTGCGCGCACAGCTGTTGGTAGTGCGCATGGGCACGCGGGAACAGTTCTTCAATTTCGTCGGCCATCGGCTCAAGCTCAAGCGCCCGCAGCTTGCTACGCGCGCCGGCTTCGTTTCCAAGCAGCGCCAGTTCACAGGCGAAGCAGATATCTGCGAGCGTCAGTTCGTTACAGGCGAGATAAGGTGAGCCGTTCGTGAGCGCAGTTTCGATGCCTCCCAGCCAGTGGTGCAGTGCTTCCCGGCAGTCATCGTAGACCTCAGCGGTCAAATCCGGAGAGCGTAATGACAGCAGGTAAATCTGCGAGTCCCGCGCAAACACCAGCGCGACGTCAAGAAACGAATCAACACGGGCAGCGGTCACGGCATCGTCGCCATAAATGCCAGTGGACTGATCGCCCAGGCGCGCGACCGCGCGCATGATGCTGTTTGATTCGAAAACCCCGACCTTGCCATTTGCGCTGAATCCCGCGGGAACGGTGCCGTAGGGATGGGCGGCGAGAAATGCGTCGGTCTTGTACAGCGTGCCGCCGAAACCGGTGCGCGCCTGACGTGCCGAGTCGGCGTGTTGTTGCTTACCTGCCTCGTCCAGTAACCCGGCGTTGAAATCCCACAACCAGTCAGCCAGTTCCGGCGGTTTGGCGCCGACGATATCGACTTCAACGCCGCATAATCGTCCGGCAATAGTCGCCTTGTAGATTCTGGGGTTGGGTAAATACGAAAAAATCCTGAATCGGGGCTGAGTCATGAATGCCGTTTCCGCTATTTGGTCTGACGGCATTATGACAGCCACAGCGGGTGATCGGAGCCGCAACATACGCTAGATTTCCGCCCTCGAATCATCAAACGGCATTTCAGGGGAAGAACATGAGCGCGAGTGGACCACTTACAGGCTACAAAGTTGTTGAACTGGCTGGGATTGGTCCCAACCCCATGTGCGGCATGATGCTCGCAGACATGGGTGCTGAGGTTGTGCGAGTCGATCGCCTGGCGGAATCAGGTTTGGGCGTGTCGCTCGAAACCAAGTACTCGGTGTTAAACCGCGGACGCCGCTCAATCGCCGTCGATCTGAAATCGTCGCGGGGCGTCGAACTGGTACTGCGTTTGATCGAGCAGGCCGATGCTCTGATCGAAGGCTTCCGTCCTGGAGTCACCGAGCGTCTTGGCCTGGGGCCGGATGTTTGCCTGGCACGCAATCCCAAGCTTGTTTATGGCCGCGTTACCGGTTGGGGGCAGGACGGCCCGCTGGCTCACGCAGCCGGTCATGACATCAACTACATCTCACTTGCCGGCGCCTGCTACAGCATTGGCAAAGGCGACCAGCCACCTTCGCCGCCGCTCAACCTCGTGGGGGATTTTGGTGGCGGCGGCATGTTGCTCGCGCTCGGGGTGGTGGCGGCTTTGCTTGAAGCGCAGAAGTCAGGCAACGGGCAGGTGGTCGATGCGGCTATGACGGACGGTACCGCAATCCTGATGGCAGCAATTTACGGGATGCATGGTATGGGCTTATGGACCGACGATCGTGAAAGCAACATTCTTGATGGTGGTGCGCATTTTTACGGCAGCTATGAGACCAAGGACGGTAAGTTCATCTCGATCGCATCGATTGAAGCGAAGTTCTACGAAGAGTTCATGGAGCGGACAGCGTTCAGTGATCCCGACCATGCGGCGCACAAGGATCGCACCCAGTGGCCGAAGAACCGCGCTGAAATGGAAGCCCTGTTCAAGACCAAGACACGCGATGAGTGGTGTGAAGTACTGGAGGGGACTGATGTGTGTTTCGCGCCGGTGCTTTCAATGAGCGAGGCGCCGAGCCATCCGCACAATGTCGCGCGGCAGACATTTACCGAAGTTGATGGTGTTACCCAGCCGAACCCCGCACCGAGGTTCAGCCGTACGCCGTCCAAAATTCAAAAAGCACCTTCGGCAAATGGCGCGGACACCCAGGCTGTATTACGCGACTGGGGTCTTTCCGACGATGAACTGGCATCGCTGACTTCCGACAAGGTGGTTGCCGCCTGACGACGGTTGCCACTTTGCTAAGTTACGGCGTAGCGTTTTACCGCGGTTTCGTTCCAGCGCATACCGATCCCCGGGCGTCCGGGGACGATGGCGGCACCATCCCTGATTTCCAGCGGATCTTCGAGGATGGGATTGGCCCAGTCGACGTATTCGAGCCAATGCCTGGTGGCGCTCGCCGCCAGCAGGTGAACGCAGATTTCAGGAAAGAGGTGTGACGACAGTTCGAAGGCGTGTGCTTCAGCCAGGGCCGCCGCCCGCAACCAGCCGCTGACGCCGCCGATACGTTGTGGATCGGGCATGTAATAGCGTGCCGCATTGGCGTCGATCGCGTGTGTCATTTCCAGCGGACTGCGCAGGTTTTCACCGATTTGAACCGGTGTGTTCAGCGCCACATTAACCCGTGCGCAGGCGGCAAAGTCATCAAACCTGACCGGTTCTTCAATCCAGTACAGTCCCTCTTCGTCCAGTACGCGGCCGCGCGCAATCGCATTTTCGGTAGTCAGGGCCTGGTTGTAATCACTCATGAGCACGGTGTTGCCGGGCATGGCTGCCTTGACCGCGCGCACCGCGGCGACATCGTCCGCCGGGTTCGCACGGCCGAGTCTGATCTTGAGCGCAGTAAAGCCGCCATCTTCGAGCAATGCCGGCGCCTGTGCGCCGAGCGTCTCGGGTGATTCGTGCCACAGGCCGCAACTGTTGTAGGCCGTGACCGCATCGACGGTGCTCCCGAGGTAGCGTGCCAGTGGCAGGCCGGCGGTTTGTGCATCGATATCCCACAAGGCCATGTTGATGCCGGCGAGTGCCTGGCCGAGGATGCCGTAGGTATCGATCAGGCGAAAACGCTGTCTTAATGTCCGGTCAAGCGTGTCCGGCGCAGCTGTCTGATTTTCCAGCAACGGCCAGAGTGCCTCGATGCACGCGACCGTTGGTTTCAACATGGGCTCGGTGAATGTGAAGAGGTAAGTCCTGCCGATGACACCGGTATCCGCTTCAAGATCGATAAGGACCAGCGCGATCCGATCGAAGGTACCGGTGGCTGTCACTGCGGGCCGGTTTGCCGGCACCATGACGGGGCGTACGGTGAGGCGTTTAAGTTTGGTCATATTCTGCGATCCGGATCGGGATGAAGGGTCGATGATGCTGCAAATGCGCACGCCAATCGAGTGTTCGTGGCGGTGATAACATAGCCCCAATGATCGTGCCGCTCCCGCAGTCAGCCCGAATTTTCCGTACAGCAGCGGGTCCGCTGCTCTACACGCTGACGCTGTTGTTGCTTTCGGCCTGCGGCGCAGATAGTGAGCCTGACGAACTGTTCAGGGCCGGCGAGTATGAACGGGCCTACGAGATATTTCGCGAGCGAGCGGCCGAGGGCGATGTCAACGCGGTGAACTTCCTTGGCATCCATTTTTATCTGGGTGCCGGTGTCGAGCGAGATTACGAGCGCGCGATGAAATTTTTTGAGCTGGCCGCGCTCGAAAACGATGCCAATGCGCAGCGTAACCTTGGCATCATGTACATGCGCGGGCTCGGTGTGCCGCAGGACAATCATCGTGCCTATGCCTGGTTCTTTCAGGCCTACTCGGGCGGCGGCAATCAGAACGCGCGAAAGTATCTGCAGATGCTATCCGACAATGTCACTCCGAACGCCAGTGGCCGGGCGCGCGAGTGGGTTGCCGAACAATTGCGT
>CAXGUU010000296.1:0-4159 GCA_964012875.1 uncultured bacterium
AGGAACGACCTACGAAGAGGTTTACGGCAATTTCAAATGGGACATTCCCGAGCACTACAACATCGCCAATGATGTTTGTGATCGCTGGGCGGACGATGATGGGCGCGTCGCACTGGTCTACGAAGACGGCAACAAGGACGTTCGCACCTATACGTTTGCCGATATCCGCAAGTACGCGAATCAACTCGTCAATACGTTCGCCAGCCTCGGCCTTGGACGCGGTGACCGGGTCACATTGTTACTGGCGCAGGATCCGGAGTGTGCGATTGCCCACGTTGCCTGCTGGAAAGGGGGGATGGTGTCTGGTCCCTGCTCGGTACTGTTTGGTGGTGACGCCATTGCGTACCGAGTGAATGACAGCGCTGCCAGAGTGCTCATAACAGACAGTACCAACTACCCGAAAGTCGCCGAGGTGCGCGATCAATGCCCAACCCTCAAACACGTGTTGGTGATCGACGGAGAGCCCGAAGGCGCTTCGAATTTCTGGCGAGCCATTGAATCGGCCGACGAGACTTATACGAACGTCACCACTCGCGCCGAAGATATCGCATGGATCAGCTATACCTCCGGCACCACCGGTATGCCAAAAGGCTCGGTCCAGCCCCATCGCATGATGCTCGGGCACATGCCAAGCCTGGAGTTTATCTACGATTTCTTCCCCCAGACCGGAGACGCCTTGTGGTCGCCGGCTGACTGGGCCTGGATGGCTGGCCTGATGGACGTGATTTTTCCCGGCTGGTTCCATGGCTGCAAAGTCGTGGCAACCGCGATGAAAGGGTTTGAGGCCGAGGAGGCCTACCGAATCCTGGCCCAGCACGAGGTCACCCTTGCATTGCTGACGCCAACCATGCTGAAGCTGATGCGCCAGGTTCCGGATCCGTTGTCGCGTTATGACCTAAAGCTGCGCGCAGTCCTGTCGGGCGGTGAAGCGGTCGGCGCCGGCTTGCTCGAATGGGCTCAAAGGGAACTGAAACTCAGTATTAACGAAGGTTTCGGCCAGACCGAATGCAACGTGATTCTCGGCAACAACGGCAACGTATTTCCGATCAAGCCAGGGTCACTCGGTAAACCTACGCCAGGTTCGGTGGTTAAGATCATCGACGATGACGGCAACGAAATGCCGGTCGGCGAGGAGGGGCACATCGCCTGCCAACGACCTGACCCGGTGATGTTGCTTGAATATCTCAATAAACCGGAGGCGACGCGCGAAAAATTCATAGGCGACTGGTTGATTACGGGTGATGTCGGCCATATGGACGAAGATGGTTACTTCTGGTTTCATGGACGCGGTGATGACGTGATTACAAGCTCCGGTTACCGCATAGGCCCCGGAGAGATTGAGGACGCACTGCTCAAGCACGATGTCGTGCAGATGGTCGCGGTGATCGGTGTGCCCGACGCCGTGCGCACGGAAGTGATCAAAGCCTTTGTCATTCCAGTACCGGGGTCCGACACATCGGAGGCAACGGTGGACGAACTCAGAGACTTCGTCCGCAGCCGCCTCGCCAGGCACGAAGTTCCGAAGATGATCGAATTCGTAGACAGTCTGCCGATGACCACGACCGGCAAGATCATGCGACGCGAGTTGCGGGAACGCGAGAAAGCGAAACTCGCTGACGGTAGCTAGGCCGAGCGATGCGCTACCGCATCGTCGAAGATGGTCTTACGCAACCGGTGCAGGCGGGCTCTGATGTCGTCACGGCCACCGTCTGGTTCACGCTCATTGTTGGCCTGTTGTTTGTTGTTGCCGGCGTGCGCGGTCGCCAGATGTGGCTCAAGTTCTGGGGTGGGCTGACGATCGTATGCTGCGCGGGCTATTTTTTTCGCGACCCGATTGGGTGGAGCGTCTGGTTTTAACGCTGCGCATAGCGGCGCCGAAATTTGCCTATATCAGGCATTTTCAATTTGCACCCGGCGTGCATTTCGGGGGCGGCACTAGAGTGCAGTGTAACCTCCATCTACAGGCATCGCGATGCCAGTGACGAAAGAGCCTTCGTCGGACAACATCCACACGACGGCCTCGCCAATTTCGCGCGCCTCGCCGAGCCGCGCCATCGGTTCCTGTGCGATCAGGTGCTCGCGCGGAATGTTGTTATCGCCAGACATGCGGTCGAGCATCGGCGTTTCAATGATGCCGGGGCATACTGCGTTCACGCGGATGTTTTTGCGTGCGTACTCCAGCGCGACTGATTTGGTCAGGCCGACTACGCCATGTTTGGCTGCGCAATACGCCGAGCCGCCGCGTGTGCCGACCAGCCCGGCGACAGATGCTGTTGACACGATGGATCCCGGCGAGGCCTGCTTGAGAAATTGCTCGACCTGATGTTTAACGCACAGCCACACGCCTTTCAGATCAACCAGTACAGTGCGGTCGTAATCTGCTTCGGTCATTTTTGTAATGCTGGTGAAGTTTCCCTCGATGCCCGCATTATTGAATGCGCCATCGAGGCGGCCGTAGGCAGATATCGCAGCATCAATCGAAGCCTTCACCTCGGTTGCCACGGTAACATCTGTCCGGCAGTATCGGGCGCTGCCACCGTTGGCGCAAATTTCCTCTACAATTGCTTCGCCGTCGTTGTCATTAATGTCCGCAATGATCAGGTTAGCGCCTTCCCGCGCGGCGCGCAGTGCAGTGGCGCGACCAATACCCGTGCTCCCGCCGGTTATGATGATCGATTTGTCTTGTAGTCGCCCGCTCATGTGTTTGTACCTGTGGTTTTAGGCCCTAATTTCCGAACACACGTTGCAGGTGTGCCTCAGAAGGGGGCTCTGTGAATAGGGATACGGTTACCATTGTCGCAATCGAGGTTGCCGCCCCGAGGGTTGCGCAAGCGAAAGGATTGACGCCCTGATTGGCAAGCCATGTTGCTATGTCACCGCCACCAAGCCAGGCGGCGTCAAACAGGCCGGAATGCAGGACAGAAAACGTCAGGCCGCCGGCCACGAAGCCGCACAAAGCACCGACCCGTGTCGCGCCACGCCACAGTACGCCCAGAAACATTGGCGCCGCTGTCGCCGCCATCATGCCACCTATGCCGATCCATACGAGCAAGGCGACGTTTTTTTCGCGCGTGGACCATGCGATCGCGATCGAAGCGATGAGCACGAGCACCGTCGCGGTGCGCCCGATCGTGAGCCCGATTCTATCGATCCGTTTCGGGTCGGTTGATTTCATCCAGCGCGGCGCGATCGATCTGCGAAATATATCGTTAGCGAAAATCTGCGCAGTCGAGACGACGAGTCCATCCGCTGTCGACATGACCGCGGCCAGGACACCGGCGCCGATAAGCGCCGCAGCCCAGGCCGGCAGCGTCGCTATGAACAGCGACGGGATTGCCTGGTTGGGATTGTTGCCGTCCATAAGTAAATCATCGCCGAGCAGCGCCCGCGCAAGGATGCCGCCGCACGTTATTGCCGGTAACAGCAAGCCAAATATGAACGAGATCGTGATGAATTTTGTCTGATCGCGACTGTCCTTCAGCGCCCATAGTTTGTTGCCAATATGCGGCAGTAAACCGAGCGGCAGGTGGGCGACAAAAATCGCAAAAATATCCCACCAGGAATTGAACAGCGGATGGGTCGGATGCAAGGTTGACGTCAGTGCAGGATCAAGCTCATTGAGCCGATCGATCATGCCGTCAAAACCGCCGGGAACATCCAGACCGGTGAGGAACATGTACAGCACCACACAGGCGAGCAACAACATCAGAGCACCCTGAACGCCGTCAGTTAGAATATCGGCATGGGCGCCGCCAAGCGCGATATAGAACATAAGTACAACGGCTGTCACACAGAGCGCCGTAAAGGTTTCCAGACCCAGCATCTGCGTGAACATGACGGCCCCAGCAAGCAGTTGCCCGGCCAGGTAAAACAGCATCAGCATCGAAAATAGGGCTGCCATGATGCGCAGGGCGTCGGACTGAAATCGATCGCCAATGTATTCAGGCATGGAGCGACTGCCGAAATTGTCGCCAGCGCGGCGGACGGCGTGCAAACATACCAGTACGCCGATATAGACGCCGAGCGGATAAACGAAAGCGTAGAGCAGGACCGGCAAGCCGGCACGATAGGCGAGGCCGGGAAGGCCTAGGAACGTCGCGCCGCTGGCGGTGGTGGCGGTCATGGCAAACGCCAGGAATAGCGGACCGTAACCGCCCCG
>CAXGUU010000297.1:0-4128 GCA_964012875.1 uncultured bacterium
CGCGTCTGCGGCGACCATGATGGAGGTCGGTTTCAATCATTTTTTTCGTGCGCGCACGGGCGACTACGGCGGCGACCTGGTGATTCCCCAGCCGCATGCCGCACCGGGCGTTTATGCGCGCGCGTTTCTCGAAGGACGGCTGACCCGCAGTCAGCTTCAGAATTTCCGACGGGAACTGCAGCCCGGCGGTGGCCTGCCGTCTTACCCGCATCCGCGATTGATGCCGGATTTCTGGGAGGTGCCGTGTGCGTCCATGGGCTTGTCGACGCCAACGGCAATCTACATTGCGCGCTTCGCGAAATATCTTGAAAACCGCGGCTTGAAGCCTGCCAACGGCGGCAAGGTTTGGTGTTTTATCGGTGACGGCGAAGCTGACGAACCCGAGGTGCTGGGTACCATAAACATTGCCGCTCGGGAAAAGCTCGACAATCTCATCCTGGTTGTTAATTGCAATCTGCAGCGTCTCGACGGGCCGGTGCGGGGAAACGGCAAGATTATCCAGGAACTCGAGCGTAGTTTCCGTGGCGCTGACTGGAACGTCATCAAGGTGATTTGGGGCAGCGGCTGGGACGGGTTGCTGGCCCAGGACGAAGACGGCGTGCTGCGCCGGAGAATGGAGGATGCCGTCGACGGCGACTATCAATGGTATTCGGTGTCGTCGGGCAACATTCAGCGCGAACATTGGGTGGAAAACAACCCGCGTCTGGCGCAGATGATGAATTCGCTGACCGATGATGAAGTCCGTGACATCAAGCGCGGCGGGCAAGATCCCAAGAAGGTTTTTGCCGGTTTTACGGCTGCGCTCGATTCTTCCGACAGGCCGACCGTGGTCCTGGTCAAGACCGTCAAAGGCGACGGCATGAGCGGCGTGCAGGGCCGTAACACCGTGCATCAGAAAAAGACGCTGAAGGCCGAACAACGCATTGCCTGCGCCCGCGAATACGGCATTCCGCTGACTGACGAAGAAATCGTCAACGCGGAGTTCTACCTGCCACCTGATGACAGCGATGAAATTCGCTACCTGCGTTCTCGCCGCGACCAACTCGGCGGTTGTTTGCCACGGCGCGAAGTCGATTGCCCGACACTTGAGACGCCGGAGCTGGAAACGTTCCAAGAACTGTTGAGCGGTTCGGGCCAGCGTAGCGCGTCCAGCACCATGGCGATGGTGCGCTTGCTTGCGAGCTTGCTCAAGCATCCCTCGATAGGACGCTACGTGGTGCCGATCGTGCCCGACGAAGCGCGAACGTTTGGCATAGACAGTCTCTTTCGGGTCGCCGGGATCTACTCTCCCGAAGGACAGAACTATCGTCCGGTTGATGCCGATTCGCTATTGCCCTATCGCGAAGCGGTCGACGGTCAGATACTGCAGGAAGGCATTTGCGAAGCCGGTGCCATTGCCTCGTTTCTGGCCGCGGGCACGGCCTACGCGGTTCACGGCGTACCGACAATCCCGTTCTATCTGTTCTACTCGATGTTCGGTTTTCAGCGTGTCGGCGACATGATTTGGGCTTGCGGCGACATGATGTGCCGAGGCTTTTTATTGGGCGGTACGGCTGGCCGTACCACGCTGAATGGCGAAGGTCTGCAACACGAGGACGGGCATTCGCAGGTCGTCGCTGAAACCGTTCCCAACCTCAAGAGCTATGACCCGGCTTTTGGCTACGAGCTGGCGATAATCATTCGCGACGGCATCCGGCGCATGTATCAGAACGGTGAAAACATTTTCTACTACATCACTCTCTACAACGAGAATTACTCCATGCCGGCGCTGCCGGAGCCGAATCCCGCCGACGGTATTCTGCGCGGCATGTACTGCTGTCAGCGCAGCGACGCTGACGGCCCGACTGTGAACCTGATGGCGGCGGGACCCACCGTTATCCAGGCTATGCAAGCGCAGGCCAAGCTCCGTGAGCGTGGCATCGCTGCAAACGTTTGGAGTGTTACAAGTTACAACGAGCTTTATCGTGACGCGCTTGCGTGTGAACGGCACAACCAGTTGCATCCACTTGAGGTGCCGCGGCAAGCCTATCTTGAGAGCGCGCTGGCAGATGAATCCGGCGCCTTCGTTGCTGTCAGCGACTACCAGAAATCACTCGCACTCAAAATCGCGCAATGGATCCCCGGAACCTATCGTGTTCTGGGCACCGATGGCTTCGGCTTGTCGGAGTCGCGTGACCGATTGCGCGACTATTTTTCCATCGACGCCGATCACATCGTTCTCGGCGCGCTCGACGCACTTGCAAACGATGGCGTGATAACGCGCGAGAGTCTCGCCGAATGGATCGAGCTTTGTGATATCGATGCTGACCGAATCGATCCCGCGAAGCGATGAGCGACATCACTGAACTCAGCGTCCCGGATCTTGGAGACGGCATTGACGAGGGGGTTGTGATCGCAATTCCGGTGAAGGTCGGCGATCACCTGGTCGCGGACCAGGCCGTGCTCGAAATTGAGACCGACAAAGTGACCGTCGAAGTGCCGGCGTCCCGCGCAGGCGTAATCGCGGAAATCTTGGTCGGCGTCGACCAGACAGTCCAACCGGGCGATCCCGTAGTGCGACTGGTAATTAAAGATGCCGGTGACGCAGCTATACCCCCTGTGTTGGGAAACGCCACGGAGGTGTCGACCACCCCGGACGTGTTAAAGACCGAGGCCGCCGCTGAGATCGGCACAGTGCTGCCCGCTGCGACAGGTCCCAGCAAGACGATACCCGCGGGCCCCGGCGCCCGGCGGGAAGCACGTGAACTTGGCGTCGAGCTTCAGGCCTTGGTCCGGGCCGGGCATGAAGGCAGGATCACGCGAGCTCATGTTCGTGCCCATGTTAAAAGGCGGAACAGTGGCGGCATGGCGCAGCCGAAATCCCGGCGGGCGCCTCGATTGCTACCTGACCTGACCGCTTACGGCACCGTGCGGCGCCAGCGGCTGACCCGCATTGAACGCGTCGCAGCTTCCAATCTGGCGCGAGCGACAACGAATGTTCCGCACGCCTGGCTTGAACGCAGGATCGATATCACGGCACTTGAAGCTGAACGCAAGCAGTTCCGAAGTCTCCAGGCGCCCGACGATGCGGCACTGACGATGACCGCGATTCTATGTCGCGCCGTGGCCAAGCTGCTCCAGGAATTCCCGCGTTTTAACGCTGCTTTCGACGATGTTGAAAACGAAATCGTCTATCGCGAATACATCAACGTTGGCATCGCGGTTGATACCGATGCCGGGTTGCTGGTTCCGGTTGTGCGCGCAGCTGACCAATACGATTTGCCCGGGTGCGCGGAAGCGATTGCACGCCTCTCGGCAGCGGCGCGTAACAACGCGCTGCAGTCAGGCGAACTCCGCGGTGCCGGAATTACAATCAGCAATCTGGGAGCCATGGGCATTTCGTCGATTCAGCCCATCGTCAACTGGCCGGAAGCGGCGACCCTCGGCGTCGCTGCTGCTCATCGTGTGGTCGAAATTAACGGTGATAGAACCGTCGAGCGCCTGCGCCTACCGCTGACCCTTGGCTTTGACCACCGCCTGATCAATGGCGCCGACGCCGCCCGGTTCCTGTCGCGTCTCGATGAGGTGCTGACGCAGTCAGCGGAAACGCTCGCAGTCAGGACCTGATCGATAGCTCTAATTGCCGCGTTTGAGTTCGCTGACTTCAAACAGGCCTTCGCGCAGGTCGGGGTCGATTTCAACTTCGACCACGTGAAGCACACTGTGGGTGCCCAGTTTAAGGTCGCGCATGGTGGACACGAAGGGGACCCAGTGATCGTCAACCTGCTTGATCTGTCCGCGATCGAGGATCAGTTCCTTGCGCACTTCGCCGTTGGGGCCGATGAATTCTGTTCGCACTGGCAGACAGACATCTTTGTCGATGAACGACCGCACAAGACTGTAATTTGAATTGTCGCCCGGTTTCACTGTCTCCAGTACGTAGGCAGGGTGGTCGTCGATAACCGCGTCTTCAACACGTGTCACCTGCTCGCGATCGTCGACGCGGTAGAAATATGAAAAATCTTCATAGGTAAAGTCCGTGCCGAGAATTGATCCGAAGAAAGATTTTCCCGTGACCCGGCGCACGCGCTTGAGCTTCGGCGAATAGGACATGTAGGACACGAAGTTTTTTTCCGAGTCATCGTCGAT
>CAXGUU010000298.1:0-4090 GCA_964012875.1 uncultured bacterium
CCAAGCGACATGACCGGCCGCGTTACAGATCGAATCCGGGTCCACCTCTGAGGCTCCGAGATAGTTGAACAGCCGATTCGGAAACAGGAACGCCATCAGCGACAGCGTGCCGGAGTAATGCGTGTGCAACACCGCCGCCGCGCCGTGATTTTCGATGGTCTGGCCGATATTGTGCGCGATTGCCGAGAGCGCTTCGTCCCAGCTGACGGGTTCGAACTCGCCCGAACCAATCGGGCCGACCCGTTTCAGCGGTTTCGTGAGGCGGGCCTCCGGATCCTGCCACACGCCGTTGTAGGCAATGGCGCACTTACTGCACAGTTTGCCGCGCGTCACAGGATGGTTCGGGTCACCGAGTACGCGCAGGCGGCCGTCTGCGCGCTTCTCGACGAGCATGCCGCAGCCGTCGTAGCAATCCCGCGGGCAGTTGGTTTTGATGCTTTCGCTCATGTCCGTCTCCAGGCGCCGTGTTGACTGCCTGATGGGCTGATTATCCTCAGGTTTTCTGGTTGCCCCACCGTTCGTAGTGCGTTTTGGTTTCAACGGGTTCACGACTGACGGGGCCGAAGCGACCTTTCGGATATCCAATCGGTATCACGGCGACGATGCCGAATTCGTCGGGGACACCGAAGTGTTCTTGCATCTCCACCTCGAACATCTGGTGCATGGTGGTGAGGCTCGCGCCCAGGCCGAGCGCCCGGGCGGCCAGCAGAATGTTCTGTACACAGGGGTAGATAGAGCCGTAAGAGGGTGGCGCGAGGCCCTTGCGATCTTCCTGCGCCACCGCGAAAGGCCAGTCGCGTTTGCCGAGAACCGCGATCAGAGCCGGCGCTTCGTGCATATGTTCGCCCAGATGCCTCGCCGCGTTTACTGTACGCCCCCACGCGGTGCTGGAATCGTTGGCTTTGATCGCGTCGCCGAAGCGTTTATTGAGCCAGTAATGGTATCGCTCTCCAAACCATTGCTTGGCCGCCGGTTCGGTCAGGACCAGAAAAGCCCAGGCCTGGTTGTTCTGGCCACTGGGCGCTTGGATACCGGCCTTCAGAATTTTCTCAATGAGTTCCTGCGGTACCGGATCTTTTTTGAGCCGCCGCATTGAACGCAGGGAATGCATGATTTCGAAGATACCGGGATCGCTACTCATGATAGTTGCTCCTTGGGAACGGATAGATTTAACTTTGCGCGTCGACGAGTGCAGCCGGCCGGGCTTAAGGGGCGGCTAGGGCACGGGTGACGTTCCGGTGAAAGAATGCGAGCGCCGGTTCGTTTTGACCGAAAACGATGTGATCCTGGGCGCCGGTATAGAAACCATTCTGGATGCCCTCACCAACTGGAAAATCTTCGTTTTCGACAACATGCACGACCAGGTCGAGGTTGTTTTCCCAGTGGCGCCTGGCGCTCTCAGATACCGTCGGATAAGGGGTGTACAGTTCGAGATGTATGGTTGTTTCGTCTGGCGCATCTTCGCCGGGTTGGATTTGCCACAACTCGATATGATCAAGCTGCCAAACCAAAATAGTGTTGGGAAACAGTACATAGATGCCGACCATATGCGGCAGCAGGTCCCATTGGTCACTCGGCAGAGACCGCATCTGTTCGATGGTGCGGCGCGCGGCGACGATGCGGAAGTGGTCCCCCCAGTTGTCGAAGGTCGTGAGATTGTCGTAGAAGATTGAGCAAATGGAGTCTTTGTGCAATACGCAGAAATGGTAAGACTCCAGGAACGTGTCGACGACGAGTTTCCAGTTCATGCGGCGGCGCATATCCCGGGCGCCGTAGTAGTGGAAATCATGCAACTGAAAACCAGCTATTTCGGGCGCGAGTTGTCCAAGGTGGTGGGCAATGTCGAGTCCGGCGCCAGGTTCAGGCATCACCCATAATAGCCCGTCCTGCTCCACTGCTGACAGCTCTGTCAATCCGTGTTGGTCTTTGGGTACAGCACGAAACGCAGCCTCTTCCGGCCGTGTTTTCAGGGCGCCGTCGAGGGCATAAGTCCAGGCATGGTACGGGCACACGAATGTTCGTTGTTTACCGCAGCCTTCGGCGACGCGCGCACCGCGATGCCGGCAAACGTTCAGGAAGGCGTGAAAATTCCCGTCCTGATCGCGGGTCAACAGCAAGGGTAGTCCGCTCAGGTCGTGCGTCGTGTACGTCCCGGGTTCAGCCAGCAGGCCGCTCAGGCCGACACATTGCGGGCGGCGTCTGAAAAACGCCTCCAGTTCGCGTCGAGCGGTATCGGGGTCGGTGTATTCGATAACGGGCTGTGCGTAGACCGCATCGGCGCTCGCGGTGGTCTTGTCGTCGATGTATTCGAAAAGTCGTTCTGCGACTTTCACCTGTTGTTCGTGCTGCATACCGGTTGCCGGGTTTGGTCAAAGTTGCAGTATACCGAGCCACGATCGAGCAATAAAAAGCCCGACTCAGAGTCGGGCTTAAGGCAATTCATCTGGTCGCCGATTTTGGGGGCTTGGTGGTGTTAATCATCACTCCGGCATCAAGCCCAGAACATTACGCCGCGAGAATAGCTTATTACAAATTGGTGCGCTGCGGTGCGTGGCGGTACAGGTGTATTCCGTGGCCTGGGTGCGTCGCCGCCAGTGCAGTGACGCCCAACACTGAAATCATTTCGAGAAAATGATAATAATTATATGAATATTATGCTGTATTCAACCCTAAATTAGATTCTGTATCGGGTGGCGACCGGTCAGATCGACGACGGATACTGGTGCTGCGGGAGGAGGTGCTACTAGCCCTAATCAAGTAGTGACGCCCCTTTTCGGCGCCTCGGCTGTGGCCGGAAGATAGGTAATGGCTCGCGTTACCGACTGGTGGAAGAAACAGATTTCGTCGATTTCGTGAGTGCGCAAAGCGTGACGACGACGGGCGCAATCAAGGTCTTCAGTGACCAGTTATAGAAAAAGGGCAATATGCTGAGCGAGACGGCGATGCTGACGCCGATTCCAATGCTCACGACCAGTTGGCCCGAGAAATCATTCAACAGGCTGTAAAGTAGCGGCGCATCATTCGGGCGAACCCCGGCGACCGCCGCTTTCAGCGCGGCGATGGCTGGTTCCGCGAAGGTCGCGCCGAGACCTAGGAGGGATGCGAATGCAAGGATAAGCGCTAGACTCGAATTGCGCGGCAACACGGCGCCGATGGTTTCGCCCAGCGGCATCAGGCCCGGGCGCAGGCCTTCCATGAAAAACATGAGCCCGACGGCGACGATCAGGATGCCGATCATTGAGGCAAATACGATCGGCAGACTCAGTATCACGACCTGAAAAAACAGCAGGTAGGCGACGATGAACCAGATGCTGCGGACCTGCTCCTGCAGGTTATCGCGAAAGTATGGCCACGGGACTGCGCAGCTAGCAAGGAAACCCAGACGGACTGCAGGGAGCGGCTGATTCACTTCAGCGATAGGGGGCATTGCGGATACTTCGCACGGTAAGCAACATTGAGGTCGCGCGGCGCAATATTGCCTTGACAAGGCCCCACCACTGGACCAGATTCAGACATACGTACAACTTAGCAGCGGCCGATGTCAGGGATTCGTTTAGCTCGTGTTCGCGAAGCGTCCATTTTGGCGGGTTTTAGCCGCGAGCATATCGAAACCGGTCTGCGTTGGAGCTGGCGTCCTGAGTGCCTTCGGCGGGCCATTCGTGACCGGGAAACCAACGTAATCGTGGCTGAATGGGACGGCGCTACGGCCGGGTTTGCGGCGATGAAATACCTCAACGAACATGCCCATTTGATGCTGTTCGCTGTCCTGCCGCAGTGGCGGCGGCGGGGAATCGGCCGCGATATGTGGTCGTGGCTCGCCGATACAGCGGCGACCGCCGGCCTGAGAAGGGTGAACCTGGAGGTTCGGGCGCGCAACACAGAGGCCCGCTCGTTTTATCGCGAACTCGGTTTCACCGAGACAGAGACAGTCCGCGGTTACTACCGCGGCGTTGAAGCCGCAGTGCGCATGCGGCTGGATTTCGCCGAGGTTATCGATTCGCGCCTGCCGTGACCTGCCCGCACGGTTGATGCTCCTGGCGGGCGAAAGTAGCTGTCAGCCGTTGCATCTGGGACAATGTATGAGCTTCCG
>CAXGUU010000299.1:0-4084 GCA_964012875.1 uncultured bacterium
CGATCCGGGAAGGTGGTCGTACGGTCGGTGCCGGTGTCGTCGCCAAAATCATTGAATAACTTCGTCTTTAAACGAACCGTTTACACGTAGGTAAAGATGGACCAGCAAGTAATCAGAATACGGCTCAAGGCGTTCGATCATCGTCTTATAGATCAATCGACCAAAGAGATTGTCGAGACGGCTCGCCGCACTGGGGCGCAAATTAAGGGACCGATTCCGCTCCCGACCAAGAAGGAACGGTACACGGTCCTGATTTCGCCGCATGTGAACAAGGACGCGCGCGATCAATATGAAATTCGGACGCACAAGCGCCTCCTCGATATCGTCAACCCGACGGATAAAACTGTCGATGCATTGATGAAGCTCGATTTGGCAGCGGGCGTCGACGTTCAGATCAAGCTGAACTGATCAGGTTTGGAGAAACTCAGATGAGTCTCGGATTAGTGGGTGTGAAACGCGGTATGACGCGGGTCTTCACGGAAGAAGGCGCTTCGGTTCCCGTCACCGTGGTGGAGGTGTGTCCTAACCGCGTGACTCGGCTTAAGACTTCTGAATCCGATGGGTATTCAGCCGTGCAGGTAACGCTTGGTGAAATTCATCAAAACAGGATTACCAAGCCCGCTGCTGGTGAATACGCGAAGTCAGGTGTGGCTGCCGGACGTGGTCTGTGGGAATTCAGGATAAACGATGGTGAGTTGGGCGAACTCGAAGTGGGTGCTGAACTCAAAGCGGATTTGTTTGAAGTTGGTCAGAAGGTCGATGTCACCGGTACGACAGTCGGTAAGGGTTTCGCGGGCACGATCAAGCGCCACAATTTCAAATCCCAGGATGCGAGTCATGGCAACTCTATTTCGCATCGAGTTCCTGGCTCGATTGGCCAATGCCAAACCCCTGGGCGCGTATTCAAGGGTAAAAAAATGGCCGGTCACATGGGCGATAAGCAACGGACCATGCAAGGGCTGGAAGTTGTTCGTGTCGATACCGATCGCAA
Source organism: uncultured bacterium (assembly GCA_964012875.1). Lineage (GTDB taxonomy): Bacteria > Pseudomonadota > Gammaproteobacteria > CAXGUU01. Next base: position 992 of record CAXGUU010000299.1, read on the forward strand.
CTTGTTACTGGTTAAAGGTGCCGTACCCGGCTCGAGAGGCGGCGATTTGGTCATTAAGCCGGCGGTCAAATCAAAGCGTTGAGCGCTTAGCGTAGAAGCATCATGGAATTGCAAATTCAATCAATCAGTCAATCAGGATCAGCCGGTCAGGTTTCGGTTTCTGACGAAGTCTTCGGTCGCGATTACAACGAATCACTGATCCATCAGGTAGTCACTGCACACATGGCAGGCGCCCGCAGCGGAACTAAAGCACAAAAAAGACGCTCAGAAGTACGCGGGGGAGGCGCCAAGCCGTGGAGACAAAAAGGAACTGGTCGCGCCCGCTCAGGAACCAGCCGCAGTCCCATTTGGCGCGGCGGTGGCCGTGCATTTGCCGCGAGTCCGCGCAAATTTGAACAGAAAGTTAACCGCAAAATGTACCGTGGTGCTGTGCGGTCAATATTGTCCGAACTGGCTCGACAGGAACGCTTGATAGTTGTCGATGACTTTCAGGTTGAAGCGCCTAAAACGCGGACAGTCATTGATGCACTTGCTTCAATCAATGCGCCAAATGCGCTGATCGTATGTAGTGAGGTTTCTGAAAACCTTTATCTGTCAGCGCGCAATATTCCGGGAGTGGGGATCGTTGACGTGGCAGCGCTCGACCCGGTACTGCTCGTGTCGTTCGACAAAATCGTGATCACGCAGAGCGCACTGAACGAACTGGAGAATTCGCTGAAATGAACCAGGAACGTCTACTTCAAGTGCTCGTCGAGCCCAAAATCACCGAAAAGGGCAGTCGGGCCGAGATCGATCGACAGTATATGTTTCGCGTGCTGAACGATGCGACCAAACCAGAAATAAAAGCGGCTGTAGAGTCCCTGTTCAAAGTTGAGGTTGAGACCGTAACGACTTCGATCGTGCGTGCAAGGACCCGACGTTTCAAGAACCGCATGGGTACGCAGCCAGCGTGGAAAAAGGCGTTCGTGAAGCTAAAAGATGGCTTTGAGCTCGACTTTACCAGCGTTGAGTAAAACGAGAAGCAGCAAATGGCATTGAAAAAAGCAAACCCAACATCGCCCGGACGCCGAGGCGTCGTCACGGTTTCGACGCCGGAACTCCACAAGGGCGCGCCTCATCGCCCGCTGCTTGAGCAGCAGTCTCGAAAAGCCGGCCGCAACAACAATGGCAGGATTACCGTACGCCACCGTGGCGGTGGCCATAAACAGCGCTATCGAATCATAGACTTCAAGCGCACGAAAGACAGCATTGACGCGACGGTGGAGCACATTGAGTACGATCCGAACCGGACGTCGCATATAGCGCTGTTGTTGTACGCCGATGGCGAGCGCCGTTACATCATTGCCCCCCGCGGCATTAATTCGGGCGACCGCATTCGGTCGGGTACTGATGCACCGATTCAGGCCGGCAATTGTCTGCCACTGCGCAACATTCCGGTTGGTACGCTGGTTCACTGTGTGGAGCTAAAACCGGGTAAAGGTGCACAAATTGGTCGTAGTGCTGGCGCCAGCATTCAATACGTCGCTCGAGAAGGCGGCTATGCCACGCTCAGGTTGCGCTCTGGTGAAATGCGCAAGGTGCCGATCGAATGTCGCGCCACGATTGGCGAAGTCGGAAATCAGGAGCATTCACTACGTTCGCTGGGTAAAGCCGGCGCCAAGCGCTGGCGCGGCGTTCGACCCACTGTTCGTGGCGTCGCCATGAATCCAGTCGACCACCCTCATGGTGGCGGCGAAGGTCGCACATCCGGCGGTCGCCATCCGGTGAGCCCTTGGGGGCAGCCGACCAAGGGACACAAGACCCGTAAGAACAAGCGAACCGATAATTTGATCGTTCGCCGACGTAACAAGCGATAGATGCGGTAGAAGCTATGCCTCGTTCAATTAAGAAAGGACCTTTCGTCGACCATCATTTGAGTAAGAAGGTGGAAGAGTCCCGGGCCAAAAACGACAAACGACCGATTAAGACCTGGTCGCGCCGCTCGATGATTCTTCCTGACATGGTCGGATTGACCATCGCGGTACACAACGGTCGGCAACACATGCCGGTCTACATCAACGAAAACATGGTCGGTCATAAACTCGGCGAATTTGCGCCGACACGGACATTCCGCGGCCACGTCGCGGACAAGAAAACCAAATAGACGGGCACAGAGATCCAGGAGCACGATTCGTCGCCATGGCAACACAAGCGAAATTACGCAACTCTCGCATTGCTGCTCAGAAAATGCGGTTGGTGGCGGACCAGATACGCGGTCTGCCGGTAGAACATGCCTTGAATATCCTGACCTTCAGCGATAAGAAAGCCGCTCACATCGTCAAAAAGACGTTGGAGTCGGCGATAGCTAATGCTGAACACAACGACGGCGCTGATGTTGATGATCTCAGGGTCAGTGTTATCTCGGTCGATGAAGGTCCGACAATGAAACGTTGGCGCGCCCGTGCTCGGGGACGCGCCGCAAAGATTCTCAAACGCACCAGTCATTTGACGGTAGCCGTAGAAGAAGTGGGGCAATAAGGGATGGGTCAAAAAGTACATCCATATGGAATACGTCTGGGGGTTGTAAAAGACTGGACGTCTACCTGGTACGCCGATACGAAAATGTACGCGGACTACCTTAACCTTGACCTCAAGATACGGGAGCATTTGCGCAAAAAACTCGCGCACGCATCGGTAAGTCGTATTCAAATCGAACGACCGGCCAACAATGCGCGCATCGTGATTCATACTGCTCGGCCGGGCATTGTCATCGGCAAAAAAGGCGAGGACATCGAGTCGTTGCGGCGCGAGGTATCAGGTCTGATGGGAGTCCCTGCTCACATCAGTGTCGAGGAGATTCGCAAACCTGAACTGGACGCCTATCTGGTTGCCGAGTCGGTCGCACAACAATTGGAACGCCGAATCATGTTTCGTCGAGCGATGAAACGGGCTGTATCGAATTCGATGCGCCTTGGCGCCGGCGGGATCAAGATCAACGTGGCCGGGCGCTTGAATGGTGCGGAAATAGCACGTTCGGAATGGTATCGCGAAGGCCGCGTTCCGCTGCATACCCTGCGTGCGGACATTGATTACGGCTTCGCTGAAGCAAATACC
>CAXGUU010000300.1:0-4074 GCA_964012875.1 uncultured bacterium
CAGGTCACCGTCCGGCATGCCGGCGAACACGAGGTCACCACCGGTCGCCAGCGTGCCGCCGAGCACCGGCCATCTAGTTTCTCTCTTTGCGGCGACCTTACCCGTTCGCACATCAAAGGCGGTCAGCGACCCGGTGAATTTCTCCGGCTGACTGATGCCACCTGCGGTGAACCACTCGCGCGGGATGTGCTGACCGGTCTGCTTGATAGGCTGGGTGTGGGTCTGGTGGCAACTTTCAATGACGGGGATATACAACCACGCATACTTCGGATGATAGGCCATCGGTTGCCAGTTTTTGCCGCCCATGGCACCCGGACAAAGCAGCAGCGAATCTTTGCGATCGCGCCCCGAGGCAATCCCGGCGTAGTGCTGGACATCCGCCTCGGCGTCGTAGTCGACCGGGCGCCCGGTGGTTGGATCAAGGCCTGCCGTCCAGTTCAGGCGCTTCACGTAAGGCGTGCCGTAAATAAACTTGCCGTTCGTGCGATCGATGGCGTAGAGAAAACCATTTCGATCGGCGTGCAGCATCATCTTGCGCGCACTGCCGGCAACGGTTTCATCCACCAGCACCAGTTCGTTGACACCGTCGTAGTCAAAGGGATCATTGGGCGTGTACTGAAAGTGAAACCTGATCACCCCGGTATCGGGGTCCACGGCGATCATGGAATTGGAATAAAGATTGTCGCCCGGGCGATATTCGCGATCCCAGTCCGGGCCGGGATTGCCAACACCCCAGTAAATCAAATCGAGATCGGCGTCGTAAGAACCAGTAATCCAGGTCGGCCCGCCACCGGTCTTGTACGCTTCATGATCGTCGCGCCAGCTCTCGCCGCCGGGTTCATCCGGCGCGGGGATGGTGTGTCGCCGCCAGCGCCGTTCGCCGGTTTTGAGGTCGCTCGCCTGCAACCAGCCACGCACACCGAATTCGCCACCCGAAACACCACTGATGATCATGTCTTTGACGATCAATGGCGCGACCGTAATCGTTTCGCCGCGCGCGGGGTCGGCGACCTGCACTTCCCATGCGATTTCGCCATCCGCTTTGTTCGTCGCGATCAGGCGACCATCGAGTGTGTGCGAGATGACGTGGTCGCCGGCGATGGCAACGCCTTTGTTGTCGATACCGCAACACGCGACTTCGCCGGCCCAGTCCTTGTCGGTGCCGGGGTCCATGCGCCACTGGAAGACCGCACGCCCGTCGCTGACATCAAGCTTGGTAACCACACCCCAGCCGTCAACCGTATACATGGCACCCTCTTCAACGATGGGCGTCGCCTCAAGGCCTGCGCTGGGCCAGATGCCACCGCCCTCGGTGCCACCGAGGGCATAGGTCCAGGCAACTTTCAGCTCCTCAATGTTATCGCGATTGATTTGTTTGAGCGGTGAATAGCGCTGTGCGTCATAGGTGCGATGATGATGCAGCCAGTTGTGCGCCTCCGTGGCAGCGCCGCGCAGACGCTCAGCACTGGTGTTCGGGACATCGTCGGCGACCACCGCAGTCGCAATTACACACCATGCGAACAGCATGGCGACATTGAAGGTTTTCATCGAATCCCCTTTTGGTTTAGAACTGTGCAGAGGCCGTCTCCTGCATTCGCCGGCAACGCGTTGCATCAGCGCCCCAGAAATCAGCGCAGTCTTCATAGCCTGGCGGGCCGCGTCCCTGGATCTTTGCCTGCACGTAGTCGACGACCGCATTGATTTCCTTATCGCGCAGTGTTTTGGGGGCTTTCGGCGGTAACGTATCGCCAAACTCAGCCGCCGGCGTCTGGTAGCAGTCGCGGCCGTCACCGGTGTAAGCCTTGCGATCGTGATAGGGCATGCGTGTGCCGGGCCGGCCACAGCGCACGAGCGTGATCAGCCAGTCGCGATCAAGTTGCGTTTCGCGTAACGACAGCGCTACGCCGCCGTAGCCACCACCACCACCACCATGCCACTTATGGCAACCGACGCAGTTGGCCTTTTTGTAAACGGCCTTGCCGAGTCTGAGCCCATGTTCGTCGGCGGCGACGGCATGCGCAAGTGACAGGAGCAGCACCAGTAACAACCGGAGCCTGCAATCAAAATCTCGTCCGACGTGTACTATCAGCTCGCGCATCGCGCCGTGAATAGTAGCGCGAAAGGCGATCTCGGTTGAGCCCTGCCGAGGCTGGCTGTGCGCTTCGTACAGTGCTTACAATGCAGGCAGTTGTTACAGAGGATCACATCGTGCGCGTGCCCCAAACCATTTGCCTTGTCCTGACCATCACATTAATCGCGTTGAGCCCCGGTTTAATCGCCGGTGACGTGCCGGCATCTGAATACGGCGCGGACGATACGCTGGGCGCGGTAAACCGGCTGACACCGGCAGGCGTCCTCAAGGCGACGAAGCTGGTTAAAACTGGCAAGACATACGCGCTCGGTGTCGAAACCGGGCCGAATTCACCGGCCTACCCGCCACGCAAATACCAGATGACTATTCTTCAGCTTGATGACGGTGTGGGTAAACCGGTTGGTAAAAACCAGCTCACCGGCAACGACGACCTCATGTATACCTACATGGGCATCGGCTCGCAGATTGATGGTCTCGGCCATGTCGGCATCAACCATACCTACTACAACGGCGTGCATGCGAAGGACTTCGTCAGGGTAACGGGGCTCACCAAGTTCTCAACCTCGGATATCCCGCCCATCGTCACGCGCGGCATTTTGCTGGATATCGCGGGTCTTAAAGGTAAGGACATACTCGACGCAGGTACCGCAATCAACAAGGCGGAAATTGATGCCGCCATGAAAGCCCAGGGCGTCAGCATCGGCGACGGCGACGTGGTGCTCTTCCATACCGGCTGGATGAACATCTCCGAAACGGACGGTGCAAAATTCATGAAAGGTGAACCGGGGCTCGGCGTCGAAGGCGCGAAATACCTGGCTTCGATGGGCGTGGTCGCGGTCGGTTCCGATTCCTTCGGGGTTGAAGTCATTCCGTTTGAGACCGAAGGCCAGTTTTTCCCGGTGCACCAGGAGCTGCTGACCCGGCGCGGCATCTACCTGCTGGAAAACATGGATAGCCGCGCCCTGGCCAAAGACAAGGGTTGGGAGTTCCTGTTTGTACTGGGGCAACCGCGGTTCGTGGGCTCCGTGCAGGCCGTAATCAACCCGGTGGCTATTCGCTAAGACGTTAATTTTTTGACGCGCTTACGTAGGGCTACCGCGGCAGGGGAAGGGTAAGGCGGGCCTGTCGCGTGCTATCCTCGCCCTAAGCCCTAGCGCAGAAAACCGAGGTAGACGTCTATGGATGCACTCCCGCTCGACGTGCTGGCGATATACGCAGGCATTGCTGTCTGGCTCGTACTCGCTGCGCTGGATTTCAGAAAACAGTCGTATACGGCGACGATTTTGTTCGGCGTTGTTTTAACGGTCATTCTGAATATCCGCTATCTGATTGAGGGCTCAGCTGAAGGCATCGCCTTTTTTGTCGGCCTCTACGATCTGTTTGACAACCTCGGACTCGGTGCCGGCGAAACCGCGTCGGCACTCGCAACCTGCGCGGGTAACGACTGTTCGGTTTCCGGATTTACACAACATCAATCTTGGGGCGTGGCCTTCTACGAACGTTTTGCTAACGGCCCTGCCTTCCGCTCCAACCTGCTGTACGCACATCTTACTTTCAACACAATCGTGTTTGTGCTGATGCATTACCAGATCGCAAAGCCCGGTACCGGCGCTAACCCGGCCCTTCACCGCATGCTCGGGAAATTGTCATTTGGCTGCATCACCCTCGGCACCGTTTGCGCGGTGTGGCTTGCGTCGGAACACGGCTCGGTCGGACCGTATGGTGGCAGCCTGTCCACCTACGGTTTCTACTTCATGTCGTTTTGCGTGTATTCGTGCGCAGTGATGGGCGTTGCAACCGTGCGCGGCGGCGATACTGCTGCCCATCGCATCTGGATGATTCGTTTCGCCGGAGCCATGTACGGTGCCTTCTGGCTGTTCCGGTTGATGCTGATCGTAACCGGGCCGATATTCCGCGAATACGAAAGCGTCTCGATACTGTTAAGTGTGTGGCTCTCGGCCCCGCTTGGCATCATCATTGCC
>CAXGUU010000301.1:0-4000 GCA_964012875.1 uncultured bacterium
CTGACTTCGAAGCGGCGACCTGCCGATGATGCTTGTCCCCATTGCTGGCTGAGTTCGAAAAACCGCGGTGCCGTGAGTTGTTGCTGCGCGAGTGATGACTCAAGCGCGGCCAGGGCAGGGATTGGCGAATCGTCGTAAAGTTCGTCGATCGCGCCTGCTAGCCGTCGCAAAGATGCTTTGAGATCCTCAGCCTGATAGTGGGTCGCGAAGTTGCGGACGGCCTGTGCCGTTTCGGGCGAGGGCTCGGCGTGTATTCGATTCCGGAGCGCAACGAAATCACCATTTTCGGCGGCAATGCTGCTAGCCAGATGACGCACCGACTGAAACGAGGTGTGCTCACCTGCGACGGGCAGCAGGACCCCAAGTGTGCGCCAGCCGAGGTAACGGTTGATGACCCAGTTGTCTCCCTGCGCGAGCCGTAGCAGCAGGCGTTCAGCTCCGGCGCGTTCGTCTTCGGCCTGTATAGCGCCGCGGTAAAGACGGGCGCGGCGCAGAATCCAGCCGTCGTCGCTCAGGATCAGGAAGCGCTCAATGGCGAGTGCCGCGAGCGCGACGTCGGGGCGCTCTTCATCAAGCAGCGCGTCAATATCCAGGTCGGCATAGATGTTGGCGATGCGATGCCCGGCTGCCCTGAGATCCACCGTTGCCCGCGACCACGCGCCGTGCTGCAGGCCGCCGCCGTGACTGTCACAGGCGTTCGGCGTGGGTTTGAGCACCGCGCCATCGTTGCAGAACCACCGGATTGCCTTGAACGGACCGCGTGGCGACGACTTCATGGTCGCGATGCGGGGATCAGCGGTAGCGGCGGTGAGGGCGACGCCCGCGGCAGGACCGTGGTTCGCGACCAGCCATGCCGTCAGCAACAGGATCGTTGCCTCCGGTTTGCGCAGTTTCGGGCGGACCATCGGTGCTATGGGCATGGCGTTGAATGACACGGCGATTGATTCTACCGCCGCTGTCGCAACAGGCGCCTGCGCAAAGACTGTTGCTGCGGGGCGAGCGTCGCCAACTGTTATATTGCTGTCCGCTTTTCAAATCAATCCGGAGATGAAGTGTCATGCCACGCGATCAATTTGAGCTCAGCAACAAAATTGCCGTGGTCGCAGGCGCTAGTCGCGGTATCGGGCAGTCGGTTGCCGTGATACTCGGGGAATACAATGCACACGTGGTGTGTCTTAGTCGCGGCGAGGATGGTTGCCGTGAAACGGTTGAGATGATCGAAGCGCGTGGTGGCACGGGCGAGTCACAGGTTTGCCATGTCGGCCGCATGGAGCAGATCGATGCATTCTGGTCGTTGCTTGACGAAAAACACGGTCGCGTCGACATCCTGGTTAACAACGCCGCAGCGAACCCGTTTTACGGCCATATTCTCGACACGGATTTGGGCGCCTACCAGAAGACGGTCGACGTTAATTTACGCGGTTATTTTTTCATGTCGATCGCAGCCGGACGGCGCATGCGCGAGCACGGCGGAGGCAGCATCATCAACGTCGCCTCGGTCAACGGCCTGTCACCGGGAGATAATCAGGGCATCTATTCGATCACCAAGGCGGGTGTGGTCAACATGAGCAAGGCCCTGGCCCGTGAATGCGGCGAATTCGGCATTCGGGTCAATACCCTCGTGCCCGGGTTGACTCAAACCAGGTTCGCTCAGGCCCTGCACGACGACGAAGCATTCATGGCGAAAATGATGCCGCACACGCCACTCGGGCGCGGTGCCGTGCCGGACGAAATGGCCGCAGCCGCGCTCTACCTGGCGTCTGATGCTTCGAGTTATACCACCGGGTCATCGATCGTTTGCGACGGCGGTTACTTGGCCTGACAGGGTGATGCAAAATGTCGCGAGCAAGGTCAGGAGCAAGGCGCCGGTGAGACGAGGACCGGAGTTTACCGGCGTCAATGTGCAGACCCCTGAACCTGTGACGCCGCCGATGGCCTGGGCAGTCGTTTTAAAGTACCGCACTAAGGCGGAATCAAGGAACGAGATGCAGTATCCTGCGCCAATTGAATACTTGATGCCTGAGGTGTCGTAATCATGGCTGACGCGCCTTATGCTGTTGTCTTTCAGGGCCAGTGCGCCGACGGCGTCGATGAGGCCACGGTGCGTGCCAATCTGGCTAAGTTGTTTAATACAGACGCCGCGCATATCGAGAAGATGTTCGGCGGTAGAAAGGTCGTCATCAAAAAGGGAGTCGACGCCGAAGCGGCCAGGAAGTACAAGGCGGTACTTTCCAAAGCCGGCGCTGTTGTCAGCATCATGGACACGTCGGCCAGCGCCAAAGCGGCAGCACCGGCATCTGAGCCTGCTGCAACCACTGCCGCGGATCCTGTCAAAGCTGATGAATCCACTGCCGCTGAACCGGCCGCGGCCCGACCAGACGCAGGGCAACCGCCGCAAACCGTGCCTGACGCCTACGCCGATGCGGAAAATCCGCCGACCGCGATCGACTCCAGCCTGGCTGAGCCCGGCGAGACGCTGGTCGAGTACCAGCCGCCCGAAGCGCCCGACATCGCCATTGATCACTTAAGCATGGCCGAAGCCGGCGCCACCCTGGGTGAGGTCGAAGCAGTGCCCGAACCCAAATTCGATCTGAGTGCCATGACCCTGTCCGAACCGGGTCTGACCCTGGTTGAGCCCGAGAAAGTCACGCCATCCGAATATGATTTGAGCGGTATGAGGCTGGACGAAAATCCGGATACACCGACCGTTCAGTAACCACCTTGCGTTTGATGTTCGGCGTCGCGACGGCGCTCGGCAGCGCTATCTATTTGCAGACGACTAATTGACCAATGAGCCTCTTACTCAATCCACGCGACGTTGAATTCAATCTGTATGAACTACTGGACGCCGAAGGACTGACCGCGTCCGACTATTATGCCGAGCACGATCGCGAAACGTTCAATGCCGTCATCGATGCAGCGCACAAACTTGCGGAAGAAAAGTTCGCACCCAACGCGGCCAAGCTCGATGCCAACGAGCCGACCTTTGATGGCACACGCGTACACGTTATCGACGAGCTGCAGGAGGCCGTTGATGCCTACGTTGCCGGCGGCTTTCCCGGTATCGCCGCGGACGCCGAGTTCGGCGGCATGCAGCTGCCATGGGTTATCTCGCAGGCTGCTTGCGCCTGGTTTTCTGCCGCCGATATTTCGGCGACTGCTTATGGCTTTCTGTCGCATGCGGCGATCAATCTCATGCAGGCCTTTGCTTCGCCCGACCAGCAACAGCGTTACATGGTGCCGCTGATTGAGGGGCGCTTCTTCGGCACCATGTGTTTGTCCGAGCCACAGGCCGGTTCGTCGTTGTCTGATATCACGGTAAAAGCCGAGCCAACAGACGCGGACCACTACCTGATTTCCGGCACCAAGATGTGGATTTCGGCCGGCGAGCACGAACTGTCGGAGAACATCGTCCATCTGGTTCTCGCTAAAGTTCCGGGCGGTCCACCTGGCGTGAAGGGCATTTCGCTGTTTGTCGTGCCGAAGATTCGCCTGAACGACGACGGCTCGCTTGGCGAGCGCAACAACATTGTCCTCGGCGGCCTCAACCACAAGATGGGCTATCGCGGTACCACCAACACAGTACTCAACTTCGGTGAGGGCGGCGAGTGTCACGGCTGGCTGGTTGGCGAGCCGCACCAGGGCCTGTTCTACATGTTCCATATGATGAACGAGGCGCGCATTGGGGTTGGCATGGGGGCGACGGTCCTGGGTTACACCGGCTACCTGCACTCGCTGCAGTATGCGCGCGAGCGGCCGCAGGGGCGTCATCCGCAGCAAAAGAACCCTGCCTCGGCACAGGTCCCGATCATCGAACACGCCGACATCAAGCGCTTGTTGCTGGCGCAGAAGAGTGCTGCCGAAGGGTCGCTGGCCCTAGTGCTCTACTGTGCCTGGCTGCTCGATCTGCAACGGACTACCGACAGCGACGAGGAGCGCAAACGCCTGGGTCTGCTGCTCGACATCCTGACGCCGATCACGAAGCCCTGGCCGTCGGAGT
>CAXGUU010000302.1:0-3983 GCA_964012875.1 uncultured bacterium
CATGCTAACTGAAGCCGACAGTTTCGGCGCCGAGGAGGTCTCACGCAGGGCCAACCTTGCGCTACGCTGGGACGATGACGCACCGCCGCTCGAACGCGTTATCGCCGAACTCGCGCGTCGACTGGCGACCAGACCATCAAGGCGCGTGGAAAGCGCACGTCGCGGCGCGCGCATCGATTTGCGGCGAACCGTGCGACGAAATATCGGATCCGGATTTGATTTGTTGGAGCTCGCACGCATTCGAAAGAAGACGCGTAAAACCCGAATCATCCTTTTGTGCGACGTGAGCGGGTCGATGGATGTATTCAATCCTTTTCTGTTGCAGCTCATGCTCGGCTTGCAGCAGGCGCTCAAGAATTCGCGGACCATTGTATTCAGCACCCGTACCAGCGAAATCAGCGCGATGCTCCGACGGCGCAGTGTGCAAGAAACCCTGGCCGAGATATCCACCAGCGTCAGGCACTGGTCAGGCGGCACTGACTTAGGCTCAGCACTCGCCGAACTGAATCGAGGTGTATTGCGCGAAGGTTCTGCCCGCGCCACCGTGCTCATCACTATCAGCGACGGGTACGATAATGGGCCGTCTGAACGCATTGCAGCTGAACTGGAAACCACGAAGCGACTGGTTCGTTCACTCGTCTGGATCAACCCCATGTACGGCGCCAGCACGTTCGAAGTCCGTGCGTCCGGCATGAAGGCCGCCATGCCCTACATCGACCATTTCCTGCCCGCGTTTAACGCCAAATCGCTGCATGCGCTGGTGCGCGGTTTGATGAAGATTGGGTGATTGTCTGATACCTAAACCTGTGCAGCGCCATTCCATTGACGTGACATCAACCGCGCAGGATCGGACGCGGCTGGCGGCGGTGATGAGCAGTTGGCATCTGTCAAAATCAACAACATTATTAAACTCGCCGAACATCAATGGCACGAAGTTTTTGGCCCCGGTCAGCGGACGTTCCCGCGTCTCGTTGAATCTCCACGGACAAGACTATTTGCGCGCTAACTTCAGCGACATCTGCATAGTGCTTCAGCACGCATTTGAACAGCGCCCAGACGCCTTCTTGGATATTCGAGCCAACGTACGACTCGTAATGTGCTTGGCGGCCTCGCTCGATTCTACGCGGCCTTATCTTGGCATCGAACTAAATGCCTCGGTCGCCTCTCTAGCGTAAGAAATTATCAATCTCAATAATTCAAAAAACTATGTGGTTCTGCCAACCGCCATTTCCAACGAGGAGGACTTGGTCACTCTGGTCGCGCACAATGCCGATGACGTTATGACGACTATCGCACCAGAAATACGCCTTCTGCGCTCCAACGCAACAAAACGCACTGTGCTTTGCGAAACCGGCGACACGATTCTGAGTTGCTGGGCAACTTTCCGTGACGAAGGGCTTAGCCTCATCAAAATCGATATTGAAGGCGCCGAGCTTGAAGTTCTTGAGGGTATTACGGGCGCAATTGAGCGGACCCGGGCACCAATCGTTTTCGAAATCATTCAAAAAGCTTCGGAAAACCGCCCCCGAGAACACAATTGTTGTCAAACGCCAACAACGTATTGACGGCATCCAGGTCCATACGCTGACGTTGACGTATACTGCGGAGAGTGCGCCCATAGCTCAGCTGGATAGAGTACCTGGCTTCGAACCAGGTGGTCGGGAGTTCGAATCTCTCTGGGCGCGCCAATTTTTGCACTAAGGCGGGACTTGGCTTCATCGCGCTCAATTTCCAGGCTTGCTATCAGGCCCAGCAGTTGCGGCTTTGGGTACGCGGCTATCCGCTCTTCGATAGCGGCCATGCACTCGTGCTTTCGTTTTTGTCGTGTCTCCATCAAACAATCCCCGCTCTTGAATAAGCGATCGTCGCGTCGCTCCTTGTTCAGTCTCCGCATGGCGTAGCTAAATGACGGCGTAACGCATGGCTGATTCCGCACGCGAAACTGGTAGTGATGCCAGATACAAGCCATTTTGCTCACTGGGAGCGCCCCGGTGAATTCAATCGTATCGTGCTCGAATTTCTCCATTGATCACAACCGAGCTACTCCATGAGTCACCCCGAATCCCATAAATCTCATCGAACCGGCTGGTTGCGCGCTGCGGTATTGGGCGCAAATGACGGCATTGTTTCCACCGCCAGCCTGGTTATCGGCGTCGCCGCAGCAGGCACGACAACTGAAACCATCCTCCTGGCCGGGGTTGCCGGTCTGGTTGCAGGCGCCATGTCGATGGCCGCAGGTGAGTACGTATCCGTCAGCTCTCAGGCTGATACCGAGAAGGCCGATCTTGCGCTTGAGCGGCAATCGCTAGCGGAGAATGCCGAATCTGAGACAAAAGAACTTGCGCAAATTTATGAAACGCGGGGACTCGAGCCTGCTCTGGCGAGAGAAGTCGCGACAAAGCTGATGACGCATGATGCGCTCGCCGCGCACGCGCGGGACGAGATCGGAATATCAGTCAATTTCCGCGCGCACCCGGTTCAGGCCGCGTTTTCTTCAGGTGGAATGTTCACTGTCGGCGCCGCCCTCCCCTTGCTCGTCGCCTCGGTTGTGCCGGAACCGCAAATCATCTTGTTCGTGGCACTATCATCGTTGATATTTCTGGCTATGCTTGGTGGACTCGCCGCCCGTGCCGGTGGGGCGCCCATTTCGACGGGCGCGGCACGGGTATTCTTTTGGGGCGCCATGGCCATGGCGTTAACGTCTGCCGTAGGCCGCCTATTCGGAGTCGCTGACTGACCGGGTTCCCAGATGCACCCTGGGGTGAATAAGCTAGCTACTGCTTCCGAAACAAAAGCGTCATTCTGTTCGACTCGCCAATGTCGCGAAATGCGGCTTTGGCAATCGGGTCATCGCGACTGGTGGCAAACGACGGCGGCAGCCGCCACACGATGTCATCATCGCCCGGTTGATCGTTTGGGTTCAGGTTGACGTCGCTTTCAGCGACCAGTTCGAAGCCAATAGTCGTCAGCCGCTCAATCACAAACGATTTTTTGAGATAACCGCGGTTGCCGTCGGCCCATTCGTCCGGCTTGTCATCAGGCGCCATGTGCTGCACGACGCCCAGCAAGCCGCCCGGTTTCAACACACGGTGGACATCGTGAAGTGCGGTGGTGAGGTAGCCACCGTCGTGCTCAAAGCGTTTGAGGTTGTGTAACGCTCGAACCAGCAACACCGCGTCGGCCGTGCCAGCCAGTTCGTCCGGCATGCTGCCAAACACGAAGGCGCCGACCTGCGCACCAGAATCTCCTGCCCAGCCGCTGGCGTCGGCCGTCCAGCTTTCGACCCAGGTTTTTTTCTTTTCCAGGAATTCTTCGTTGAAGAGGTTGAACTTGGGGTACATGTCGAGCGGGTAATCGGCGCCGATCAACTGCCCGTCGCTACCCAGGTAAGGCGCGAGTATCTTGCTGTACCAGCCGCGGCCCGGCAGGGCTTCAACCACGGTCATACCGGGTTTGATGCCAAAAAATGACAGGGTTTCTGCGGGATGCCGATCCGCGTAGCGCGCCCTGGAGCCGGGTTCCTGGACTTCGAGAACTGCATCCAGCCGCGCTTCGTCGGCCACGGCGCCGCATGTAATGACAAGTCCCAGGATGCAGTGTCGGATTTTGGATTTCATCGATATTCTCCTTTCGGTGCCGGTTCCATCATGCTCAATTCGCCTGGCTCGCCGCGGCGCCAAACATGCGGCTGACATGCGCTTCCGGTAGCGGCTGCGTCATTCTGGAGACGCCATAGGTAAACAATACTGACGTAATCTCGCCCATCGAAGCGCAGGACCAGGGGTTGGGGGCCTCGATGGCCAGCCATTCGGCAATGCCCTTCAACGTTCCTTCGTGAAACCAGGCGGGATCGATCATGCCGCCGTGTATCACTGAAAAAACGGTGACACCGCTGATCAGCCCCGCGAATGCACCTGCTTTGGTCACACCGCGCCAGACCGCCCCGAGCACCAGAGGACCGGCAAATGCCGCCATCATCCCGC
>CAXGUU010000303.1:0-3982 GCA_964012875.1 uncultured bacterium
TGACCCAGATGATCAACGCCCAAGGTATTGTGCTCAGTCAGGCCGGGGGCAGCATGCAATTTCTGGACGACGGGGCATGGACCAAGCGCAATCATCCAGGTTGGGCCAGCGCCTGTGCGCTGACCGCGACGGCCATGGCCGAAGCAGGCTTTTCGGGGCCCGCGGCGCCGTACTTCGGGCGCTACGGTCTGTACGCGTTGTACACGGCCGAGCCGGATGCAGTGCTGGCGGAGACGATAATCGACGATTTGGGCAGCCTCTGGGAAATGTCCCATGTCGCCTTTAAGCCGTATCCGGCGTGCCATCTCGTTCATGCCTTTGCCGACGCCGCGCTCCGGCTCAAGCACGAGCACCGTTTCAGTGTTGACGATATCAGGGCGATACGCTGCCTCATTCATCCCAGCGAGATGCCGCTCGTGTGCGAACCGGAGAGTAGTAAGAAAAAACCGCAGAACGCGTATGATGCCCAGTTCAGTGTTCACTACATCGTCGCAGCCGCGCTGGTTCGCGACCGGTTCGGCTTGGCCGAGTTAAGCAATGACGCGATTACTGACCCGGAAATTCTCAAGCTTTGCGGCCGTGTCAGCTATGGGCCCGACCCCGAATCGGGTTACCCCGATTTTTTTTCAGGCGTTGTCGAGATTGAACTTGCCAATGGCACGAAGCTCAGTCACCGGGAGCAGCACAATCGTGGCACGGCAGAAAATCCGCTGTCTGCAGACGAGATTCGCGCCAAGTTCGAAAGCAACGCATCAACGGTGCTTGGTCAACCACGTATTGAGGCGCTCGAGCAGTGCATACTGAATCTCGAGCAGGAACCGAATCTGCATATCCTGACACGACTGCTGTGCAGTCGTCCGTGATTGCCAGGTCGATCAAGGCGCAATCGGTCGACCGGTATGTTCGGTTCGCTATAGGGTCGCGATAAATTCCATCGTGCGGTTGTAACTGGCCTCGTCGATCTCAGGGATCGCGGCGTTGAAGTCAGTGACCCCGATATCGCGTAACGAACCGACCGCCTCGCGCAGCGTAGCCTCGTCGCCCAGGATTGCCAGATCCTCGGGTCCATTGAGTCCCTCCCGGTCGAGCATTGCGCGATAACTTGGCAGCGCGCCGTAGACCGCGAGTCCCTCGCTGAGCTTGGCCCGCACGTTGTCCGGTTCGTTGGTGAGCAGAATGGGGAACCCGGCGATCGTTCGAGGCTGAGGCCGACCAGCCGCTTCGGCAGCCGCACCCATGGTCGGGATAATGTGCTGCTCGAGCGTCTTAAGTCCGACCATCCAGGTGGTGGTGCCGTCGGTGTACTGACCGGCCAGTTTCAGCATGCGTTCACCCAGGGCGGCGATGACCAGGGGCACATCTTCAGCCCCGGCGGCGCCCGCACTCAGGCCGTGGACATGATAGGACTCACCGTCGTGGTTCACGACTTCGCCACGTAACAGAGGTGTCAGCACCTCAAGATATTCAGCCATGTGGCGTGCAGGCTGGTCGTAAGACATGCCAAGCGCATCTTCGATGACTATTTTGTGCGCCAGACCAATGCCCAGCGTAAATCGGTTGTTGCAGGCCGCGGCTGCGGTGACGGCCTGTTGCGCCATCGCCGTCGGGTGCCGCGGGTAGGTCGGCGTAACATTGGTGCCGACTTCGATCCGGCTCGATTCCCGCGCGGCAATTGCGAGCGTCATGATGGCATCAAGCGAGAATACGTTGGCCATCCATAAGGTGTCGTAGCCCAAATCTTCCGCGCGACGGGCGAGGTCCGCGATTTCGTCGATGGTGATGGTTCGTCCGATGGCATTGATGTCGTCACTGCTCGACCGGGTACCGGTCATGAGGCCCTTGCGCATTTGTGTGCTCCCGTGTTCCACGCGTTGGAGCGCGGCATCGTATCGAATTTGCTCGTTCCGCGCCCGATTGCTGGTCGTGCGTTGCAATCTGTGCATGGAATGCGGATTGACTACGCTGTAGATTCCGTTGACCCAACACCTGTCGCTTTCAGCTTTGAGTCGCGCTATGGACCCGAACAGCCCATGTATCTTTTGCCACCTCGACCGCGAAATCCTGCTTGAGAATGAACTCGCGCGTGCGTTCTATGATGCTTATCCGGTTTCGCCCGGGCATGCGCTGGTGATCCCACGCCGGCATGTGCGGGTAATTTTCGACACCAGTACCGACGAATATGCGGCGTGTTTCGAACTCGCGCGCGACGTGGCTGACTTACTCCGGCAAAAACATGAGCCGGATGGTGTCAATATTGGCGTCAATTGCGAGGCCACCGGCGGGCAGTCAGTCTGGCACGCCCACGTGCATGTTATTCCCCGCTATCAGGGCGACACCTCCGATCCACTGGGTGTGTGTCAGGAATGTGATTCCGCGGCTGTCTAAACTATCGGTCTAGGGTGCTTTGAGCCGAATATGGGGCGCTCATCTGGTCACTTCGGGCGATTCGGGGGAAAACGGTCCAATTTCTAGATTTTTCTCGAAAAAAAATCGATTTTTTTCTAAAAAAGCATTCCGCTGGGCGCACTCTGCCTTTAAGATGCGCCCCTCTGTGGCGTGGGCGTCCGGCGTGCGACTGCAGATTGAACGTGGTCTCAAAAATCGTGGGGCCGGCCAGGTGGAACAGGCTTCGACCGGAAAGGGCGGTTTAACTGCCGGTAAACAAGCGGTTGGAGATGCTGTTCGGCAAAGTGCCGGCAGTCCTGCGGGTTTTGAGACGACTTCTGGAAAAGCAGCCGGTTCCGCCGGTAAACACCCACGCCCGTTTAATCGAACTCCGCCACTGCACCGGAGCCTTGAGCAATATCGCTATTACAGTTTAGAGAGCCAACATGACTGACCTCACACGGTACCGCAACATCGGAATTTTCGCGCATGTCGACGCCGGCAAAACCACGACTACCGAGCGGATTCTGAAACTTACCGGAAAGATTCACAAGATTGGTGAAGTGCACGACGGTGACGCGACTACCGACTTCATGGATCAGGAGCAGGAGCGCGGCATCACGATTCAGTCAGCGGCGACTACATGTTTTTGGGATGACCACCGACTGAACATAATCGACACGCCCGGGCACGTTGATTTCACGATCGAGGTCTATCGTTCTTTGAAGGTTCTCGATGGTGGTGTTGGCGTGTTTTGTGGTTCCGGTGGTGTCGAGCCGCAGTCTGAGACCAACTGGCGATATGCGAACGACTCCGAGGTGGCACGCATCATTTATGTCAACAAGCTCGACCGCGTGGGTGCCGATTTCTACAAGGTTGTCGATCAGGTCGAAAACGTATTGGCCGCGACACCGCTGGTGATGGTGTTGCCGATCGGTATTGAAGATAACTTTACCGGCGTTATTGACCTGTTAACCCGTAAGGCCTGGATTTGGGACGACTCGGGCGATCCGATGAACTACGCTGTCGGAGATGTTCCCGCCGATATGGCCGACAAGGTTGAAGAGTTTCGTGAGAGGCTCGTTGAAACGGCCGTCGAACAAGATGACGACGTGATGGAAAAATATCTTGACGGTGAAGAGCCGGACATCGAGACACTGAAGCGTTGCATTCGCAAGGGTACGATCGACCTCGCGTTTTTCCCGACCTATTGCGGCTCTTCTTTCAAGAACAAGGGAGTGCAACTCGTGCTCGACGCAGTTGTCGACTACCTGCCGAACCCGACCGAGGTTAAGCCGCAGCCGGAGATTGATCTCGAAGGTAATGAAACCGGCGAGTCCGCTACTGTCGACCCCGACCGGCCGACGCGAGCGCTGGTGTTCAAGATCATGGACGACCGCTACGGCGCACTGACTTTCTTGAGAATCTACTCCGGCAGAATCGCCAAGGGCATGACGCTGGTGAACACGGCGACAGGCAAGAATGAGCGTATCGGCCGCATCGTCGAGATGCATGCGGACTCGCGTAATGATGTGGATGAGGCGCAGGCCGGCGATATTGTGGCGGTGCTGGGCATGAAAAATGTGCAGACCGGCCA
>CAXGUU010000304.1:0-3979 GCA_964012875.1 uncultured bacterium
CAAGGACGCACGGCTGCAATTGCTACCGGTCCAGGAAGATTTGCCGTTCGCGGTCGCATCGATGATCTCCCCGTCCGGTATGACCCTGGCTGGCAAGCACCGCACGGGCGTGTTGTCGATCGGCTCAATGTCGAAAGCGGGACTGGAGGCGTTACCCACTCAGTGGAGCTTCGCCGAAGAATCGGCTGAGAAGCACGGCAACACCGTTGACCGGAAAGACTGGCGGGTGGTCATGAGCTGGCATATTGCGGAAACGCGCAAACAGGCGCAGGACGAGGCGCGCGAGGGTTTTTTCCGCTGGCACAACGAATATAACGTCGGCACCCTGATGCGGCCGGGGATGGAGGCTTACGACAGCCCGGAATCTGCCATTAGCGATAAAACAGAAGCAGCCGGCGCCAGCGTTGTGGGTACGCCCGACGACCTGATTACCGCCATCCGCGAAATGGTTGAGGTCACTGGCGGCTTCGGTACGGTCATTGGCTTCGCGCATGACTGGGCCAGTTCCGAAGCCACCCGTCGTAGTTGGGACATGGTTGCGCGCTACGTCATGCCCGAAGTGAATGGCATGCTCGAAGCTTATCGCGAGTCCAACCAGCATACGATTGAGAACCGCGAGGTCTTCGACCAGGCGATGGGCGCGATTATGGCCAAAATCAATGACAACGAACGCGCCGTAGCAGCGATGAAGGAAGGCGCGGCACAGACGGCCGCCTCTGATGCACCGGCAATCGCACCGCACCACGCGCCGGACCTGAAAAAATCAGCCGGCTAGATTCGAGAAAGCGGACAGACCCACGCGCATCGCCCGGCGCTGGAGACCGGGCCATGCGTTGTTAGTGCTCCGTCAGCTCCTGTGCGCGTTCTGCGTCAGACGGCCGCCAGCTCGCCGCTCTTGAAATCGTCTATGGTCACGGCCATGAGCACGTTTTCATCACGATCCATGATTTCGAAGAGCTGACCGTCGGGCGCGTACATGTTGAACAGCACCAGTGAGCCTTCATCGCCCGCATATTCCATATGCAGGTCGCCGGCCAGCTTGTGCGAGTAGTCGCCTGCCAGCCTGATCTTGTGCTCAAGCTCCACGCCGTCCTTCATTTCAACGACATGGTGCTCGCCCTGCAGCACCGTGGTCGTGGTGTCGACCGAATGGCGGTGGAAGTGACAGTAGGCGTTAGGCTCCCATCTAAACAACATGTCGATGTGGCCATCGTCGCGCGCGCTCAAAATTGCGTACCAATAATCGATCGGGTAGTCGAAGGTTTCATCGCCAAGCAGATGTTTCCATTCAACCTGGTCTGCCTCGTAAATTCTCATCGAGCTATCCTTTTTTTTGGGGGCGAGGGTCAGGCGTTCGCCGACGCACCGAGTTGATTCAGGCGTAACAGCTGGCCCGGTATCGCCCCGGTACATTCACCGTCTTTAAAGGTGACCTTACCGTTCACCATGATCCAGCGATAGCCCTCGGCCCGCTGTACCCGGCGCCATTCGTCGGCCGGAAAGTCGCGCACGATTTCATAGTCGACCTCGGGCACGCGTTTCAGGTTTTCCAGATCGTAAATCACGATGTCGGCTGGCGCGCCCTCACGCAGGAATCCGCGATCGGTGAAGCCCGCGGCCTGCGCCGGCAGGTAACTCAAACGATAATGCGCCTGCTCCAGGGTCAACTCCCGGTTGTCGCGCACGAGCCAGGTCAGAAAGTCGGTGGTGAACGACCCACCGGTAAAAAACTTGGTATGCGCCCCACCATCCGAAACACCCGGGATGATGTGTTGGTTGCGCGCCAGTTCGCCGACCTTCTTGGGATCAGTACTGGCAATTTCCGGCGTTCGGAAACGCACCTTCAAATCGCCCGCAACACCGATGTCGAGCATGACATCGATATGATGCTTGCCCTCTTCCTCGGCGATTTCACCCAGCGTTTTGCCGATGTATTTTTCCAGTTCGGGGTGATCGGGCGTGGCCTCGATCCACACGCCTTCAATCGGGCCACCCACGCCTGTGGTAACCAGATCTTGTTCCTCGGCCTTCATTTCCTCGCGAATCTTGGGGTCTGCGAGCTTGACCATTTTCTCTTCGAGCGTGCCCGTCGTTGCTTTCGACCACGCCGGGTTGGAATCGTAGAGGTTCCATTCTTCCAGCGTGAACACGAACGGCGCCCTGACGGTGACGGCCTGACCGAAAATTCGTAATCCCCGTTCAAAGCAGGAGTCGATCCACTTCATGCCGCCGATGTGAATGTCCTCGACACCTTTCTCATCCGATGCGAGCAGCGCATTGAATAGGATCGGCCGACCAGAACGGCGCGCGAGTTCTTCGACGAACTTCTGATCCTTGTCGCTCCGATTATTGACGGGGTCGCCTTCTTGGGAATTCAATAGTTGGATGAAGCCTTCGCCGCGCTCGCCGAGTAGGTTGCTGAACTCGAGAATAGTGCTGTCCGGCATGACGTCGGTCGGCATCGGGGTACCGTCGTAGTCGGACTGGACCGAATTCACGCCAAAGCGCTGAAAACTGAAACCCATCATGCCGGCATCCATGGCGTCGTGAATCAGGCGCTTCATTTCGCCCAGTTCATCGGGCGTGGCTTCGCGCCCGGCCTTGGCATCGTCCAAACCCATCACGTACACCAACAACGGATTCAACGGTACGTAACTCAGCAGGTTGACGCCTTTATCGACCCGGTCGAGGTGATCCATCCACTCGGGCAGTGACTCCCAGTCCCAGTCGAGACCCATGCCTTCGACCATGGTTTCGTAGGGGATCTGCTCGGTGCGAGTCATCATCTGCAACAGGCGCTCACGATTTTCCTTCCGCGCCGGGGCAAACCCGAACCCGCAGTTACCGATCGCGACCGAGGTCACGCCATGCCAGCCGGAAATGGTGCAATACGGATCCCAGTGCACCTGGGCGTCGTAATGCGTATGCAAATCGACAAAGCCGGGGGCCACGATGAGGCCCTTGGCATCGATCACGTCGTCGGCCTGACTGGCGTCGATCCTTCCTATCTTGGCGACGCGACCATTCTTGATCGCGACATCGCCGACGAAGCGCGGCAAACCGGTGCCATCGATAACGGTACCGTCTTTAATCAATGTGTCGAATTCAGCCATGCTAAAACCTCCCCTCGGTTTCGTCGCGCCAGCAGCTGGCGATTGGACATTTCGTATTCCGGGCAACGCGTTAATACAACCGCATTGGACCCGATTGCCACTGATAATAGACCACTCGTGAACGATGCGCGTGATCGAAAATTCCAGACGCCTGGGGGGAATCTCGGTCGTACGCATGTTGCAGGACGCACGCGTGTTTCAGGATCAAATTTAAACGCCGCCTACAGGTGATTCATTTATCAAGGTTGTTGCGATGCAATAGATGATGTTCAGGTCAACGTGAGCAACCGCCCCCATCGACTGTGATCACCGTGCCCGTGGTGTTGCCCGAACGGCCAGACGCCAGAAAAGCCACCATGTCAGCGATGTGCTCCGGCTGACCCGGCGGAAAATCAGGGTCCAGCATTTCCTGCCAACGCTCAGCATCGCCCAGACTCGTTTCTGCAAAAACTCTCTGCATCGTGATCAGCCGGTCGGTCATGATCAGACCCGGGTTGATACCGACAATGCGCACCTTGTGTTTGATACTGTGTCCGCCGAGCGCCCGCGTGGTCGCCATTAGCGCGGCATTACCACCGGCGCCTGCTGCATAACCCTCGAGCGGCCTTTCGCCGCCGGTACCAATCACGTTGATGATCACGCCGCCCCGTCCACGCATGGCTGCATACATCCGGCGCATCATATTGATATAACCGAACACTTTCAGATCCCAGGCTTCGCGCCAGCGCGCCTCTTCGATTGCGTCAATGGTGCCGGCGGGGATGGCACCCGCGTTGTTAACGACAATGTCGACGTGAGAATAGTTGCTGCATAGCGCATCGACATTTTCGCTGACGCTTAAGTCAAGCGCAGAGTAGGTGATCGTG
>CAXGUU010000305.1:0-3967 GCA_964012875.1 uncultured bacterium
CTGCCGATAATTGTGCAACAACGTCCGTGGCCGCTGGATTCTCAACACTACTCATCAATTTGCTCCCGCTAAAAGCGCCTCTGGCCGCCGCCGACGCCGAACCCCGGTCGCGCGCGAATTGGCCGCGCGTCATGGTAGTCTATTTGCAACCTATTCCGAATCCTCTGGAAGGATGCCGCCGAAGGAGCCAGCAGCCCATGAGTGTTAGCAGCAACCAACAAACGCAACACGCCGTACTTCCCGAAACCATGCACGATGAATACGCGCGTCAGGAGTTCGTGCGCTCGTACAAGCAATACCTCGTTCATCACGTTCATGCCGGCAATCGAGAACGCTATGAGGGCGTGGTCAAACCGAAATTCGAGGCCAGGGCCAAGCGCGCGCCGAAAGACCGCTTCGAAGTGCGTGATGAAATGACGGCCGATCCTTACTACCGCATGTTCAGTACGCTGCTGCGTACCAGCCAGGAGATGATGTGGTCGGCTTCTCAGGCGCCGGTGGAACGCCAGCTCGACGAGCTGAACGCACGCATCAACGACGACAACAAAAAAGGCGCCGGCGGTAGCCTGAAGCTCGATCCACTTTTGAAAACGCCCAGGTACCACACCGCGGTCGATATTCACTGCCAGCCGGGCGGTTACCACGGCGAATTCGCCGACAACGATGCGTCAGCCGGCATGGTGTATGACCGCGCGGTACACATTTACGCCATGGGTCAGATGGGCCCGTTCAACAACGACATGGGCGCCAGCATCGTGCTCTGGCTGCAAAAGGAATATCCGGATTTCAAGCCGAAACGAATCCTCGACCTGGGGTGCGCGGTGGGGCATTCGACGGCCCCCTACACGCACGCATTTCCGGACGCTGAAGTTCATGCCGTCGACGTTGCTGCGCCGATGCTGCGCTACGCCCATGCCCGTGCGGAAGACCTCGGTACGCGCATTCATTTCTCGCAGCAGAACGCCGAGAAAATGAATTTCAAGGACAACTCATTTGATCTCATCGTGTCGCACATATTGCTGCACGAGACGTCGGAAAAAGCGATTCATAACATCATCTCTGAATGCCACCGGCTGCTGAAACCGAGCGGCATGATGTTGCATGCTGAAACCCCGCCCTACAAAGGCATGGATCCGTTTGACGCTTTCATGCTCGATTGGGACACGCGTAACAACAACGAACCCTTCTGGGCGCGCTCGCATGAAATAGACCTCGGGAAACTCTCCGCCCATGGTGGATTCGATCCGGCCAACAACATAGAAACCCTGATCCCGAGCGCCTTCCAGATCGCCGAAGCTGAACGCTCAAAAGTTTTCCAGGGCGGAGATTTTGGCGGCGGTGGATTGTGGTTCATTTACGGCAACCGAAAATAACGCGGACCATCTGAACGTCAGACAATCATGAGCAAACGACTGCAACGAAAGGCCCGCGGCGAACGACCCTATTTCTTTGATGACCCCAGCGTCGACAAAGTCGTGGCCATGGTGATGGGGCTAGCGGGGGAAACCGCGGTCATGCGCGACCGCCTCGATACCATTGAGCGTCTGCTGGAAACCAAAGGACTGCTACGCCGTGCGGAGATCGAAGCGTATCAACCATCAGACGAGGTCCTCGCCGATCGCTCAGCATGGCGCGAGGCGTATTTGAGCGAAATTCTGCGCATCGTTGAAATCGAACTCGAGGCCGTTGCGCATGGCGACACTGCGTCTTACGACTCGGCAATTGATACCGTCGAAAACGACCGCGCAGCGAAAAAAAAAGCTGCCGGAAAACCGACTAAGAAAAATACACGGAAGAAGTAACGCCCCGGCAAAACTGCCACCGTGGAAATAGCTGCAAAGCTAACGCCGCTCGCCCCTAGCCGGGCGATGCCCCCAGCAACGGCATGACCTCCTGTCCGAAACGCCCGATGCCGACTTCGAAGTCGGGCCAGCTGAACAACATGCCGTCGATTCCCGTATCGCGCTCGATCTCGTCAATCTGAGCGGCCACCGTGGCCGGACTGCCGAGTACTACCGGCACCCCCATAAACGCAAGATTACCCTCCTCGAGACCTTGCTCGAGGGCTGCCTTGAGCTGGTCGGCCGTGCCGTCGGCGTTGGTATCAAGATTTGCGCTGGCAAGGATGTTGGCCAGCGCGCCTTCGTCCGCGCCATCGATTATGGCCTGGGCCTCGGCCTGGGCCGCCGCGTCGGTGTCGGCAACGATCATGTGATAAAGCGCATAAATGCCGACTGCGCGGTTTTTCCCGGCGGCCCTTCGCTTGATGTCAGCGACGCCACTCGCAAGATTCGATTTCCCGGTCAACACAAACTGGTGGTCAGCTGAAGCGGCGACAAATTCGCGGCCCCGCGGCGACTGACCCGCGCATACGATCGGGATCTCCGATTGCGGCTGCGGGTAAACGGTACAGTCATCGAGCCGGAAAAATTCACCGTTGAACGTACACCGTCCATCAGCCCAGAGGGTTTTCAGAATCTCAACATATTCAGTCGCGTAGTCGTAGCGGCGCTCGTAGTGCGAGTCACCCGGCCACATGCCCATCTGCGCATATTCCGGCCGGTTCCACCCCGTCACGATGTTGAGACCGCAGCGTCCCCCGGACACGTCATCAATGGTCGCCACCATGCGCGCGACCACTGCGGGGTGCTGACTCAGGATTGATATCGACGGGAACAGACCCACTTTTTCAGTCACCGATGCCAGCGCCGCCATTAACGTGAATGACTCCAGGCAGGCGTCCCAATAGCCGGTTTCGCCGCCAAAGCCGCGATATTTCATCATCGATAACACGAAATCGAGGCCGTGGCGCTCGGCAGCAATTGAAATCGCCTTGTTGTGTTCAAAAGTCGGCTCGTAGACGGGGCTGCCGCGTGATGGGATGTAGCCATTGCTACCGTTGGGCAAAAAGACGCCAAATTTCATTCACTGTGTTCCGCGTGCGCTAGGGGTCCGGCACTAAATCATGCGCACGGCGCCGTTTCAACCGTGCTTGCGCATGCGTCCCAAGCGCGTAACATGCCGCATCGCCTGCCGGCTTCATGAATGCCGTATACCGACGAAGATTTAACACACCATGTACCGATTGGGATTTCTTCTCTGCGACCAGCCGCTCGATCACTTAGCGGCACGTTTCGGCGACTACCCGTGCATGTTTCGCCAGGCATTTGATGAAGTGTGCGAGGCATTCGAGTGGGTGGTTTACGACGCAACCAACGCCGAATTGCCGTTAGCCGTCACGGAATGCGATGGCTATCTCATCTCCGGCAGCCGCCACGGCGCCTACGATCCCCTGCCCTGGATCGAACCGCTGTCGGCCTTCATCAGCGATGTCGCGACAACCGCAGTACCCATGGTGGGCTTGTGCTTCGGCCACCAGCTCATCGGCCACACACTGGGCGGAGAAGTTGTTCAGTCCGACAAAGGCTGGGGTATCGGCATCAACGACTACCAGGTAGGGCAAGCGGAATCGTGGATGTCGCCCCCGTTACCCCGCATGACCGTGCCGGTGTGCCACCAGGACCAGGTCACAGCATTGCCGCCCGCGGCCAAAAGAATCGCCGGAAACGCGCATTGCGAAAACTTTGTCGTACGCTTTCGGGACAACATGATCGGCATCCAGGGTCACCCGGAGTTTCCCCCGGAGTTTCTCGCTGAACTCGTGGAATGGCGCCACGACCGCCTGTCGGATGACCTCCTCGCCACTGCAAGGGCGTCGATAAAAAAACCGCACCACAACCGCGAGATCAAGACCTGGATCGCGAACTTCCTGGGGTTGCCCCAGCAAGCATGAACAGGCGGTTCCTGGTGCTGCAGCATCTCGATGTCGAGCATCCGGGCATCTTCAGAGACTTCATCGGGGACGAAGGTATCTACTGCGACACCGTTGAACTCGACCTTGGCGATGAGATCCCGACTGAAGAACCCTACGACGCACTGATCGTCATGGGCGGCCCGGCGATGCTGA
>CAXGUU010000306.1:0-3885 GCA_964012875.1 uncultured bacterium
GGCGAAGTCGAGACGCGCGTCATGCGCGTTCTGCTTCGATGATGTCAGTCGGTTGCGCCGCGCAAGTAGAGCGGGAGGGCAGCCGCGGGAGAAACTGTACGGCCTTGCTGTGCATCCCTGAGTGCCAGACTGATCATGTCGGCAGCGCGTGGACCGGCAAAGTCAGTCAGCGGTAACTTGCCGACCGCGGCGGGGAGCCGGGATGCATATTGCTGCCAGCCATCGCCGGCTCTTAACCACTTACCGCTATCCGGCGCTTTGATCTGTTCCGGATCCAACACCTGCGCATCGACGATCACTTCATCGCGCGAGACGTCGTAGGCACCGACGTAAAGTTGCGCGCGTCGCGCGTCCTGCGCGACCAGTATCCGCGTGGCTTCCGTCTCACGATGCGTACCGAGGGCGATTGTCTCAAGGGTCGAAACGCCGACGCAGGGAATTCCCAATGCGGTCGCGATGCCCTGGGCGGTGGCCGCGGCCACGCGTACACCAGTGAACGAACCAGGCCCGCGGCCATAGGCGATAAGGTTCAGATCGGAGCGATCGATTCCCGCGTCCGCGATGACGCCATCCAGCATGCCGACCAGCAGCTCTGTATGGCGCCGCATTGCGATTTCGTGGCGCACGTGAATATGGTCGGCAGCGCCAAGCGCAACCGAACACGCCGCGGTCGAGGTTTCAATTGCAAGAACGTTGTGCCAACTCATGGGGGACTTCGCCGGTGGAACTCTGGTCATTTTAGCTGCGCCAGGACCTGACGTGCTTTTCGATATACTCCCCGCCATGTTTCGACCGACCGAATTGTTCATAGGGTTGCGCTATATCTACGCACGGCGGGGGAAACACCTGATTGCTTTCATTTCCATGACCGCGATCGTCGCCACCGCACTGGGCATTGCTGTCCTGCTGACGATACTTTCAATCATGAACGGATTCGAAGGCGAACTCCGTGGTCGCATCGTCGGCATGGCCGCTCACCTTGATGTCGATACACGGCACCTTGGGCTGCGCGATTTCGATAAGGCCAGGGACCTGATTAAAGGGCACGCGGGCATTCAGGCCGTATCGCCCTATGTCCAGCGGGACGTGCTCGTGCAGCGTGGCGACGCCGTACGGGCGGTCCTTGCCCGCGGTGTTGATATGCAGGCGGAGACAGCGGTAACGAAACTGCAGGCGCATCTGGTTGTCGGTGATTTGACTGCGCTTGGGCGCGAGCGCTTCCAGGCGGTTATCGGCAGTGAGTTGGCCCAGCAGCTTGGACTTCGAGTCGGCGACTCGCTCACGGTATTATCGCCGCGGCCACGGGTTACCCCGGCTGGCCTGCTGCCGGTGACGAAGCGATTTGTGGTCGCCGGTATTTTTGAGTTCGGCTTGAATGAGCATGATGGTGGACTGGTATTGATGGCGCGCCATGACGCCGCACGTTTATTTAGCAGCGGTGAGACCATCGACGGTATCAAGGTTCGCGCGAAAGCCGGCGTTGACGTGCCAGCGATCAAAAACGAGCTGCGTGGCGAAACGCACCTCGATGTCACGGACTGGGGTGATACCCATCAAAACCTTTACCGCGCCTTGAAAACCGAGAAGGTTGTGATGTTCGTTATCCTCGCGCTGGCCATTGCCATCGCTGCATTTAATGTCGTTGCGATCCTGGTCGTCGCGGTGAACCAGAAGCGCGGCGACATTGCCATGCTGAACGCAATGGGTATGTCGCGGTCGGGCGTGTTGCGGGTTTTTCTTTATCAGGGCTGTGTGATGGCGTCGGTGGGCGTGATTCTGGGTCTCGTCCTCGGTGCGGTGATGGCCTACGAAATCGACGGCATCGTTGCGTTTGTTGAGTCCAGCCTTGGGTTCAAGATCTTTTCTCCCGAGGTGTACTACATCAGTTCGATTCCCTCTGACCCGCGCCAGGCTGATTTCATCGCCACCGCGATATTCGCTTTTCTGCTGGCGCTACTGGCACCTCTCTATCCGGCCTTTCTCGCGGCAGGGCAGGACCCTGGCGAAGGCTTGCGATATGAATGACACGGCTGTCAGTTGTACCGGTCTCGAACGGCGGTTCAAGGATGGAGCCAGCACCGTCGAGGTGCTGCGCGGCGTCGATCTGAGCGTGCCGCGGGGCCAGACGGTGGCGATCAGCGGTGCCTCCGGCTCCGGGAAAAGCACCTTGCTGCATTTGCTGGGCGGACTCGACCGGCCAAGTGCCGGGGAGGTCGTCCTGGCAGGGCAGGTCCTCAGCGCACTGAGTGATCGGGAACGCAGCAGTCTGCGCAACAGGAAACTTGGTTTCGTTTATCAGTTTCATCATCTGTTGCCTGAATTTTCGGCCCTTGAGAACGTGGCCATGCCACTGTTGATCGGTGGCGAGCGCGCCGCCGTGGCCCGCGCCAGGGCGGCGGCAATACTGACACGTATCGGACTCGCCAATCGCGGCAGCCATCGGCCGGCGGCATTGTCGGGCGGGGAGCGCCAGCGCGTGGCAATAGCGCGCGCGCTGGTCACCGAACCGGTTTGTCTGTTGGCCGATGAACCGACCGGAAACCTCGACCAGGCCAACGCGCTCGCGGCCTGCGATTTGATGCTGGAATTAAGTACCGAGCAAAATGCCGCGGTCATTGTTGTCACGCACGACACGTCGCTCGCCGCGCGGATGCAGGTCAACTATCTGCTCCGCGACGGCATGCTCTCCAGAGCTGATCTCGCGTCGGCTAGCGCTTGAGGCGTCGCACGCGTTTTTGTCGGCGATGGTAGAGCAGGTGCGCGCGCCACATCCAGCGTACTGCGACATTGCCAATGGCAGCGGCGCCGAGACCGCAGATCAAGCATCCCAGTACCAGGGGCTGCCAGATTTCGTCGAAGACTGAGGCCACGCCCGCGAAACTGAATTCGAAGTCGTAGCTCGACGCCATCGAATCGCTGCTGAGAATCCAGCTGCCGACCTTGTAGGCGAACAGGAACATCGGTGCGATCGTAACGGGGTTGGTGATCCAGACCGACGCCATGGTTACCGCGAGATTGACGCGGAAAAGAAACGCCAGCGGCGCGGCGATGAGCATCTGGATGGGCAGCGGAATGAAAGCGAGGAAAAATCCCAGGCTGACCCCTCCGGCGACGGAGCGTCGACCTAGGTGCCACAACTCCGGATCGTGCAGGCGCGCACCTAACCAGCCGAAAGACTTGCCTTGTTGCAGGGACTGCAGGCTGCCCAGATAGCGTTTGAGAAAATGACGGGGGCTCATTGGCGCTGAGATGAATCAGATTGCGTTCGCGGCAGGGTCGTCTGTAACAGGCTGCTGAGACCCGGCCGCCGTTAGTTTCAAGCTGGTAATATCAGGTTTACGGCCAGAACAGGGTCGATGCTTGCGGTCGCAAAGGACGCGACTGGTGGCGTGTTAACACCGCAACTTCAACGGTCATCGACGACTGGTGCGTTTGGTACCACTAGTTTACCTGCTTGGGGCAATCGCTGCCTCGCTGTTGCCTGTGAACGTCACGGGTGCAGCTATTGCGGTCGTCGCGCTCGGACTATGGCGGGTCCGACTGGCGTTGGCACAAAGCCTGGGCTATTTGCTCACCGCCAACAGTGCGGAACACTATACCGGACTGCGGCAAGTATTCGACGGCGGCACGTCGTCGGGCAACGCTTCTTTGCCATCGATAGGCTCGCCAATCACGTTGAAGAGGCGACCCAAGACCTGCTCGCCAACGGGGATCTGAATCGGAGCCCCGGTATCAACTACGCGAGCACCGCGGGTGAGACCGTCCGTCGAATCCATTGCAACGCAGCGCACTAAACTCTCGCCGAGATGCTGCTGGACTTCTAGGACCAGACGAGTATCACTTGGTCGATCGGCCTCCGCGACTTCCAGAGCGTTATATATTGGC
>CAXGUU010000307.1:0-3854 GCA_964012875.1 uncultured bacterium
TTCGGGCGCAAATCCGAGTTCCTCGAAAAGAATGCGGGCGCCGTGTTGGTCGGGTGTCATCCGCGCCAGTAGCTTCTCGATACCCATGCCGAGCGCAAGATTGAAGCCTTCACGCGCGAGAAAACGTCCGAGGCCGCAACGTCGGGTGCGCGACGCGGTGGTGACTCGAATATCCGCCGTGTGTGCGGTCCACTCGATTCGGTTGCGGTGAATCGTCGAAAAACCGGCGACGCCATCGTCGTCTTCCGCGAGCAGTGAATAGATCATGCCTTCTTCTATATCTGTTACCCACGAGCGGATGCCGCGGTCGCTGGTCAAATCGCGGCGCATGTAAAGTCGATCATGGTCCGGTAGTTTTTGAGCAAAGCGTCGCAGGGCCTCGCCATCATCGGTTGCCATCAATCGAATACCGAAATCCTGCTCCTTAAGGTTCACGGTCAGGGGGTATATCCCCAATACTTCGTCCATCGTCTTGTTGTTCATCTTCCGGGTACCGCCTGATTTCTATGCGCTAAACGCCGCGTTCTGCCAACCATGCATCGAGCTGGGGCCAAAGGCGAAAGACTGCGTTGCCGCCGGCGACCAGGCTGACATGCCCGCCCTTCATAACAATTTCTTTCTTGTCCTCACTACCGACCATGTCGATGAAGTCTTTGGAAGCCGCCTGCGGCACAATGTGGTCGTAGAGCGCAGCAACATGGAGAAACGGCACCTTGATGCTCTTGAAGTTAACCTTGTCGCCGTTCAGTTCCAGTTCGTTTTTGAACATACGGTTACTGATGATGAACTCATTTGCCATATCACGCGCCAGGGCACCGGGAATGGGCAGCTGATCAACTGCCCAGCGATCAAAGCGCATGTGCGCTTTCACGAAAGCGTCGTCCTGGGTGTTGTTCAGAAGCCGCGCCTGGTTGGCTGTGCGCTGCAAGGGCCTTAAGGCCTGTATCGATTGGTTGATTAAACTGCCAGGAATATTGCCAAGTTCCGCGACTAGGCGTTCGATGTCAAACGACGGCGATGTCAGCCATTTTTTATAGAGTTCCATCCCGTCGCCGTTAACCGGGGTCGTAAAACAAGCCAGATTCTTAACCGCCCCATCGGGATTCAATGCCGTGTAGAGTGAACTCAGCATCCCCCCCATGCAATAGCCGATGAGTGTCAGATCCGGTTCACCGCTGTCTTCCAGGACAGCCTGTACGCAACCATCAAGCATGTTAATGGCGTAATCCGCAAGGTTCAGTTTCGACTGCTTTCGGGTCGGGCCGGCCCAGTCAATCATATAGACATCGTGGCCCTGCAGAAGGAAGTACTCGATAAAGCTTTGTCCTTTTGCGAGATCCAGAATGTAACCTTTGGCCACCGGCGACATGACAACCAGCACGGGAACGCGGTAAATCTCGTCGACCATAGGCTGATAGTGATACAACCGCGCCGTGTCTTCGCTGAAAATCAGTTCTTTCGGCGTTGGTCCGACATCCAGTTCCGACTCTGTTTGTGGCAGATTTAGGCCTGGAATGTTGCGCGCGATTGCGCGCTCGACCGCACGTTCGACTTCTGCATCGAATTCAACTGCCTCATTGGCAACTGCTTGTGCGCTCATGCTTGCTCTCTTTGTAGATGAGGTGGTTAACTTGCAGACTTGGTTGGCTTTCGGGTACGGGCAGGTTTCTTCGGTGCATCATTGCTTTCACCCGCGGCCGACGCCAGTTTGCTGAGCTGTGTTCGTTGTTGACGCAATTCGACCTGAATCTGACCGAGCGTATTCTCAATGTGAGCGAGTCGGTCGCTCATATCCAGAATGTCCCCGCGTGAGGGGATATTCAGATTTGCCAGGTATTGCCCCATGCTTTCACTGAACATGCGATGGGTGTGTAGAGCCTCATTCATGTAGCGACCGAGTCCCTCCGAAAAATGCTCATCGCCCATCATTTCGGTCATGGCGTCGCTGAATGCTTTTTCTGATTTCACGAACCATTCGCGCCAGATGCGCGCCGGATCCAGATTTTCGTTATTGCTCATCTTTGATACTCGGTTGATGTCGGGTGCTAGTCGCGACCTTGCGCAAGTCGTTCGGCAATCGCGCGATAGGTACCGCCATGGAAAGCCATACCAATGTGCGTACTGCTTACTTCGGTGTTGTAAGTCTCATCGTGATGGCGACACGATTCCCAGTCCGCGACACCATCCTTATGCGAATAGATTGCGTACTGCGGTACGTCGACGGACTTCGGCTGGTTCAGATAGCGGACGAAATCGCAGGTGCAGTGCCCAGTACCACAAGAGGCGCCGAGATTGCGACCAATCAGGCTGCCTTGCGCGACCTTGAGATTGTCCCACAAACCAACCACCGCAGGATGCGCCTTCACAAGCGAACGAAACGGAGAACCTAAGGTGATGACGCGATCAACACGGTCCGGGATATCTTGAGCGATACAAGTCGCCAGCATCCCACCCAGGCTGTGCCCCACCAGATTTACCGGTTGACCGGTGCGCTCGGACAGTGCCACCACGCGGTGCACCAGCTTACGTCGGGTGCGGTCGGGGCAGTCGTTGTTCCAGACGATCCTCGAAAGCGAAGATCGGTAGCCAATGCGCTTCAGCCAGTGATGCATTTCCAGCATCATCAGATCACCGGACATGAAACCAGGAATAACCAGGACCGGTTGTCTTCCACCGCGCTCTACGCCGACGCCGTAAAACACGGGGTCGCAGCGCAACTGGACCCACTCAAGCCCCCATTTGGCTTCGCGCCAAAGGGGGGTGAGGGTTTCTTCAACGGCATCATCGTGCCCGAGCAACTGCTCAAGTAGTGATTCCGTGCCAGTCAATTCATCCATCCGGTCATCGCATCAAGTCAGGGTTTATTATTTTGCTGACTGCTGGGCCAAGCGTTACTTGGCAGCCGGCATCCACATGGCGGTCATTTTCTCGAAAGGCCTACCGATTGCTTTTGAAGCTTCAAGGGTTTTTTCAGCAACTGCGCGGTATTCACCGACTGCTTCGGCCTGTTCCCGGTAGAGGATTTTAGCCACTTCAAGTGCGCGCTCCTGCACGTCGCTCATGGCCTGCACCAGCGTATCCATGTTCTTGGCATAAGCGGTCGGCTCCGCTGCGAGGGTTTTGGTAAGTTCTATGGCTTCACGCTGACCCGTCATCATGGCGTCGGTAAAGACATCAGCGACGCGGGCATTGCGTTCGCGCAGGGTCTTTACAGCCTCAGCGTACTTCTCATGGCCTTCGCGAAGTCGACCGAGGTAAGCCATTGTTGATTCGACAATTTTCTGAGGAACCTCAGTTGTAATGTTCTCAGTGTTTTCCATCGTGGCGTCTCCTGGTGATGGTCATTTGGGGTCCGTAAATGGCCCGCCTATTTATGTTGCAGTGCAAAATATAGTCGACATTGAAACTAGATGCAATATGTACCTATATGCGATAGGTTATCGGCTGATACCAGAGAAACTGAAATGGCCAAAAAAAGCGACCCATCCGAGCCCAAGCTGCGCCCCACCGGAGAAATGCTGAATGCCCAGTTACTGGCCATGCTCAAAGGCTGGTCTGCCTACGGCTACGAGCTGGTCCAGCAGCTGGAAGAGGCCGGTCTCGGTGAATACAACAAGGGCTCGATTTATCGCGCGCTTCGCCAGATGGAAGATATGGGCCTGGTCGATTCAATGTGGGACACCAGCGCGGACGGCCCCGCTCGGCGCATGTATTCGCTCACCCGCGCCGGTACCCTGTTTCTCGAGAACTGGTTGGCTATGATCGATATGCACCGAAACATGCTGGAGAATTTTTTCGAGATGGGACGCGTCATGAGTAGCGCACCGAAAAACAGCAAGTCCGACGACGACGCC
>CAXGUU010000308.1:0-3847 GCA_964012875.1 uncultured bacterium
CAACTGCTGCTGGTCATGAGCTGGCGCGAAGTTTTCGGGCTGATGAGCCTGTTGATTGCGGTGCTCTGCCTGCCGGCAATTCGCTTTCTGGACACTGACCCGGCCGCGTACGGGTTGCACCCCGATGGCGTTGATCGCCTGCCCCCGGTTGCCGCGGTCGCGGCTGAAAAATCCTCGATACGTGAGCTCGTCGTTACGCGAAGCTTTGTCCAGCTCTATGTCTCGTCGGTAATACTGTCCTTCGCCCTGCTCGTACCCTTTGTGCACCTTGCGCCTTACGCAGTCGACGCGAGCGTGCCCCCGCACCTGGCGGCCACTCTCGTTGGCCTTATCGGTATCGGCAGCACGCTGGGGCGGCTATTAATCGGCGGCGTCGCCGATCGTATCGGGCGATTGCGGACCCTGGTCACCCTCTACCTCACGCTCGCGCTGGCCTACCTGTGGTGGCTGGGAGCGACTACCTACCCGTTTCTGGCCGCCTTTTCGGTGTTTTATGGCATCGCCTATGGTGCATCCATCGCGCTGATGCCAGCAATTCTTGCGGATTACTTCGGCGCCGCGCGGGTCGGCTCGATTATCGGGCTTCAATATACATCCGCGGCTGTGGGTAGCCTGTTCGGACCGGTACTTGCCGGTGTCATTTTCGATTTGAACGGCAGTTACTCGCTGTGGCTCGTCGTCGGCTGCATTTTGTGTGTGATCGCGGCTGCTTTGCTGGCCACGACACCGCGGCCGGTACTTGCCGCCGGCACCCAAGGTACGTAAAGCTGGAGCACACGAAATCAGAATCGGGAGCGACTGCGACCGTGAAGTCCGCGGCCGAATCGATAACCCAGGCGGTCAAGGACGCTGGCAGTGCAATCGGAAAGAAGTTGAAGAGCCTGTTCGGCGACTGATTCGCGATAAACGCGGCTAACAGCAAACCGGGGCTTCGCTTCAGTCCGGCGTCGAGACCTCTCTTTGCAATCGGTCTGTAGTGAAGCCCGCGAGCTTCGCTCTCTCGATCAACTGTTGATAGCGGGTTTCGCTGAGCGCCGGTTCGCGAGCCAGGATCCACAGGTATTCGCGACTGGGCGTTCCGACCATGACACTCGAATAGTCTTCGTCAATGCTCATCACCCAATAATCGCCCCAGACTAAAGCGAGCCACGACAGCCAAGCCGGCGCGAACCTTACTTGAAGGCGTGCCGGATCACCGTAGCGTCGATTAATTCGTCCCTCGCCGGTTGCTTCGATATATTCCCCGTTCGCGATTCGGCAACGATTCAACACCCGTAGTTTGCCGTCAGACAGCAAACTGTAATTTGCCGTTGTTTCACCGACACATTCTTTCTGAAAGCGATTGGGCAGTAGCGCAATTTGATGCCAGCGGCCGAGGTATTTCTCAATCGAAAACGCCTCCACGGTCTCGAGCGGTCTCTCGGCACATGCGGACATTGCGTACGCACATGCGAGTATCGAGAACAACCAGATCCCGTGCTTCAGCTGCATGATTTAGTCAGCCCGTCCGATTCCAAAGACGACGCTTAGCGGCAGTCGTCGTTCGTAATGCTGCTCTGACTTCCATATCGTCGCAATCAAAATCACGCCGAGCGCTGCTAGCCGCAGCGATCCCAGCTCACCACGCTCTCAGCGGGCGGGCGTGTCAACGGGCCGAATTTTCCTTTTGGATAGCCGACGGGAATGATGCCGGCCAGTTGCGCGGACTTCGGCAGATTGACAATCCGTTCAAACGCGCCCGGCACAAAGAAGTGCTGCGTCGTCAGAACCGCTCCCAAACCCAGGGCACGGGCTGCCAGCAATAAATTTTGCACCGCCGGATAACTCGTCGATCCGGCGGCCATTGCGGTCGTGCTGCCGGCCTTGCTGAGGAACCTGAGCGCACCTCCCCATCCCAGGTGAGAAATCATGGCTTTGAAGGTCGCCGGCGAGAACATCGCACGTTCGAACGGTTCGTCTTTCTTGGTCGCGACAAAAATGAAGGCCGGCACTTCGTGCAGATGCTGGACCAGATAGTCGGCGGCCCTGACGGTGCGTTCGCGACCGGCAGCGTCCTCATGTGAGCGTAACTCGGCCTTGGGGGCGAACGCCATGTAAAACCGCCACGCGCGCTTCCATTCGATCTGAATCTGACGCTTCAGGGTATCGTCGCGAACAATGACGAACGACCAGTTTTGCGCATTCGAACCGCTCGGGCCCTGTAACGCCGCGTCTACCAGCTGCAGCAGGAGCTCCTCCGGCACGGGATCGGATTTGAGCCACCGCATAGCGCGACACTGGTACATGATGTCGAAAACCGGTTCTTCGCTTACAGGGGCGTTCACTGGCATGACTTTACTCTGATCTTACCGACAAACCTGACTATAGAGGGATGACATATCCCAATACGAAAAAGCCCCGCGATGCGGGGCTTTCAGATTTCGCGTTCACGCTACGATGCACCCTGAGACCGCATGGCAGGTCTGAATCCGCCGCACCGTCTGATTCGCGGCTACTCAACAAGCCTCGAACAGGCCTGCGGCGCCCATGCCCTTTCCGATACACATTGATACCAGTCCCAGTTTTTTGTTGCGTCGTTGCAGCTCACGAATGACCACGCCCGTCATGCGAGAACCGGTCATGCCGAATGGATGGCCAATGGCAATTGAACCGCCGTTAACGTTGTAGATGTCATTGTTGATTTCCAGGCGGTCACGGCAATAAAGGCATTGCGAGGCGAAAGCTTCGTTCAGCTCGACGAGATCGATATCGTCCAGCGTGAGGTTTTTATATTTGAGCAGTCTGGGGATCGCAAATACGGGGCCAATACCCATTTCGTCCGGCTCGCAGCCGGCGACGGCGAAACCACGAAAATACGCTTTCGGCTCAAGGCCCAGTTGCTCGGCGCGCTTTTCTGACATGAGCAAGGTCATTGAAGCGCCATCAGAAAGCTGCGAGGCATTGCCGGCCGTGACACTACCGCCGTCTTCAAACGCGGGTTTCAGTTTCGCTAGCCCTTCCATGTCGGTGTTCGGACGATTGCACTCATCCTCATTGACCGTACCGTCCACCAGTGACGTCTCTTTGGTTTCCCGGTTCATGAGTTTCAGCCACTTGACATCCATCGGGGCGATTTCATCGGCCACGCGCCCGTCCGCTTCTGCCGCGGCATAGCGCTGCTGACTTTGCAGTGCATATTCGTCCTGTTGCTCTCGGGTTACTTCATAGCGGCGGGCAACGACCTCGGCAGTGTTCCCCATGGCCATGTAAATATCAGGTTTGTTTTCGACCAGGATAGGATTCTCTTCGAACTCTGCCGGCTTGCCCCGATCGAGACCTGTGATCGATTCAACCCCACCGGCCATAGCGACGTCACTGCAACCGCTCGCGATCTGCGTCGCGGCTACGGAGATCGCGTTCAAGCCCGAAGAACATGCGCGACTCAGGGTCATGCCCGATGCGGTAATCGGCAACCGCGATAAAACCGTTGCGTAGCGAGCGAGATTCGCTGACTGCTCGCCAATTTGACGGGCGGCACCAACGACCACATCTTCAACCTCTTCCGCGTCAATCGCCGGGTTGCGTTCAAGCAAGGCGTCGATGCAATGGGCCACCATGTCGTCAGCCCGCGTGAGGTTAAACGTTCCGCGGTGCGCCTTGGCAAGTCCGGTCCGGATATTGTCGACTACAACAACCTGGTTCATTGTGGTGTCCTCCACGGCGCGAATCGCCGTAACGCTTATAGAAGCCCTGAACAAGTCGTGACTCCACATCCGGCGCTCCAAATGCACGGATATAGCGTTGCCAATCTTCGCAATAGCCCCGCTATTGCGTGCGCTTCACGCCTTGTCCTTGCGCATTTGGAACA
>CAXGUU010000309.1:0-3842 GCA_964012875.1 uncultured bacterium
TTTTCGCACCTCGCCTGGCGCTGCGATGTTCACGACAGCGCTGGTGATGACGAGCACCGCGTTGCATCTGAATCTCGGCGGCTGGACGGCGCCCATCTTCTCGGGACTGCCCTACGCTCTCGCCCACGCTACCCAGGTAACCGGCATCTTGTTGTTTGTCGCTCAGCGGCCTGTGGCGGCCGCAATGTTACTGGCCCTTAGTTTTTCGCTGCACCCGGCAATCGGTGGACTGGGCATGCTTTTTGTGGTCGGCGCCGCGCTGGGTCATCCGGTGCTTCTAAAGCGCGGCTCGACCTATGTCGCCGGCGCGCTTGCAGCAATACTAATGCTGGCCTGGATGACGTTCGGATTCTCGTCAAGCGCTCTAAGCGCGCCGTATGGGGTGGTCACAGACGCAGAATGGATCGCAATAAACCGGATGCTGAATTTCCATTTTTTCCCTGATGAACTCGGATTGCTGGGCGCCCGGGCCGACGCAATTCTGATTCCATGGCTTGCCGCGATGGGCCTGATCACGCATTACATGCGCAGAGCACCCGGAGACGGCGTTCGCGAGCGAATGGTCCTGGGTGGTCTGATGATGGCTGTTGTTCTGACGTTAATTGGTGTCTTTGCCAGCGTCAGTAACGCCGACCCTCGCCTTATCCGACTGACACTCGTGCGCGCAAGCGAATTCGCCGGCACCATCGGTATCTTCTACGTCGGTTGCGGGCTGTATCGCGATATCACGCAGGCAAATATTGTCCGCGCGGTACTTGCGATCATCATCGTCGTATCTTTCTTTTCTTTCCCCCGCTATCCCGTGGTGCCCATCCTGCTTTTACTGGCAACTGACGCTCCGGACTGGTTGCGGCGGCACCGCACTGATGCACTGCTGATTGCCGAGTCCGCCCTCTTTATCCTGTTGGCTATCACGCTGTTTTATTGCTATAGCGGCGAAGTACTGATCCGTCCGGTGTCCTGGATCGCGTTCGGGAGCAGACCGTTTGAACGTGAAGAATGGTGGGCGTTTTGGGGCGCGGGCCTGCTGCTAACGGCAGTAGTCGCGCGCTTAACGCCGCTGCTATTGGCGCCCAGGAGAGGGGCCATCACACCCGCTGACGGTGACGACCCCGTTTTCGCATGGTCGAGCGCCTGCCTGCTCCCGGTCGCGCTTGCCGTCTGCATCATGGGCGGACACCATGTGTGGACAACGCGGAGCTTTGCGCGTCCGCTACCGGTACTGCAATGGGCGGCCGACTATCGGGACGCGCAGCTGTGGGCACGTCGCGAAACGCCCCCCGGAACCATATTCATGCCGGATCCAACGATCTATTATGGCTGGCGCGACTACTCGTGGCGGCCGTCGTTCGGCAACATGTTTGAGTGGTTACGTCAGCCGCTTCTGTACCGCGTAGACGAGGCAGCGTTCCTTGAGGGCCGGAAACGCTTTGCGGAGTTTGAAATGGATATCGAGACGTATAAATCCATGGGCCCGGGTATGCGGGGTTACGCGGCGATTAACAAGGATTTGAAACGCGCTTTTTACACAAAATCAGAAGCCTGGTTTGAACACGCGGCAACAACATATAACGTTTCCTATGTTGTGATGGATCTAAAGTACCTGGACACGGCGTTGGCTTTCCCCGAAGCATTTCGAAATAAAAGCTTTGTGATATATCGAATCAATGCCGCTGGCGGTGATTCGTGACCGGACAAATCACCTGCTAGCTCGTACTGCATTCGATAACCCACGCCAACAACCAGAACGCCAAATTTCGATGTACGACCTCAACCAAGATCTTGCTGCCTTTCATAAAATCGCCCTGCGTGCGCATAATCGAACTAACCTCTCGAAAGTCGGGCCCTACATCGCTTCGCAAAGCGTAGTTGAAGATTGCGCCCACAAGCGCATCGCGGCGCTAAACAGGAATTCGCGACGAACACTCGAGATTGGCATCGGCGGCGGCGAACACGTCGCTTTTGAAGTACCGCTGACACCAGACCACGAATATTTTGGCCTCGATCTTGAACATGAATTTTTAGCCCTTTGTCGCGACACTTTTGCCATCCCTGTCACTGCTGCCAATGCCAGAAACCTTCCGTTCGCCGACGCGACGTTCAGCACCGTCATCGCCTGTAGTTTGTTTGAACACGTCGAAGAACTTGGTCGTGCTGCGAAAGAGATCGCACGGGTACTTGAGCCGGACGGCGAACTGCTGATCAGCATACCCGCCAATGGCGGATTAGCCGTCGGTCTTTACAAACTATTGATGACCTACCCCTATCTGCGGTTGCACGGTGTTAAGCGCCCGGCCGCCGTCTGGCATTACCTGAACGTAAACTGCGCTCGGCGAATCTACGCAATTCTGTGCCGCAACTTCGATTCGGTAATCCGAGAATCTTCCCCGGTGCGGGCCTTACCGTGGTTTTTGTCGCCACTTCTTTTGTACCGGTGCAGCAATCGCCGGCCCACGACGGATTCGGGAACTAGTTAATGCCATCGGACGATTTAAACACTACTGAAGCCAACAGCGACACTCGCCGGGAGCTCGTGATTCTTCTGCCAGCTTATAACGAAGAACGGTCAGTCGATAACGTCATAGAGAAAATATTTGCGGCACTCAGCACTTACCGTGTGAGAGCGATCGTATGCAACGACGGCTCCTCGGATCAAACTGCAACCGCACTCGCCGCGCTCGCGGAAATACACCCGATCGAAATCGTAACCCATTCGATCAATCGCGGCCTAGGTGAGACGATGCGAGATCTATTCGAGCGCGTCAT
Organism: uncultured bacterium; assembly: GCA_964012875.1. Taxonomy (GTDB): domain Bacteria; phylum Pseudomonadota; class Gammaproteobacteria; genus CAXGUU01. Next base: position 2,767 of record CAXGUU010000309.1, read on the forward strand.
CGAAACGATCGACGACGACGGCGTGATCGTGCGCCTCGATTGTGACGACAGTCACGAACCCGAGTACATTCCAGCAATGCTGAACAAGCTCGATGAAGGACATGACGTTGTTATAGCGTCGCGGTTTCAGGATGGCGGCGGGCAATTAGGTGTCACCGGATATCGGAAGTTCATCAGCTATGGCGCTAATCTATACATGAAACTGCTATTCAATGTTCCCGGGGTCAAGGATTACACCTGCGGGTTCCGGGCTTATCGAGCTACCGTGATAAAGCAGGTCATCGCGACATACGGAAACAATTTCGTACAGCTCAAAGGGCTGGGCTTTACATGCACCTTGGAAAAGCTGGTCAAACTGAGACTGATGAAATGTCGCTTTGCTGAAGTACCCTTTATTCTCCGTTACGATCAAAAGCTAAGCGAAAGCAAAATGGTATCCAGCATTACGGCGCTGGGCTACGTTGTCATGGCAATTCTGTACCACTGGCCCTGGGGCGGTTGGCGTAGCGCCGGAACGATCAGAAAAACAGCTACCGATCAACGTTAGCACGGCACGCTAAAGCCGCTTCCCTTACCCGGAAACCCGTATGCCTCGCGCACCTGAATCTATCTATCACCAGCAATCACGCGCAGTCGCCGCCAAAGCGTGGTCGTGCTGGAATCGGGATCCTGCGTCGTCATCCTGCGGCAGCTTTGATCGCCAGTTCTGGGGCTGGAAAGCGCGCGACTTTTCTGATGCCAGTTTGCAGGCAGCTATTACTGTGGCCCTGAGATGCGGCGATGGTGTGGCGGCCGCCAAAGACCTCGAATTCCTTCTCAATCGCTTCGTCGGCTTTACGGCGAGTATCCAGCACGGGGATGGCAGCTTCGACCAGGTGTACCCGTTTGAAAAAACGCCTGGCGTTTTTTACGACATTCTGCCGGCCTTGATTTTCGTCCATCAACGACCGGAACTCGGCACTATTGATCGTGCCAAAGTTGCAGACATAATCCAGAAGGGGCTCGATTTTGCACTGAAAACAGACGAGGTCCATGGCGAAATCGCGAACCATCTGGCAGCTTTTGCATATGCGTTA
>CAXGUU010000310.1:0-3806 GCA_964012875.1 uncultured bacterium
GGACGGCTGCTGAACGAAGCGTCCTTCGGCGCCGTTGATTGCGCCAGCGTACGTGTCTTTATCTCCGGCTCGGCGCCCCTGTCGGAAGCGGCGTTTCGCGAATTCGAAGCGCGCACAGGTCATGCCATTCTTGAACGCTATGGCATGACCGAAACCGGCATCAATACGTCCAATCCGCTGAATGGCGAACGCAAGCCGGGCTCCGTCGGACCTGCGCTGCCCGATGTTGAGCTGAGAATTGTTAATGACCAACTCGTGCCCATGCCAACAGGTGAGGTCGGTGACATTCAAGTTCGCGGCGCAAACGTGTTCCCGGGTTACTGGAATCTGCCCGAGGCGGACAGCAAAGCGTTTGTTGAAGGTGGTTGGTTCGACACCGGAGACCAAGGCTACCTGGATGAAGACGGTTATGTGTTCATCGTCGGGCGCAGTAAAGACCTGATCATCAGCGGCGGACTGAATGTCTATCCGAAAGAGGTCGAGCGCGAAATCGAAAAAATAGACGGCATAGCGGAGGCGGCCGTGTTCGGGGTACCGCATGCTGATTTTGGTGAAGCCGTGGTCGCGGCCGTGTTGGTGCGAAGCGGGCAGCAATTTGCGGAAGCTGGCGCCATTCGGACGCTCAAGGATGTGCTGGCGACCTTCAAAGTACCGAAAAAATTACTGGTCCTGAACGAACTGCCCCGCAACTCCATGGGCAAGGTACAGAAAAACGTGCTGCGAGAAACCTACCGTGCGCTTTTTGTGCAGGCCTGAGCTAACGCCTTTTAGCCATCAGGCACTGTCTATAATGCCGGGCGAGCAAAACTGAAGGTAAGGCATCACCATGGCTGGTTTGTATTTCGAAGAATTCTCGGTGGGTCAGATATTTGATCACGACATCACACGCACTCTTACGGAAATGGACAACGTCATGTTCACGGCCATGACTCATAATCCCGCCAAACTTCATCTTGACGAGGAATACTGTAAGAACCATACCGAGTTCGGCACCCGCATTGTCAATAGCGGTTTTACGCTATCGTTGATGGTCGGGATATCGGTCCACGACACGACGCTTGGAACCACAGTCGCGAACCTCGGCTGGGACGAGGTACGTTTCCCGAAACCCGCGTTCCACGGCGACACCATCCGGGTGCAATCCGAAGTTGTGGAAATGCGCGAAAGCAAGTCGCGTCCCGATAACGGCATCGTGAAATTCGAACATCGCGCCTACAATCAGAAAAACGATCTGATCGCCGTCTGCAAACGCTCGGCATTGATGATTAGAAAACCCTAACCTGAAGCAGGAACCAACGCGCATGAACAGCTGGACGGAACAAAAGCAGTACGTGGACGTAGACGGCTACAAGATGGCCTACGTCGAACAAGGCAGTGGTCGACCAATCGTGCTTCAGCACGGCAACCCGACGTCGTCCTATCTATGGCGTAATGTTTTACCACAGCTCTCTGACCTCGGACGCTGTATTGCCGTTGACCTCATTGGAATGGGTGATTCTGACAAGCTGCCCAATTCCGGGGCTGATCGCTACACCTTCGCTGAACACCGCCAATTCTGGGAAGGCGCGCTCGATGCCCTTGGTGTTAGCGAGGACATTATCTTTGTTATTCACGACTGGGGTAGTGCGCTTGGATTCGATTACACCGCACGGCATCCCGAACGCGTCTCGGGCGTGTGTTACATGGAAGGCGTGGTCAAACCGATGAGCTGGGACGAATGGCCGGAATCCGCGCGCGATATTTTTAAGACCTTTCGCTCTGAGGCCGGCGAGACGGTGGTGCTCGAAAAGAACGTGTTCGTCGAACGGGTGCTGCCGGCTTCGATCCTGCGCAAGCTCAGCGACGACGAAATGGCCGCCTACATCGAACCATTCAAGAACCCCGGCGAAGATAGGCGGCCGACCCTGACCTGGCCGCGCCAGATCCCGATCGACGGCGAACCGCCGGAAGTTTGTGAAATTGCACGCAACTACGGAGAATTTATGCAGGGCTCGGATATCCCGAAGCTGTTCATCGATGCCGAGCCCGGTATGATTCTTAAAGGTACGGTCGCTGACTATGCGCGTACCTGGAAGAACCAGAGCGAGGCCTCAGTCAAGGGTCTACACTTTATCCAGGAAGATTCGCCGGACGAAATTGCCACAGCAGTGCGCGACTGGCTCGTCGGTCTGGGGTAAGCGATGAATAATTTGGGAGACGTGCTGAAAGCAGGCATGCAGGCGACGCGAACCACGGTCGTGACCCATGAACTAACCGTCCAGCATGCCTATCCCAGTCTGCCTGCTGTTTTTGCGCCCCCGCAGATGATCTACCAGATGGAAATGGCAGCGGCCGATGCCATCGCCGAGTCCCTGCCCGATGCTTGGGGCTCGGTCGGCACCCTCGTAGATGTCAGGCACTTCGCTGCGACCCCGGTCGGCATGCAAATAGTTGCACGCGCTGAGGTCATTGAAGTAGGCCGAAAGACCGTGCGCTTCCGTTGCGAGGCCCACGACGAACGTGAATGCATCGGCGAGGGCTTTCATGAACGCGGCGTGGTTGAACTCAAACGCTTCATCGCAGGCGTTGAGCGCAAACAGCACGCATGAATACGGAGCTATTCCCATGAGTGCGCAAAACGAAAATCCGGAAAAAGTCACCAACCGCACCTTGCGTATGATGAAGGATCAGGGCGAACGAATCGCCAGCATGACGGCCTACGACGCCGCTTTTGCCGCGGCGCTCGACGAGGCTGGCATCGATTTCGTCCTGGTCGGTGACTCGCTTGGCATGGTCGTCCAAGGACGTGCGACCACCATTCCCGTAACAGTGGATGAGATCATCTATCACACGCAACTCGTGTCGCGGGGTGTTAAACGCGCAATGCTAATGGCCGATATGCCCTTCATGAGTTACGCCTCCCCGCACGAATGCCTCAAGAACGCCGCGCGCATGATGAAAGAGGGCGGTGCCGAGATCGTCAAGCTCGAATGGGGCGAACTTGAAATCGATATGGTGCGACGTCTGACCGAATGCGGAGTGCCTGTATGTGCGCACCTCGGGCTGACACCCCAGGCTATTCACAAGTACGGCGGCTATCGCGTGCAAGGACGCGAGGAAAAAGCCGCTCAGAAAATGAAGGACGACGCCTTGACGCTGGAAGAAGCGGGTGCAGACATCCTGCTGCTCGAATGCGTGCCCATCGATCTGGCGCGCGATATCACCGCGCAATCGACAGTTCCGGTAATTGGTATCGGTGCCGGACCGCATTGCGATGGCCAGATCCTAGTGCTTTACGACGCACTCGATATTGCGCCAGGGAAGCGCACGCGCTTTTCCAAGAACTTCATGGCCCAGGAAGGTTCGATTCACGGCGCACTGAAAACCTACGTTGACGAAGTCAAGGCCGGCACCTTCCCCACTGAAGAATATGCGTTCAAGTAAAACCGACATGAAGATCTAGTGGTTTCATCGTCCGTTCGGGATAGATGGATGTCTGCTCTACGTCTGCGAAGGGGCCTCATTGGCCGAGGCCCGCGGATTCGCGCCGGGCAGTTTTTACGACATCAAAAGCGGCCTTGTGGTCTCGGTTGCTTGGGAAGGCCTGATTCGGGTTAGTTAAAACGCTTGCCGCGAGTGGCCACCGGTTTGAACAGTACGAACAGGTGCTAGCGGGGATAGTGCGGCAGCGCAAAGGCGATTCTGAATCGGCGAGTGAACTTGCTTGTTGCAAACAAGTATATGTGGAAGCATAATCTCGCGGATGGATGCTGCCGTCAGCCAGGATTTTGAGCGCCGGACTCAGGCCGAAAGAACGGCTCTGTCCG
>CAXGUU010000311.1:0-3799 GCA_964012875.1 uncultured bacterium
GCGTATATTTACACGGGCGCCATCCATCGACGAGCCGATAAATTTGGCATCGCGACTCAGCACCCTGACTACGACCTCGGTCAGCTCGGCCGCAGCGAAGGGTTGCGGAAGAATGAATGCGGAGCACACCAGCGCCCAATAAAGGGCGGGGTACGAAAGCAAGTTCGGATTCGATCTTTGCATATGGGCTGCTTAGCCGGTTGAGACAGCGCCGGATTCCACGAGTGCAGCACGCTTGGTATCGTCATATCCCAGTTCAGTCAAAATTTCCTCGGAATGCTGTCCGAGCGCCGGCGGTAGCCGTGGTTCGGTCTTTGGGAAGTCGGCGAGGTTAATCGGACTGGCTACAACCTTCTGTCCGTCGCCGTCGACGAACTCGCGAAAAATACCATTGGCATGCATCTGCGGGTCGTGGGCGACTTCTTCAACGGTCGCGATAATGCCGAAAGTAATAGAATGTTCATCCAGCGTTTTGCGCCAGTAATCCAGTGGCTGACTACCGAACACTTCGTTCAGGATCGTGATCAGGGCGGAGCTGTTGGCGCGCCGGTCAGGTACTTCGACGAAACGTGGATCGGTGGCCAGTTCAGGTCTGCCAATTGCTTTGCAAAACATTCCGAATTCCTGGGCTTCTTTAATCAGTACGAGGTAGAAGGAGCGACCATCAGCGGTCGAATAGTGGTTGAGCATGGCGTTCGCAGCGGTGGACTGCGATTGATGGCCGAAAAATTCAGCTCCGCACAGGGCCGCCTGAATTGCGATGCTATTGGCCCACGCGCCGTTAGCGGCCAGCGAACTGGAAACCTTGGTGCCCTTACCGTTGCGTTCCCGACCGTATAAGGCCATCGAGATGCCCGCCAGCAGGGCAATAGAGCTTGGGTGATCGCCCATTCCCGCTGTCGCGAGGGCGAGTTCGTTATCAGCCGCATGCACTGCGTCCATCATGCCCGAACGGGCCCACCAGGCCGTTGCGTCGTAACCCGGTTTTTCGACTTCTGCGCCCGCCTCGCCATAACCTGTTGCGTGCGCGAAAATCAGCCGAGGGTTGACCGGTTGGATCTCCTCATAAGTTAATCGTAGCTCGGCAAGCACCGAAGGCTGGTAGTTCGTAATCAGGACGTCAGCGTCCCGTAGCAGATCGAGCAATACCTCGCGCCCTGCATCCTGTTTGAGATCGATCACGATGCTCTTCTTGTTGCGACTATCGAGCAACCAGCAATAGTTCGCCTCGCTTGCGGGTAAGGGGTGCATCTTGTATAGGACGCGCAAGGGATCGCCGATCCCGGGTGGTTCAACATGAATGACGTCGGCGCCGAAATCCGACATCACCGTACCCGCACCGGGCGCAAAAACGAACGTAGCGACCTCAACGACCTTGAGCCCTTCGAACAACCCTGACATCACGCTCTCCCCACTGTCGGTTCCCCCCATCGTCGCCCAAAGCGACGGGCGGCCGCAAGCGGTCTGAAGAACAATCAGGTCACGTCGCAGTCGTGATTATTCTTCAGACCACACTTATGGATTCAGGCCACGGCGCGGGGTCGGCTGATCCGTTGGTATTCGAGTCCCCGACGAGCGTGAAGGCTCGGTATCATGCGCTTATAGGAGATTAGCCCCAAACTCAGCAGGTAATTCAAAATGAGCGTCAAATTCGGTGTATTTCTGCCCACAGATGACCTTGAGGCCGCAAAAACCGCCGCCATCGCGGCGGAGGCGCAGGGCTATTACTCGGTCTCAACCAATGATCATTTTTACTCGCCGCTGGGCGCACATGACACCCCTCAGCTGGAATGCATGATCACCTTGACCACCTTGGCCGCCGCGACTTCGCGCATTCGCCTGGCGCCAGCAGTGATCGCCGCCTCGTTCCGCACACCAGCGTTGCTTGCGAAGATGGTTTCAACCCTGGATATTGCGAGTGGTGGCCGCTTTATCTGCGGTCTGGGCGCAGGCTGGCAGGATGTTGAATACATCGCCCACGGTTATGAGTTTCCACCCCTGACGCAGCGCCTTCAGCAGCTTGATGAAACGGTGCGCATACTGCGGGCGATGTTTGATGAGGCTGATCCGGGTTTCGCTGGAGAGCATTTCACGGTCGAACATGCTTACAATCAACCGCGGCCCGTGCAGGAGCACGTGCCGATAATGCTTGGCGGATCAGGCACCGGGCTGCTACGAATTGCGGCGCGACATGCAGACATTCTCAACATGATTCCACCGACCGGGAATGGGCGCGATTTCGTCAACGACAAGGCCGCAACGCTGGCATTTACCATGGAAAAATTGCTCGAACGCATTGACGTCGTGAAGCGTTTTCTCGATGCTGAGCGGCGTGATCATGAAACGCTTGAGCTAGGCGGCCTGTGTATGCTCGCTGTATCCCGTGATGCCAATGACGAGTCTCTGCGCGCCCTCGCCGAACAATTGGGATTCCCGGACTATGAAGCCGCGCAGCGTTCTCCGGTGGCCTTGCTTGGTACGCCTGATGAAGTCAGCGAAGAACTTTCGCGTCGCCTAGAACTGACCGGTATGAAATACCTGATCGGGTTTCCGGCAACGGCCGACAGTCAGGCGCTGTTCGCAGAAGAGGTCATGGGTAATTTCGCTACCTGACCACCAGATGGCCGGGCGCGAGCGACGGGTATCGTCGTTCGCGGGTATATTTACCGCGCGCCTCGGTGAGCGCTGCATCAGCTTTCATTCGGCCGAAGACATTGAGCGTTTACTCGAAACGCATGGTTTTGGCGTCAAACGGATGTGGCTTGACGAAGAACTGGAACAGGAATTCGTCGTCGGGCGCCATGGAGGGATGCCGCTGATGCGCGGTTTCGGCATCGTCCACGCGTACAAGAAATAACCTGCAGCCGCCTATTCCGATATCGTCTTCGGCGTGGCCAATGCGTCTCTAGCGCCCTCGATTCAGCCAGCGAATTTTTTGAATCGTGAAGCTTTACGATGCCGGATTTCAGCGCGATAAGGCAGAGGTCCACTTCGGTGCTGACTTCGTGCTTCTTTGTCATACTGGCGCGATGGACTCGAACCGTTTTACCAGATCCGTTCAGCATGTCCGCCGCTTCCTCGATTGCATGCCTAATGGCCAGCAGCCGTAGCACTTTTCGCTTCCTGTTGGTCAGTTGCTTAAGCTGATTTCCGGGCGTTCGCTCCTTCATGTTGACCGTGATGTAGTGCGCGACATCCGGACGGACGGCGAGATCGCCCTGTGCGACCCGACCCGCGCCGTCGATCACTTCTGAACCGGATGAGCCTTTGGACAGGAAGCCACGGCCGCCGGCTTCCAGCATGCTGATCGGGAAATAACACTCGGCACACGCCGGCAACCCGATAATGCGCAAACCAGGATTTATGGCGAGGATCTCGCGCGCAACATCGATGCCGTCGCGGGTGTCGCCATCGAGCTCAATATCGAGCAGCGGTTTGTATTTCTGCATCGATGGTGACTCCTTCAACACCCGCGCAAATTCTCAGTGCCAGCGCGGTCGGCCTGGCTAGTACGCCGTTGTCCGGTGCCGGGATAAAAAAGCTAATTCGCCGCAGGTTTTTGGGAAAAATTCACGACGCACTGCAAACTCAGCGCTTCTAGTGGGGTTCCGGCGTGATTAAGGCTCGCGCTAGCTGTTCAGCCATCGACGCGCAGGCGACACTCTTAACGCGCGCGAGCAGGGGCAGGGGCAATATCAATGCCGGTACGTACGAGGTCCCGGTTGTGTGCGTCGCGATCATGGCTGCGGATTTTTTGACATCGACTGCCCACAGTGCCGCCTCGTAGTCGGCCTCGTCG
>CAXGUU010000312.1:0-3779 GCA_964012875.1 uncultured bacterium
ATGCTACTAAGCGACAAAGTTTGGCTGCCTGGCTGTCGGGTGACTCTATCGTCGGTTTCGCCCATTTCGAGGCGCGCAACGACCGCCGGACTGCACCGTCAGCGCTGTCGACCATGGTGAGCGGCTCCGGCGGTGAATACAGGCTGAACGGTGTTAAAACGACCGTGCTGGATGGTGGTGCCAGCGATGTCTATCTGGTATCAGCGGCTACGAGCCACAGTTCTGCGGTACTGGTCCTGGTCGACAAAGATCGCCCGGGCATAGAAGCGACCGTGCACCCGCTGTTTGACGGCCGGCAGGTGAGTGAACTGTCGTTCACGGAGGTTACCCTTGAAGCCACCGATATCATCACGCTCGACGGCGGACACGATGCCATTATCGACGAAGCATTGCTGCTTCATGATTTCGTTCTGGCCGCAGAGAGCCTCGGGATTGCGCACAGTCTGGTAGATATTACGCATGACTATTTGCTCACCCGCGAGCAGTTTGGGACAACGCTCGCTGATTTCCAGGCCCTGCAACATCGACTGGTCGACATGCAACTGAGTATCGTCCGCTTTGATTCGTTGCTCGTTCTCGCAAGGCTCAAGATCGAAGAACTCGGCTTGATTGGTGCTACGCGTTTCATACGAGCGGTAGCTGAAGGGATCGCAAAGCTGGGGCGCAACATTGGCCGCGAAGCGGTCCAGTTGCATGGGGGGATCGGCATGACTGATGAACTGGTCGTTGGTCGATACTTGAAGCGCCTGACTGCTAACGAGTTGCTGGTTCGCTAGAACATCCCTGGGAAAAGCGCGTTTGTCGCGGCTCGATGGCAATCGGGCGCAGGGAGCTTCCTGCAGCCGCTGCGAAAGTGACACTGGCAAGGGCTCGAGATTGCTTGCCGCGTCGTCCGGTGCGTTGGCGCGGGCTGCCCGTATGCGTCTGGTGGTTGCCGGGTGGGTACTGAAGAACTCGGGTGGTTCCGTCGATTGGGGTGACTTCCCGCCCGTCAGTGCCAGGAATATGTCGTCGGCACCACCGTGATGCCCGTAACGCGCGTGCAGCGTTTTAAGTGTCAGTTCGTCGGCCACCTCTTCATGATCGCGACTGAACTTGAATGTGGTCAGCATGCTCGTTTCGCCGACCACATTCATGCCTAACCAGTCGTCCCCTATTCCCGTCACGGCTGCGAGAAACGCTGCGATAACGAGGCCGCGTCCCAGGTTCCTGAGTGGATGTCGTTCAGCGACATGGGCCATTCCGGTTCACCTGCTGACGCTTGAAGCGATCGAACTTAATTTTCAGAAACTGACTGTCGATGGTTACCTGTTGGTCCATACGTCCAATCGTTTCGTCGATCTCAACCCGGTGCTGCGCGAGGCCGGTCGGCAATTGATCATTGAAGTTCCGTTTCAGGATCACGACGCCAATACTGAGGCGACCTCAGGTGGCGCTTTCGAATCGTCCTGGGTCATGCTGCATCGCGTGCGGCCGGATGGGCGCGCACCACAGTCGATTGCCAACGATCGCTGGTGGGCGCGTGACGAGATTGAACGCATCCGGCCCTCGACGGACGACTATGCGGACGTTTTTTCGCGCCTCGTTTGGAAGCACATCTTGCGTTGAGTAGGCAGTACTACATCGCGGGAAAAGCGAGAAGGCCGCAAGCGGCGGCAATTATTCCTGAAGGCAATTCTAAATACTCAAATCAAGCAGGTTGTAGTCCTTCAGGCTGGGCAGCAGCTCTGAATGCCAGCGATACTCGTTTTCCCGTCCTGCCAGAGGCTGGTACACGTAGTGTGCCTCATCGGGATAACGCTGCCTGCGGGCGTCTATACCATACATGATGACCCTTGAGCGTTCTTCAATGCGCGCAAGATCATAAGTTGCCGCTTCGTTGTGGACTCCGCCCGCGGTCACGCCCAGAACCGAGCTCCGGCGGTGAAAGCCGAAATTGACCGTCAATCGCGTGTCGGCGCTGGTGTTGGCGAACGAACCGTGCAGGACCTGCCGGTTGTTAATTGCCACATCTCCGGGCTCGCACAACATGGGTACAGCTTCCGGCAGGCGGTCGGTACCGGCTTCATCGACCATCGCCTTGATATCCACCTTGCCGAACTTGTGGGTGCCGGGCACGATCCAAAGGCCGTTGGCCGAGGTGCAGCCGTAGAGCTGAGCCATGAAGTTGAAGCCGTGTGTACCCTGGTCCCACTGCGGACTGTCCCAATGGGTGACGCCGTCCTGATGCCATGCGACCGAGGCACCGAGGCCGGGTTGCTTGATAAACAGGCCTTCGTTGAACGGGGTGAAATCGTCGCCATTGACGGCCGCGGCCACGCGCAGCAAGTCCGGATGACCGTACACCCGCAAGCACGCTTCAGAGAATTGTAGTGAGCCGAGTAGTAGGTAGATCGATTTCTCGGGGGCGTCAGGCGCAGGTTCCGGTTCGAACATTTTTGCCGGGTGTCGGCCGTTGGCGAGCTCAGTGCCGCCGAAGGGGTCGCTTAAGGGTTTGGCCCAGAACACGGTCGGGGCCTTACAGTCGGCGGTGATGGCCCGATTACCGTGGTTGTCGAGTTCTGAATCCTCGCTCGCAGGTAAATGCTCAAGTAAAGTCTTGATATCGGCTTCAATGTCGTCGAGTTCGTCCGCCTTCAACACCCCGGTAAATACGTAAAAGCCAGTGCGCCAATAGGCATCAAGAATATCCTGCGCCAGGGTGCCATCGGCGTTGTAGCGAATCGGTCCGCGGTTGCCGAGCTTCATCGCCCGCGCTTCCCCATCGCGTCGATACGCCGTCATCGCGGCTTCTTCGTCGCCGTAGTCGCGTGCTGCACCCAGATCTTGCGCGCGTAGTGCCATTACTGTCTTCTCCATGGACCCCGGGAGGCCTAATAATCCGACTGAGCTGGCCGACTTGCAAGCCTTCGAGCGCCGAGCGGTTACAATCGCGCCGCACCGAGCGCTTTATCTGATATGACACTACTCACCGAAATCGACGATTTTCATCAGGCCCAGTGCGAGTTTTCGCGCGAGCGCCTTTGGGATCTGTTCGACGGTAATCGGGAACGTATGAACCTCGCCCACGAGTGCCTGGATCGTCATCGTGACCGGGGTACCGCAGTCAGTGTGGTGCATGCGGCGGGCGGTATAGAGCATCTGACTTATGCTGAGCTTGCCGACGATACGTCCAGGTTCGCCAACTGGCTGGTGGTCAATAACATACAGGTAGGCGACCGGGTCGCGGTCATCCTAGAGCCGGGGCGGGCTTTTTACACCTGTTTGTTCGGTGCGGTGAAGCGTGGCGCCATCGCGGTACCGATGTTCACACTCTTTGGACCCGAGGGCCTGGCGCTGCGTATCGAAGATTGCGAACCGAAATTGATACTGACGACCGACCATGCTGCCGATCTTCGGTCACAGTTCCCGCATATTCGGGTCATTAACGTCGCTGATGGTTTCCTCGATGGAGTCGAACAATTTCCCAGTGACTTTGACATGACCACGCCGGCCGACGAGCTCTGCGTTTTTCAGTACACCTCCGGCACTACCCGTGCCCTGCCTGAAGCGGTACGTCATACGCAGCGCTCTGTCGTGACCCTGATGATTGCCGCGCTGTATGGCTCCGGATTACGGCCCGGCGATCGCTTTTTCTGCCCTTCGTCGCCCGCCTGGGGACATGGTTTGTGGCATGGTACGATTGCGCCGCTGGCGCTCGGCGTGCATGTTGGTGCCTACGCGGGTCGGTTTGATCCGCTGCGCATATTCAGTGCACTGCAATCACTTGAGGCCGATAA
>CAXGUU010000313.1:0-3757 GCA_964012875.1 uncultured bacterium
CAGTAAAGGCGTGGTAGTACTCACCCGTCCGGGCCTCCCAGCCGCGAATCCCGTCTTCCGCGCGCCTGACTTCCATGATGCCGGGTGTTTCGCCGTGGTAGGCGATACGCCAGTACCAGCCGTTGGCGCCGAGATACATTAAACGACCGCCGCGTTGCTGGTAGGCCTCCATTGCGTCCCACATCTCCTTCGAGTGGTACTCGGGATGGGAAGAACTCAAGACCACAGAATATTGTTCAATTGCGGCAACGCCATCATGGTGCAGATCTTCATCCGTAATGACATCGTAGTCATAGCCCATGGCTTCGAGCCAGTTCGTGATATGAGTATCGGCGTTGAACTGCCACAAGGTCGAACCTTCGCCACCCAGCCAGGAACGGTACTTCGGGCGCATATTCAGTATGGGTCGCAGGCGTGATGAGTAGGCGACCCCGGAGCCATCACTGTGGGTGTCGTAGCAGCTGGCGCCGTATTCTCGATGAACATTGCGGTAGAGATCCTGGCGCTCGTGCTCCACCAGGCGGCCGCCCAACAACTGTGCGATCGGGGCATCGGTACCCATGTGCTCATTGGCGTACGCCATGTAGCTGCCGGTGGGCAGCAAAAAGCAGATCTTTGAAGTGGCCTTGCCGCGTGGCGGCAGGATTGCAAACGGCACGTAATCTTCGTTTTCATCACCCTCTCCACAGCGCAGGCGCGCCGCGTAGAGCCCGCTTTTCAGGCCTTTTGGCACAGTCAGCGAGACATCGATTTGCCAGCCCGCATCGTGGACATCGTCATCGTGAAAATGAATGGCGCCGTACTGATCCGGCGCGTGACGCCAGCACATCTCGTCTCCATTCCAGTTCCAGCCGGTCATCGCACGGGTCGGCATGTTGACGACCACACCGTCAAGCCGGTTGGGACTGAGATCGCTGACTTTCAAGCTCGTGATATCCGCGCCAAAATCCCAGGCGCCGATGAGATCCTGCTTCAGTCCACGGTCGATATTCCGCGATTTCAGCATTTCCATCTCGTCTCGCGAGAACGCGCGGCTGGCAATGCGCGGGCTGTCGATCTTGCCGTTGTAATGCGCGACGCAGACAGTACGCCCTTTGTCGAAACGCTTGAAGCGCGCGCCAATTGTTGTCGGGTCGTTGTGCGTACCGAGTTTAATGGCTTCGGCTTTGAAACGACGGTTGGCGGCGTCACCAGTACCGACATGCGTGTGTAATGGTTCCTGCACCAGCGTGACCGATTTGCTGGCAGCATCGAAGGTGGCTGCGATCATGTACCACTCATGGGCGACAAATGCCTTGCCGGTCGAAAACGTTTGCACCTTGCCTTTGCCGCCGCCGATCTTGAGTGTCAGTCCGGAACCATCAGCACCGATTGACAGGGCTGCGCCGGACTGAGCGCGTTCGGAAAAAGTGCTGACCAGGGTCTGTTCACCACGATCGGGCGTCGTCGGCCAGATAAATGCCTGCAAGGTGAAGCTTTCGAGACTACCTAGCATCGGCGATCCGGGTATCTCTACAAACGAACCGGCATGGATGACCTGTTTACGCCCCTTGTAGGATTTGCTCGCCGGCGTCTTGACGACTTTCTCCTTGTAACCGGGGCCATCGGGATTGAGGTCGCCGCAAATCAATTTGACGAAATCGGCGCGAAACGTTTTTGCCTCGCAATTGACCATGAAGTTGATCGTCTCTCCGGGCGCAACGCTGATGCGGTCAGCGTAAGCAGTAATGTTCATCATGTTCGTGTACTCGTTGTTCGTTTTCGTGGTGGACAAGCGCGATCAGGCTGGCAGGGTTTCGCCAGTCATCGCTTTCCAGCGCTGGCGGAAGACCCACCATTCGGCATCGGCCATGCTCGTGAACCGGTGACTGAGTTTCTTGACGGGTTCTCCAGCTTTGCCGGTGGTTTTACCGAGCTGCCATTCGCGGTTGGGCTTGACGACGAGCAGGCAGTATTTGTCTTGCATCGGCGCGCCGCGCATTTTGTTCAACAGTCGTTGTAGGTCGGGGCTGTGATGTCCGATGGGATTGCCTTTGAATTCTTCGATCAATGCACGCTCCGCGGCGCTCGCCTGATACTTCTTCGCTTTCGCCATTTGCTTGCCTCCCGGGGCACGGTCTTTTCGTGTGAATGAACAGTATAGCCCCGATACCACGCGGGACTGACTCCGGAGTTGCGCAGTGCTGTTGTCGGACTGGCCATCGTCAGTTTCCCCTAACTGTTGAGCATTTCCTTGTTGACCGGGCATTACCAAAATCGCGTTTTTGGCGGTTCTTTCGTCCGGTCATGAGCCGCAAGCCCTTGTCGCGCACGGTTTCCGGAAACATCGCAAGCCCACCAACGATGAAAATGAAACCGGGCCTCTCGCAGGTCTTCAGGTGGATGCCGGGCGGACCGATTCCACGCGTGAGTAACAGTCGAACATAAGACTCGTCCCGATCGAATGCCGTCGCTGTCTGCAACGCGAGACCTTCGAGTCTGTTGAGCGACATCTGCCGCGCGATGCCAATCGCGTTGGCCGATCGGTGCAGGCGTTCGAGGTGGTCGGCGAGGCGAAACACGCGCCGCCCGGGTTCATGAAATCGCGCGGCAACTGTCGCTAGGGCGGTGTCATGCAAAGACCGCCGTTTGCGCCCTCATCGGTCGGCGTCGGATGTCCAAATCGCGGGGACAAGGTTCGGCGCCAAATGATTTCGGTCAGTGCCTGGTGGTGACCACCGCGAAGTCGTTAACAGGTACTATTCCGTCATCAATCAAGCGACGGAGAGCAGTATGGACAAGGCGCGTATGAAATCGATGGCCGACCGTGTTTTTCGCGACGTGTCGGGAACCATGGCTGCGGGCCTTGCGTGGTTGGGCACCGAGTCAGGGTTATTCAAGGCCCTTGCAGCCGGCGGGCCCATGTCCCATCAGCAACTGGCCAGGGAAGCGGGACTGGTTGAGCGCTACGTCGAGGAATGGGCAAAAGGAATGGTGACGGCAGAATACCTTGACTACGATGCCGAAAACGAAACCTATAGCCTTCCGGACGAACATGCCTACCTGCTTGCTTCCGACGGCACTGACCACTTTATGGGCGGGTTGTTCGCAATGGGACCGATTGCGATGACTGTCGCGCCCAAGGTGTTACAGGCCTTCCGTGACGGCGGCGGCGTCCGTTTCGATGATTATCCCGATGGCTGTCGCGAAGCCATCGATCTCATGAATCGGGGTAGCTATGACCATCGCCTGGTCGATTACTGGCTGGCCCAGATGCCCGATGTTGTCGAAAAGCTGACGAACGGCGGGCGCGCACTCGATCTGGGCTGCGGCAGCGGACGGGTGGTTGCCACCATGGCGAAAGCCTTTCCGAACAGTGAAATCACCGGTGTCGATCCCGATGCCGAATCGGTCCGGGTTGCACAGTCCTGGGTCGATGAATCAGGCGTCGGTGCAAATGTCTCACTCGTCAATGCAACGCTCGACCAGATTTCACCGGACAGCAAGTTTGATTTCATCAGCGCCTGTGACGTTCTGCACGATTTGCCGGCACCCGAGAAAGTGCTCAGTGAAGTCCGTGAACGTCTGGCCGATGACGGGGTTTTATTTGTGATCGAGCCCCGCGCCGGCGACAGCTTGGCAGACAATATCAATCCCATCGGGACCATGTTCTACGGCTTCAGCGTGTTTCACTGCATGACCCAGTCATTGGCGCAGGATGGTGTCGGCCTGGGTACCTGTCTCGGGCCGGCGCGGACCAAGGCGCTGATTCAGGAAG
>CAXGUU010000314.1:0-3747 GCA_964012875.1 uncultured bacterium
GTGCCTGTAGCTTGCCTGCCCCGCCTCAACAATCGCGATTGCGAATGAATACGGCAGGTCCACTGCGTCGTTTTTGGGATGCAACAGTTCAACAATGGTGCAGCCATCATTGGCAACAAATGCATCGCAGTTCTTTTCCGATTTGATCAACATCGTCGCCTCCATTGCCGATATGATCGATACCCAAAGGATTTACTACAGGTCGATTATGTCGAAGTTCGAGGGTCGTCGTGATTTCGTTCATGGCGAAAAAGCACAAACGGGGATCGTGATGGTCAATCTTGGCACACCGAGCGCGCCGACGCCCGCCGCGATACGCACCTACCTCGCCGAATTCTTAAGCGATCCAAGGGTCGTCGAACTGCCACGCTGGTTATGGCTTCCGATTCTTCATCTGGTGATTCTCACAGTTCGCCCCAGGCGCGCGGCTCACGCCTACGGCAAGATCTGGACCGAGCAGGGTTCTCCGCTACTGACTCATTCGCGCGAACTAAGCCAGGCGCTGGCCGCGGAGATGTCTGATTCAGACGCGCCGCTGCTCTTTGATTTGGCCATGCGGTACGGCGAACCCAGCATTTCAAGTGTCACGAAAAGCATGCTGGATCGCGGTTGCCGGCGGATACTGGTCCTACCGCTGTATCCACAATATGCGTCGGCAACGACGGCCTCGGCGCACGACGCATTGATGGACTTCATGGGCACGCAGCGCTGGCTCCCGCAAATCCGATTCATCAATGACTATCACCGCGAGCCCGAATATGTCGAGGCAGTTGCGTCAAGCATTCGCCATCACTGGAACGAGCACGGGCGCGGCGACCGCTTGCTGATGTCGTTCCACGGGCTGCCCCAGGAGAGCACCGAAGCCGGTGACCCGTACTTCTGCCAGTGCCACGCAACCGCGCGCCTCGTCGCTCAAAATTTGGGTATCGAAGACGACCAATGGTGTGTGAGCTTCCAGTCCCGCGTGGGACCGAAGCGCTGGCTCGAACCCTATACCGACTACACCCTCAAACGCTGGGCAGCCGAAGGGCTTAAGCAAGTCGATGTGATTTGCCCGGGTTTCGCTGTCGATTGTCTCGAGACGCTGGAGGAAATCGCCATGCAAAATGCCGACATGTTCCGACAAGCCGGTGGAGACCAGCTACGCTATATCCCGGCATTAAACGCCAGCCGCGGCCAGCTCGAGGCCCTCAAAGCACTGCTGTTGCGTAACCTTGAAGCCTGGCCATCGCCGCAAGGCGACGTCGTTGAACGACAACTTGTGGCAGAGCGGGCACGCGCATTGGGCGCCAGCAATTGAGTGCAATGCCTGGCCGTCATGAGGGACCATCGAGGGCGTCAGACACCCGCCCTATCCATAAAGTGTCAGCGAGATTCGGCGACGATGCGGACGTGTTCGATGTTCCCACAGGTAAATGCCCTGCCATGTACCGGTCGCGAGCTGTCCGGCCCTGATCGGCACGGATATTTCGCTTTGCGTCAATACCGATCGGATATGTGCCGCCATATCGTCCGGACCTTCGGCGACATGTCGAAAATTCGGATCACCATCAACCACGAGCCCTTGCATGTAGCTTTCGAGATCAGTCAATACCGCTGGGTCCGCATTCTCACAAATGAGCAATGAAGCGCTCGTATGGTTGACAAAAACCGAGCACAGACCGACTGTCAAATCACTGTCAGAAATCACTGAGTCAAGAACCTGCGTAATCTCGGTAAAACCACGTCCGCTGGTTTCGATACAGAAGTCATGAATGACGATCATGGCCCCGGTTCAACCAACGTCGGTCACGTAATCATCTGGCGGCCTGCGCTGTTGCTCTACCACCGCTGCCGGATAGCCGTACCAGAATAGCCCCACGACGAACTCATTTTCCGCACTGAACCCCACGATTTCCGGAAACTCCGAGTGCCGCACAACATCCCCAGTGGTCCATTTAGCGCCAATACCGTCGGCCCAAAGTGCCAGGGTCATGTTCTGCGCCGCGCAACAGCAGGCTGCATAATCCTCCTGCTGACGCAGGCCGTCATCGCTCGTGGTACAGGTCATGAGCAGCCACCCCGGCATGGCGAGCCATCGTTTCAACTTGACCGCAGCGGCCCGCTCGCCGCGGCTCGCCCGCACCATGTCAGCGTTGAGTTCGGCAATCCGGCTTTGCGCAGACGGTCCCAGCCGATAAACCCGCCAGGGTTCGGTGCGATGATGATTGGGGGCCCAGCGGATCAGCTCCAGCGCCGCTTCGACCGATGCATCCGGCACCGGTTGGGTGGAAAATTCATGCACGGTCCGTCGTGATCGAATCAGATGTTTGAACGAGGCAGCCTCGTTGGATGCCGCAGGCTGAGTCATTGGCAATCTCTCTCTATCAACTGGTTGGCAATCAGCGCGAAAAAGGGTGCGGCCGCGGCGCCGGCGAAATACCAACCTAGGTGTTCACCGTAACCCCGACAAAGCGCTATCTGCCCTGAGTATGGCGAAAACCAAGAGTGCTCGCTCTGCGGCTCACCGGTGCTTGCACAACCGGCAGCAGCGACAAAAAACCTGAGTTGGTATACATAGACCATCGAATTGATCTTCTCCAGCGCGTAAGCACTCTCGATTGTGGTCGAAGCCTCAGCGCGGGTAACGGCAAGACCACAGGCCAGGCATCGTATCAGTATGTCGGTCTAGACCTCCTGCTCCCCCGCGGGACTAAACCATTCCTTGTGATAACTGTCTAAGGAATCGAACAAGCTGCGTGCTACGGTAAAGACCCCCAGGATAACGTGGTCTGATAACTTTACCGCAGCGCCACCGGTGGCGGTACAGTCAGCGGGTCCATCAGCTCACAGTGGAGTCCTCTTTGTTTTCGCGATATTGCAAAGAATTGCTCAGGGCGCCTTTGTACCTTGGTTTTGCGCTTCTCGCCGATGGCGCGAACGCGGAGCCCGTAATTCAGGACCTTTACGCGGCAGAGCGGCCAGCGTTCGCGAAAGTCCTTGCCGCGCAGAAGCGCGGGCAGTTCAAAACCGCGAAAAGCCTTGCCGCAGGACACGAAGGCTATCCCTTGTACCCTTACTTTGTGTACAACGACCTGCGGCGTCGATTGTTCTTTTATCCAACTGACGAAGTCGCCGCCTTCCTTTCGACATACGCAGATTCATACCTGGCGGAACGTCTGCGGAACGAATGGTTGAAACAGCTGGTACGAGGTAAGCGCTGGGAGGCCTTTCTCGATTTTTACGTCGACACAGACAATACTGCCCTGCAGTGCCGTGAGCTTCAGGCCCGCATCATCACCGCAAAGGTCGGAGGCGTGGAAGCGGACACGCAATCGATATGGCTGACTGGCGAATCTTTGCCCGACGAATGTGACCCGGCATTTGAGATGCTGTACCGCAGCGAGGTCATGAACGACGAATTGCTGTGGGCCCGAATGGCGCTGGCTTACGACGCCGGCAATGCTGGCCTTGCCCAATACCTTGCCCGCAAACTGGTTAGCGCCGAGAGCAAATCGCACGCGAGCTTGTGGGAACAGGCGCACACACGGCCCGACCGGTTAGTCACCGCGAAGCTTGATGTCGAACATGCGCGGGTGCGGCAGGTCATCGTCTATGCGCTCGAGCGGCTGGCGCGGCAAAGTATCACCCGGGCGAGGCAAGCGTGGAACAAGTTGTCGGAGCGCTACACTATCGACAGCACTACCGACGGAAAGATTGCCGCTCGAATCGCAGTGCGGGCCGCCCGCAATGACGACGAACGGCAGG
>CAXGUU010000315.1:0-3693 GCA_964012875.1 uncultured bacterium
CTGCGGCGCTGCGCGGTTCCGGAACCAACCCCCTGTACGCGATCGGCAAGTTCGGCTTGCGCGCACTCTCACAATCACTGGCAAAAGCCTATGCGGTCGATGGCGTTCATATCGTTCACGTGCGCCTCGACTGCACCCTCGACGTACCCGAGGTACGACAGTGGATGGGTGACAAGTTCGATCCTGAACTGACTTCGAACTGCGACGATGTAGCGGACTCGTACTGGTGGGTGCATCAGCAACCACGTTCGGCCTGGAGCAACGAGATCGAGCTCCGACCCTACACAGAAAACTGGACTTTCTAGGACCTCAGATCATGACTCAACGTTTGGACAAGCAGGTTGCAGTGGTCACCGGTGCCAGTCGCGGAATCGGGCGATTCATTGCCCGTGAACTGGCCGATGCCGGTGCAATCGTGGCCTGTGTCGCGACCCGGGCAGAGAATGCGGCGGATATTGTCAGTGAAATCGAAGAAGCCGGTGGCACCGCGGCCGCCTTTGGTTGCCATGTCGAAGTTGCGGACGAAGTCAGGACCTTGTTCGACGCAGTCGCCGAGGAACTTGGGCCGACCGATATCCTGGTCAACAATGCCGGCGTTTCACGCCCCATGCTGACGATGCAGATGACCGAAGAAAACTGGGACCAGCACATGGACATCAATTGCAAGTCGGTGTTTCTCTGTTCCCAGGCAGCCGCCTTGCAGATGAAGGACAGCGGCGGCGGCAACATTATTACTATCGGGTCAATCCTCGGTCGCAACGCCTTTCCCGCGACCCTCGGCTATTGCACGTCGAAAGCTGCGGTCGATCAAATGACCTGCGTGATGGCCATCGAATGGGCTCGATTCGGCATCCGCGTTAATTGTGTTGCGCCCGGTTATATCCTGACGGATTTGATCGAAAAACTTGCAGAAGATGGCAAGCTCGCGCTCGAAGATCTCGAGCGGCGTACGCCGCAGCGGCGCCTTGGTCACGGCGAAGATGTCGCCAAAGCTGTTCGGTTTATTGCCAGTGAAGATGCAAGCTTCATGACCGGCGAGACCATGGTGCTTGACGGCGGTTGGTCAGCATTCGGCTACTACCAGACCCACTCGCCGAAAGATTCGGGATAACTGAAGAGGGCTTGAAATGAAAATTGGCATGCTGCTCAGGAACTCTGGTCCGGTCTCGACACCCTCATTCATCGCCGACTGTGCCCGCGCGGGAGACGAAAGTGAGCTCGACAGCTTGTGGGTGCTCGATCACGTCGCGATTCCGCCTGATGATGCCGAGGGATCGGGTGGTCGTTACGTCGATGCCCTGGCCACGCTCGCTTACGTGGCGGGCATCACCGCGCGAATCAAGATCGGCACTTCGGTACTGGTGCTGCCTTATCGACCGCCGCTCGCGACCGCGAACTGGATTGCGGCAATACAGGAATTATCAGCCAGTCGGTTGATGCTCGGCGTCGGTGCCGGCTGGATGGAAACCGAGTTTGTCGTTTCCGACGCCGACAGGGATTCACGTGGTCGGGTGACCGATGAAACGCTCGCGTTCATGCATGAGTGCTTCGGCAACGACGTGGTCACGCGGCATGGCAAACCATTTATTTTCAGCCCGCGCCCGCAGCGTCCGCCAATACTGGTCGGCGGTACCGGACCACACGTAGCCCGACGCATCGTTGCGTTCGGGGACGGCTGGATGCCGACGTCCGGTGATGCTGACAAACTCCAACCGGAGATCCGAAATCTCGCGAGAGCCATGCGCGAAGCCGGCAAACCTGCGCCGAGCGTGATTCCGCTGACTCAACTCGAGTTGGATGACGTTGGCAAGGCAGCCGACCAGATCAGCGCGCTGGCCGAGGCGGGCTGTACGGAGATCGAACACGCCGCCCGCTACGAGTCGGTGGCCGAATTTCAGTCGATCGCGGACCTGCTCCTGACCGCCAGGCAACGGACAGGCGCCGGCTAGTTCAGTGTTCGGCGCTGAAGTCGGTGCTGGCGCGCTTTGGTCAGTGAATGCTTGGCCGACCCAAACCTCATCCGATTGCGCCCATCTGTGCTGGCGCGATAAGGAGGCTCGTCGACACACGCTCGAACGACGATACCGTTTGAAATTTGACCGTACCGCCCGTCGGTCTATTCCGGCATGTGTGCTCACGTGAAGCGCGCGAGACTTCCCCTGCAGCGCCCTGGTCTCTCACTTATATGGACTGCCGGCGCTTGATATTGACCGAAAATTGGGTGCAATTCCGAAGCTGGCGGCGAATCGTAAACCGACGCCCGACCAGTTATCGAAATGTGATTAAATTCAACGTCTTCGGAACAACTCACCGACTGGCCTGTTCAAGGTATACCGATGCCGTTCAGGGTCACGGTCGGACCGCACCAAGCGCGTCAGGAGAGCCGCCATGAAATTGATCAATGACATTGTGTCACGTCAGGCCATTCACGGTGAGTGGCGGCGGGATATTCACGCCCATCCCGAACTTGCCTACCAGGAGCACCGAACGGCCGAGCTCGTGGCCGAAAAACTGGAATCTTTCGGTATCCCGATCCGACGCGGAATCGGCGGCACCGGTGTGGTCGGCACGATCAAGGCCGGGACAAGCGACCGGTCCATTGGCGTACGTGCCGATATGGACGCACTGCCACTGCAGGAGCTTAATTCGTTTGACCATTGCTCTACGAACGACGGTGTCATGCACGCCTGCGGGCATGACGGCCACACCGCGATGTTACTCGCGGCTGCCGAACATCTCGCGAAGGAGAAAAGTTTCGACGGCATCGTCCACTTCATTTTCCAGCCTGCGGAAGAAGGCGAAGCGGGCGCAAAAGCTATGATGGATGACGGCCTGTTTAACGACTTCCCCATGGAATCGGTTTACGCCGTACACAACTGGCCGGGCTTGCCGGTCGGCCAAATGGCGCTGAGAACCGGCCCTGCGATGGCAGCGATGGATATTTTCGAAGTCAAGGTGAAAGGTGTCGGCGGTCACGCCGCCTTACCGCACCTGACCGTTGATCCAATCATTGTCGGCGCCCAGCTCATCCAGGCCTGGCAAAACGTCGTTTCAAGAAACATCAAGGCAATCGAACCTGCTGTGTTGTCGGTCACTCAGATCCACGCCGGCGATGCCTATAACGTTATTCCCGAAGAGGTTGTTTTGCGTGGCACGGTACGCTGTTTTTCGCGCGAAGTGCGCGCCCTGGCTGAAGCGCGCATGGAAGCGATCACAAAGGGAATTTGCGATAGCCACGGCTGCTCTTTCGAATGGCGCTACGAACATCGATTTCCGCCGACCGTCAACTCCGCCCGGGAGTGCGACAATGCCGCGCGCGCGGCCATCGCCGTTTGTGGCAAAGATAAGGTCAACACCAATGTTGAGATGGTGACCGGGTCAGAAGACTTCGGTTACATGCTTGAGGAAAAACCGGGTTGTTACGCCTTTATAGGCAACGGCCCGGGGGACGGCGGCTGCCTGCTGCACAGCCCGCACTTCGACTTCAATGACGAAATTATTCCAATTGGCGCCAGTTACTGGGTGACCCTGGTGAACCAGATGCTGTCGCCGGCAACAACGTAAAGCATCGAAGAGCAACCCTGGAGAATACGGCGTCGGAGGTCATGTCATGTCTGCAGAGCAGAGAAAACAACGAATTCGGGACGGTTTCAGCGGGCTCGCCGAAGGCGACTCGGCACCATTGGCAGGCCT
>CAXGUU010000316.1:0-3689 GCA_964012875.1 uncultured bacterium
CTCCGGTTGTGATGTATACCCTCGCGGCGCGCCGATGGCGTCGGCCACGGCGCTGGCCGACTGCGCAACATCGTCGTCGACATCCGCCAGGGTCACCATCTCGCAGCCTGCCGGCGCGAGCAGACTTGGAACGCCTGGATAGGCGAAAAATCCGACCGGTTGTTTGGCGCCAATTAAGATCATTTGCTCA
Source organism: uncultured bacterium (assembly GCA_964012875.1). Classification (GTDB taxonomy): domain Bacteria; phylum Pseudomonadota; class Gammaproteobacteria; genus CAXGUU01. The sequence continues at coordinate 191 of CAXGUU010000316.1, forward strand.
AATTCTTTCAGGAATTCTATGGCCTGCTCGGCAAAATAAGGGATACGTTCCATGATGACGCCACCGGCGCCGCGCTCAAGTCGACGCGGAAAGGTTTCACACAAAATCGTTGCACCGGTTGCTTCAGCGATACGACCAACGCTATCAAGCGGTGACTTCAGCAATCCATGCCCCCCCACGAGTAAGGCCGTGCGCTTGCCGTTTCCGAGCGCCGTGACGACCGCGTCCAGCCTTGACGATGGTACTTCGGCCATCGGTTCGGGTTCGAGGCGATCGTAACTTTCCGCCGCCGGCTCCCAGGCGTGATTAGCGGGTACGATCAAGGTCGCAACCTTACCCCACCCAGCGCAAGCGGCCTGCACCGCTTCGGCACCTGCAAGGGGCAGGTCTTCCGCCGATTCGGTGACTCTGACCCAGTGGGAATGAAGATTGGCATGGCCCGGCACATCCGAAGTCAGTGGTGCGTCGTACTGGTGATGCCACACTGCGTGATCACCAACGATATTGACCACCGGTGAAAATCCCTTACGCGCATTGTGCAGATTTGCCATGCCATTGGCGTAACCGGGCCCCAGGTGCAGCAATGTTATCGCAGGTTTTTCACTCATTCGGGCATAGCCATCGGCAGCACCCGTAACGACGCCCTCGAACAGGCATAGGACGGGGCGAACAGCATCGGTCTTGCCGATCGCGGTGCACAAATGCATCTCCGACGTGCCGGGATTCGCGAAACAAACCTCGACCCCCGCTTTCACCAAAGAATCGAAAAGTGCGTGTGCGCCGTTCATGTAGTTATGTCCTCTGAATACTTCTAGTTGCGGTTGATTTAGACGATGAAATTCCAAGTTGTCATCATTGATCGGCGACGGCGCGTATCAGATCAGCACAGGTTACTGAATAGGTCTGTTCGAGTTTTTCGAACTGCTGCCAGTCGCCGTCGATCATGGTTTTCATTTCAACAGAAGCATCGCCCGCGAGCCGGTCAGCCTGTTCCCGGCCGATCAGTCGGCTAGCCTCATTGAAAGCCACTTCGCCGGCGCTGTAATAGCGCTCGTACTCACTCATTAGCACTGCCTGGGTACCGTTGAAATAGTATGCCGCGCAAGTTGAATAACGGCGTGCGACTTCGTGATCAGTCTTATCGTCCGCATGGCAGGACAAAGCAGCGAACGCAGCAAACAAAGCAAGGCCGGGTAATTGCCGCATGCTATTACGAATGCACGCCCCGTTCATCGGCTGTCTTGATCGTCTATCACAGTCATTCCAACCGGAAGGCCAACGCGCTGTCCTGATCGCGCTTACGCGCTTCAATGTGTTCCTCGGCATTTAGCATGCTGAACAAACTGGTCCCGCTGGCCATGCATCGGCGAATCTCGAGCTCGGCACTTTGAATTTCCTCTGCGCGATCCAGGCGTGTCCGCAGGGCATCTGCATCGAGCACCAATATGCCGTCATCGTCGCCAAACACAATGTCTCCCGGATGTACCGAAACGCCACCGCACTGCACCTGAATTTGCTGCTCGCCAGGCTGCCGCGTTGTCCCGGATACGGGGCAGAAAGACCGCGCATAAACCGGCATCGACAATGTCCGGATGGTCGCAATATCCCGCACCGGCCCGTCAACAATGATGCCGCTCAAACCGCGGCGCTCTGCTTCCAGTGAAAACAGTTCGCCAACGACCGCACGGGTGCTGGTCGCCGTATCGACCACGAGCACCTCGTTGGCAGCTGCCGCCCCAAGCGCCTCGATTACAGGAAGAAAATCATCGAAACAGCGCACCGTGCGTGCCACGCCGACCATCTTTAAACCTGCTTTCAGGGGACGCAGGCCCGCATCCATAACGGCGACGGACTTATCAACATCCGCCAGAGAGGCACAATCGAGCTTTCGAAGCCGATCAAGCAAGTGCGAATCGTTCATACATCAACTCCGGGGTTCAGCTGCGTCAGCAAAGACTTTGCCGCATTGGCAAAAATAGCGATATCAGCGCCACTGCATAACAATGAAAAACCCTCCGCGGCCCGCGGCGTCACCAATTCAGGCGTCACCCCGAAGAAACCCAGTTTCATGTCGTGGGCTAGGCAAGCATCGCGTACGTGGTTAATCGCATCGATTACTTCGCAGTCATTCAAACACCCCGTCTTATTGAGACTCGCGGAAAGATCGTAGGGTCCGACCAGAACCGCATCCACACCTTCGACTGCGCAAATTTCTTCAATATTTTCGACCGCATCAATATGCTCCGCCTGTACCACTATCGTCGTGCCTTCATTGGCCTGTTTCAAATACTCTTCGAATTTGAGTCCGTACATGCTGGCGCGATTCAGACCAATGCCGCGACTGCCCATCGGCGTATACTTGGCGTAGCTCACCACCAGCCGGGCATGCGCCGCTGAATTCACCTGGGGCACAATAATGCCCGCGGCACCAGCGTCCAATGCCCGTTTGATTGAAATCTCATCGCTGCGCGACAGACGCACCAGGCACGGCGTCTTTCCGGCGGTTTGCACGATGTTCTGAACTGCGTAAGGCAGCAGGGGCGCATGTTCGGTTTCGACAAACAACCAGTCAAAACCGAGATGGCTCAGCGTCTCAACGATTTCGGCGGATTCCAGGGTGACCATGGTGCCGTAGAGGCACTCGCCGGCAAGCAGCCGCTGTCTGAATTCGAGATCCATTCAATTCACTCCTGCTCAGGGGTCGGTTTCAAATTCTATCGCAACACCGAGTCCCGGCCTGACCACAAAAAAGGGCGCAGTCTGCGCCCCTTTCACAAAGCGGGTGCCTACACCCTTATCCGCGGATCTCGAAATCCTTCTCCCAGGTCAGCCCTTTTGAGTCTTCGACCTCGGCACGCAGCCTATCGGCACCGTCGGGCCGAAAGAAAAAGCGAAATGTGGGATCGGCCGAAACCGAAAATCCGGTTTCCGCTGTCATGATCAACGTCTCACCCTGATAGATCCTGATCTTTTTGACATAGTGCTCGGGCCGGATCAGCTGCGTTTTCTGATCTTTCTGCATGCCGGTGATGTTGGGATGACTCAGAAGGAATTGCCCGATCAGCAGATCGTCATCTTCCTCGGGCGATACCGTCTTGAATTTCATCGACCCGATTCGGTCCATCGCCGCCTTGAAGTCCGCCGCCACCGGCGCTGAGCACCCCCCCTGCGCCTTGACGAAATTGGTCACCATATGGTGCTCGCCGGTATTTAGTACCGCCACAGCACGAACATTGGTGTACTTGTCCACGCGCACGCGCATCGCCAGATCGGCCCGGCCCATCTCTTCAGTCAGATCGAAGATCCCGACGAGTGGCTGCGGGTTTTCCTCAACAAAAAGGTAGATCTTGTCGATGTTCCGCTCACCGCTTTGCGGAAACCCGGCAGTAATGGAAACCGGGGTGAATGCTGCGTCTTCGGCCCGATATGGGGTTTTCATATCGATGACCGTTTTGCCTTCGATGATCTCCGTATTGCCGAAATATTTCGGTTTCAACAG
>CAXGUU010000317.1:0-3682 GCA_964012875.1 uncultured bacterium
CTGGCAGGACGGTCTCAGCGCGTATGTAAAGGCGGCTTCGAGGAAAAAAGACACCACTAGTACGGCGAGCTACCGGTTGGTTCTTGAACAGCTGCCGCAAGAGGGCTACGCGCTGCACTTTGCAGATTTCACTTTTCTGACCCTGAACGGGGTGGATGCGGCGAAACCGGAAATCGCCAAACGGCTCGGGCCGCTGGCCTCAATCACCTCGAACCTGCCGACGATGCATATCGGGGCCGATGGTGCGTTCCTCGGCACATACGGGCTTGATGCAATGCGCGAACGTCTGCTGGATTCAATGGGCGATCAATTGACCGGCGAAATGCGCACGCAGCTCAAACGCTATTTCGAAGCGCCCAAGTTGCAAGCCGCGATGCAGCAGCGCTCAGCTGAGTTATGGAACGTCTGGGTCGGCGCCTGGAACGGGCTCGACTTGTCCGCCGGCGAAGAGCTTAACGCGAGTGTGCCCGTTGCCGTGTTGGGCGAGGCGATCGCGCAGAGCGTTCATGTGGAGCACCTCGGGCCAGCGTCAAATTTCTGCGCGACGTGCGTGCGCCTGCGCATGACGACATTGATTGAGGGTCCCCAGGTGGTGCGCCTCGTGCGTGGCCTGTTGGCAGAGGCATCGCGGTCCGCCGCAGATGCGGCCGAGGCCGACTTCGAGTCGGCCCGTTCCTTCGGTGTGACCGAAACAGTGGTCGAACCGGCAACGTTGATCCCGTGGTACGCACGACTCCGTCGCGAAGTCTCGTTACGTGGCGAAGACGGCATCGAAAATGGCACCGTTGATGAAAAGGAGTTCTGGTTCAGTTGGGAGCAACCCTGAGACAGCGCTGCCCCGCTAAAACCGACCTGCACGTAAATCGTCTATGGCTTCAACCAGTTCTTCCCGGTAATTCATTACGAACGGGCCATAGCGCGCGATCGATTCCCCGAACGGCCGGCCGGCAACAATGATGGCGCGGCTTTCTGAACCGGTAGTCGACAATCTGACCTGATCGCCTTCGCTCAATACAGCAAGGCGGTGGGCGTCGACCGTCTCTGTGTCGTCAGCGCCGATACCCATACGCCCCTCGTAGCAATAGACGAACGCGTTGTGCCGTGCGGGGATGGGTATCGTTACCGACGTCTCGGCTTGCAGTATCACGTCGAGATAAACAGGCTCCGCGGCGACAGCGACAACCGGGCCGGTTGCGCTTTCAAATGAACCGGCGATCACGCGAACTTCGCAGCCGGGGCACGGCTCGCGTGTGGGTATCTCGGTCGCTGCAATATCCTGGTAGCGCGGATGGCACATTTTTTGTGCTGCGGGCAGATTGACCCACAGCTGAAATCCCCGCAAAAGCCCGTCTTCTTGTTCCGGCATTTCTGAATGGAGAATGCCGCGCCCGGCGGTCATCCACTGCACGCTGCCGGCTTCCAGCAAGCCCTCATTGCCCTGGTTGTCGCCATGCAGCATGCGTCCGGCAAGCATATAGGTGACCGTCTCGAATCCGCGATGGGGGTGTTCCGGAAATCCAGCGATGTAGTCTCCGGGGTCGTTTGACCGAAATTCATCGAGTAACAGAAACGGATCGAGATCCGGCAGTTGAGGGCCGCCAATGACGCGCGTTAATTTCACCCCGGCACCATCGCTGGTGGGCCGGCCGGGGACGATGTTCACGACGTGTCTTGGTTTCGGGTTCAACGACGTTCCTGCAACTTTCTAGAAGGTCGATCCGGATGATTTGCGGATTGTAGACGATCACAGGTGGCCGAAAGCGCGTGATCTCGCTGCCTCAGGGCATTACATTCTGGCCTCAGTTTAAAGATCGCCAATAAGGAGCAGTCGCTTGATTCGTCTTTCGCAACCCCGCATCCCGCCCAAGGAACCTGCGCAATGGGATGAACAGGATCAGAAAATCATGCAGCCCTTTGTTGATGCGGAGGCTGACCATAATGTTTTCAAGACGATTCTGAGACACCCTGACCTGTTGCGTCGCTGGCTGGTATTCGCCAATCACGTTCTGTTCAAGTCAACCCTGGGACCGCGTGAACGCGAGCTGGTCATCCTGCGCATCGGTTACCTGTGCAAAGCCGGCTATGAGTGGGCCCAGCACGTTGTTGTCGGGCGCGAATGCGGACTCGATGAAGCAGGGATTCGCAGCGCCCAGACCGGGCCGGGTACGCAGGGCATCTCTGACCTCGATCGACTCCTGCTGCAGGCGACCGATGAGTTACACAGCGACGCGTTCATCAGTGACGAGACCTGGCGCGGTCTGAAACAGCATCTGGACGACGATCAAATCGTCGACATGGTATTTGCGGTCGGTCAGTACAACCTGGTGTCAATGGCGCTCAATACGTTTGGCGTGCAGCTCGACGATGGGCTCGAGCCGAACTGGGACCTGGACTGACCCCCGACTCAGCGAGCGTGTGAGCCGTCGCAGAGCGGTTCTTTAGCGGTTGCCTTACAGCCGCAAAAAAACACTTTCTTGGTTTCGTCTGCTTCGAACTTGAGTGGTACAAACTCGGTGCCGGCATGCGAGCCGTCGCAAAAAGGTTGTTTGGCCGACTTGCCGCAGGCACACCAGAAATAGCTTTTGCCCACCTCGACATCTACCGCGTACGGTGTATCTGCAGCGCGTAACGGATCTCTCATGGCATCAATCTCCGTCTCTTAAACTGGCGAACAATAGACCAGAAAGCATGCTGGTGTGTCCATAAGCGGTCTCAGACGTCTGACCGCGGGTGCCGAGCTGCTCATCCCGTCGACATCAGCAGGTACTTGCTGCGTTCCCGCATTTCGTTCTTGCTCGTTACCTATTTAGCCCGGCTAAAGCAGGCTCCTCGCGTCCTTGAACCGAACGAAAACCGCCGTCGGCGCTACCGCAATTAATTTGAGACCGCTTCTAACCAATGATGCCACCGATGATTGCACCGATAATCATTGGCACAACATGAAGGACAACCAGTACAAATCCGCCCATGCCGGCAACCATGCCGAGGACCGGCATGCCACTGAGAAGGGTGGTCGCGGCGAACAGTGCGATACCGAAGATGATCGAAGGCAGGATTGCTGCGATAACACCATTTATGATGCCGCCTGATTTCATGCCGCCGACGATGCCCGCGATCAAACCGCCGAATCCGGGCAGCCAGAACAACAGTATTGAAACGAAAAACATCCACAGCATGCCACCAAGGATGCTGCCATTAGATTCGGCCCCGGTTTCGGTCATAACTTCTTGCCTCGTTTCGTTTTGGTCATCGGCGTCCGCCGGACCCTGGCTTATCGGAGTGGAAGCCGCTGGCCAGCGCACTGGCGCGATCTGGTCTGTCACGCAGTAGAATCCCCGGATGGACGGCGAACTGCCTTTAACCGCGGAATTTAGCGCATTTGCTAAGCATCCGCATGATCCGATAGCCGGCGCCGTGCTGGTCGCACGTGCGATGGGCACGGCGGTCGACAGCGCCTGGATAGACGCCGAGCTGGAACGGCATGCGACCGCGGTCGGCGAAGCGGTCGACGCTGCAAGGGTCGTTGAATATCTTGCCGCTGATGGTTTTCGGGGCGCGGACACCTATTATCACCCCGAAAACAGTTCAATCGAGCACGTGTTGAAAACACATCGTGGTATCCCGATTACGCTGGCCCTGGTCGTGATGGGCGTGGCGGGCAAAGCAGGTCTCAGCGCCCGAG
>CAXGUU010000318.1:0-3675 GCA_964012875.1 uncultured bacterium
CCACCTTGAGGTGCGCGCCACCAATGTCCCAACCGAAAAATACGTCACTCATTTGTAATCCACCATCAAAGCAACTGTAGATCATCCTGATTCTCAGTTCGAACGCCAGTTGCACCGCAGGGAAGAACCGCAAGCCGGCTGGGCTAGAATGCTGCCCGGAGACCTGTACTGCAATGGAAATCCTTCCTGTCATCGATCTGAAAAATGGCCTGGCGGTGCACGCACGGGGCGGCGATCGCGCGAATTATCAACCCCTGAAATCGCGCTTCGCAGATTCCAGTCATCCTCTTGCATTGATCAACGGTATGAACGCCACCATGGACCTCAAGACAGTTTATGTCGCTGATCTCGACGCACTGGATGGCGGCAAAGTCCAAATCGAGCTGCTTAATGAATTGAGCGACGCCTTCCCGCAATTGCGATTTGTCGTCGATGTCGGGCTCAAATCAGGTGACGAAATGGCCATCGGTACGGCGCCTGAAAACGTTGATCTCGTTATTGCATCCGAAACACTGAATTCGGTTGACGACTATCTCGCGCTCAAAAGCACGCTACCGGATGCGCACCAGATTCTTTCGCTCGACCGCAAGGGCACTGAATGCCTCGGCCCAACCGCGTTATTCGAAACGGCGGATTTGTGGCCAGAGTCCGTGATTCATATGAATCTTGCGCATGTCGGTGGTGTGCTGGGACCCGATTTCGACGGGTTGCGGGCGCTCAGGAAGTTGGCACCGCGTATCATTCTGTTTGCCGCTGGCGGCGTACGCAACTCAGACGATCTAGACCGTCTGAGCTTATCTGGGGTTCAGGGTGTATTGATCGGCAGCGCGCTGCACGATGGTCGGGTATTGCCCTGATAAAGCGATGCAAAACTACTGCAGCGGCCCCGGGTGACGGCACGCGACATCCTGCAACAAAAAAACGCCCTGCATTAGCAGGACGTTTTGCTCAACACTGGAAGGCGCGTTTAGCTGTGGGCCTGGAACGGATGATCCGCGGTGCCCTTCTGCGACACAACATCCGATGCTTTGGGCTCGCGTGCGATGGCACGCTGGATGGATTCCTTCGTCGCCTGATAGTTGTAATCCTGGATCTTCGCGTTGTCTTCCGCTAGCCAGTGAATGAAAACACCAACGCAGATGAAGATGTCATCAGCTTCGGCTGCCGGAATGGTACCGTCTTCTACGCTGTCAGCGACGGCCATCGCGACACCACGCTGTGCCGGGCCAAACATCTGGACGGCCTGCTTCGAGCCTTTGATGGTCACCTTGTTGAACATCACGGTGCTCGGCTTGCACGCCAGATTCGGCGCGACCACGGCTAGGAGGCTGGAAAAGCCATCCTTATTGTTGGTCACACAGTTACAGAAAGCAGCCTCTGCGGCGCTGCCGCGAGGCCCCATGATCAAATCGATGTGGGCCACTTCGTTGCCATCACCAACCAATGATTCTCCCACTAGTACACGATCAACTACTGCCATGCCTTGTTCTCCTTTTGAATTAGTCGATTGCTCTGACTCATTTCCAAACAGTGCTTTAAATATTGACATTGCGCTAACACCTCGTCAGCGTGGATTCGACCGTCGCTTTTGTGTCAGACGTGTCGTTTTGTCACTATTCAATCCAGACCCGCGCGATGCGTTAACAAAAACGCCGCGATCGTGGCGACGGTTAGGTCTGCACACGTGCCAGGATTGATTTCCCTTTTTTTCAGGCTCTGGTCGAGCGCTAAAAGTCGACCCATAAACTCGCGTGGATTCTCGCACGCTTCCAGGGCGGCTGTCACCGGCGCGACCTCATCACTGACCGCCCGGGCCACCTCAAATCCAAACTTTCGTCCAACGTGGCTGTCCGGTGCTACCGCGAGCAGCTCCAGGTAGCACAGCGTCGCGGCCCAGCTCAGTGAGCGCCATTTGTCGAGAAATGACCGCAATCGCGGTAAACCGAACTCGAAGACTTCGGCGTAAACTGATGCATATGCAGCGGCAATCCGATCGCGGTCAGCCGCAAGCGCCATCGCCTGCTGCAACGGTTGCCCCGCCTCATCGTTCACGTCCTGCTCGGCAGCTATGCCGAGGCCCGCGGGACCTGCCGCCCGAATGGCACGGAAACAGGCTTGCGTGTCAGCAACCGACAAGCCGGCCAGGACGTTCATAAGCGCTGCACGGAGACTGGTCTGTCGGTTCATTTGAGTCGCAGCGGCAGCCATGGGCGCAAGCAACAAGACAATACCGAGATTAGTATTGCAGCCCACTGATTCCTGAGTCGACATAATGGCACGTGCCATCCTCTCCCCGACAGATATCTCGCTGTCGCACACCGCCGGTATCGCAACGGTTGCGCTTTTCAGGAAATCCGCCGCCGTCATCCGGTGGCCGGGGGACAGGATGCTGACATTTCCCGGCTTGAAGGCGACGACATCGAGCCGGCACGCCTTCAGCATCGCGCTTCGAATCGCGTGATCGGTCAGGGGCCGCACCGGCATTCGATCGATCTCGACGGCGCTGCAGCAGCGCTATCCGTGCGCGGCCGCCAGCCCATCCATCTGGCGGATAAATGCATCGCCCAGCAACTCGGTAACATCAACCCCGGTGGCCCGCTGCAGGCCCTGCCATGCTGGGATGCCATTGACTTCCATGACCAACCACTCGCCGTTTGCATCTCGCAGCAAATCGACACCGGCATAGGCAGCACCAACGGCACGCGCAGCGGCGACAGCTATGGCAGCCAGATCATCGTGCAGCGCGATCGAGCGGCAATCCGCGCCCTGCGCCCGATTGGTGATCCAGTGATGACTGCTACGTTCCATTGCCGCAATAGCTTCGTTCTCGATCACCATCACGCGACAGTCGCGAAACGGGCGCCGGGCACTGTCAATGAACTCCTGGAAATAATAGACCCCGCCCGGGACCTCCTCCGGGAAATCAGAGTATTGATCTATGCGTGACAGCCCCTTACCCTGCGAACCGAACAGCGGCTTGCTGACTAGGGGGCGCGACTTGGAGAGCGCCTCCTTTACATAGGCGCGCGCCGCATCGACATCCCAACTGCAGAAGGTCCGCGGCGTCGGAATACGATGCCGCCGCAGCAGCAAACTGGTCATCGCCTTGTCCACGGTCCGCTCGATGGTTCGCGCGTCGTTAAAAACCGGGCAGCCCAGCTGCTGCAAGACGTGAAGAAAATCCAGGCGCAAGGTAATGGCCTCAAGGCTGCCGCCGGCGATGCCACGCACAAATACCCCCAACGGCAGCCTGTTGCCGCAGTCAGGGATAACAATGCCATGCCCTTCGCTTTCCAATTCCACGCGGCAGTCGCTGAGCGAAGCAAAGACTGCCTCAAGACCCCGCGCATCAAACCACGTCCGCAGCCGCTGACCATGCCAGCCGGGTTCATCCGTGAATATGACTACATGTCCGCTCATGATGCCGCAGTGGCTAGGTGCCGAATGATTGTGCCAACAAGTCCGGATGGAGCTCCCCACCTGAGAAGGTATTGCCCGACTGGGTGTTAGTGACCATCGCACGGGCCGGGGAGAACAACATGGGGTCGACTTTGTAGAAATCGTATCCGCAGTCTTTGAATATTTTCGCAAAAGGCTTGCCGAAATCGCGTGAGGCTGAACTCGGCAGCATCCTGGCAAGTTTTTCGGCATCCTCGTCATCACCGCGCACGTAGA
>CAXGUU010000319.1:0-3642 GCA_964012875.1 uncultured bacterium
AATCGCGTCATCGCTACCCTGAATCGCCTCGATCGTGCGGTCATTGTCGACGAAGCCAGCGCCGAACTTCGGCCTGAGGGCAGTTTCACGGTAGAACCCGCGGAAGAGCTTTCCCGGGCCTGTGACCTGGTCATTTCGATCGGTGGTGACGGTACGCTGCTGCAAAGCGCAGGCCTTATCTACCCCAGTGACGTGGCCATCATGGGAATCAATCTGGGACGGTTGGGTTTCCTGACCGATATTCGTCCGGACGCGGTCGACAGCGAGATTGAAGCTGTTCTGAACGGCAACTTCATCTCCGAGGAGCGCACTGTTTTAGGGTGTGAGCTGTATCGCGACGACGGAATTATTGCCGCGGTCGACGGCCTCAACGATGTCGTTATTCAAAAATGGAATACCGCGAGGCTCATTACGCTCGACACCTACGTTGATGACAAATTTCTCCATTCGCAGCGGTCCGACGGCATGATCGTGGCCACCCCGACAGGTTCAACCGCTTACGCGCTGTCGGGCGGCGGCCCGATCCTTGACCCCAGTATCCCTGCGGTGGCACTAGTACCGATCTGTCCGCACACCCTGACCAACCGCCCGATCGTGGTCAGCGACCGCTCGCGTATCGAAATTCACATCGTCACCGAACGCGAGGACGAATCGCGCCTGACCTGCGATGGCAATTCCATCCACGACCTCGTACCGGGCGATCGAATCGTCGTATTCCGGCGTGAGAAATCGGTGCGCCTGGTGCATCCAAAGTATCACGATCATTTCGCAACCCTGCGAGCAAAGCTGGACTGGGGGCGCGCACCTTGCTGACCTCACTCCATATTCAGAATCTGGTGGTCGTGCAGGAAATCGAGATTGAATTCGACGCCGGGCTAACGGTTCTAAGTGGCGAAACAGGTGCGGGCAAATCGATCCTCATCGAGGCGCTTGGCCTAGCACTGGGAGATCGGGCCGACAGTGATCTCATCCGGCAAGGAGCGGAACGCGCGACCGTCACTGCAGCATTCAATCTTTCCGCGAGCCCGGAAGCGCAAGATTTTCTGCGCGAAAATGCGCTGGAGGTCGATGAAGATTGCCTGCTGCGGCGCGTACTCAATCGAGATGGCCGTTCGCGGGCCTACTGCAACTCAACGCCGGTATCGCTCTCGATCGTGCGCGATCTCGCGTCGTTCCTAGTCGAAATACACGCGCAGCACGCCGCGCAAAGACTTTTGTCCCGGGATACCCAACGCAGCCTCCTCGACAACTACGGTTCACATGACGAACTGCTCGGCCGGGTCGGCGAACACTATCGTCGTTGGCACCTGGCCAACGACGAACTCAAACGCCTGGATGAAAAACACAAAGATCCGGCGCGCATCGAATTACTCCGCTACCAGCTCGATGAACTGCATGGCGCCAAATTAGATGCGCAGGAGCTGAACACCATCGAAAGTGAGCACAAGCAGCTCGCCAATCGCGAGCGCAATCTTCAGTCATGCGCGGCAATACGCTCACTGCTCGCCGACGACGCTGGCATCAATGACAACCTCTCTACCGCTTTGCGGCTGGCGGAGTCCATGTTGCAGGAGTTCCCGGCGGCGGCCAACGTTAAAGAATGCCTGACTCAGGCTTTTGCCGCGAGCGATGAGGCGCTGGGAGAACTCGCGAGACTGGAAAGCAACGCGGATGTCGCACCGGAAGAGTTCGACAGATTGGATCGGCGGCTCGATGAGCTTCATACACTGTCGCGTAAGCATCACACCCAAATCAGCAAGCTGGGGGAAATTGCGACGGCAATAGAAGCGGAAATTACAGAGTTCAAATCCATCGAAGAACAACGCCAGGCGCTGCAAGTCGCCATCACAGCGTGTTGCGAAAGATATCAAAAGGTAGCCGAGTCACTGTCTGCCGCCCGCGGTAATGCCGCCTCGCGGATCGATGCCGATGTGACCTCGCGCCTGCGCCAACTGGGAATGCCAAACGCTGCTTTCGTCGCCAGCGTGGCACCGAAATCCGACTGCACGCCGCACCCGAATGGCGTTGATCAAATCGAGTTCAGTGTCTCTACCAATCCGGCAGCATCGCCCGGACCGCTCGGCAAGATTGCATCGGGCGGCGAACTTTCTCGGATTGCACTGGCCATCCAGGCGGCAACGGCCACCCATACAGGGGTACCCGTCGTTGTTTACGACGAGGTCGATACCGGCATTGGCGGTAATACCGCAAACATCGTCGGCCGCAGCCTACGCGATGTTGCGCAACATGCGCAGGTAATCTGCATCACGCACTCACCGCAGGTAGCGAGCGCCGGTGATCACCATGTGTCGATTGAAAAACGCCTCGAGAAGGGTGAGGCCCGCACCTCTTTAAGGTTCTTGGACACCGCAGCGCGTGAACAGGAAATTGCGCGCATGCTGGGAGCGACAGATACCACGGTGTCGAGCATTGGACACGCTCGCGAGTTGATCGCGAACTCGCGTCGTTAGAAATTTCGTCGACCGGCACCGCCGGATGCGAACCGGGAACCGAAATCCGGATTGCCGACTAAGTCCCTGACTCGTAGCCAGCGACTGCTGGACGAACGTAAAGCACCAGACTATGGTCTTCCAGTACGTAGCCGCGCGACTCCACTACCTCGCGTTGGCGCCGTTCAATTTCCTCATCGAAAAATTCGATCACTTCGCCGGTATCAATCCGCACCATGTGGTCATGATGATCTTCCTTGCTCATTTCGAAGACCGCATGACCGCCATCAAAATTATGGCGCTGTACCAGGCCAGCGGCTTCGAACTGCGTGAGAACGCGGTAGATCGTCGCCAAGCCCACGTCCTCGCCGACGTCGATCAAGGCTTTGTAAACGTCTTCCGCGCTTAAATGCCTGTCCGGCGATGCCGCCAGTATCTCAAGGATGCGTAGCCGTGGCAGCGTTGCTTTGAGACCAGCCTTTTTAAGTTCCTGCGTATCCATCGAATGCCTGCAATTGCGGGTTTTCAGCCTAGCTCGGCTGGAAGCCGAGCATATCATCTTCACGCCCGACAATTGCCCTATGCTAGGATGCCGCCCAAATCGCACCCTGATGCCGCTTACGCACGACAGAACTTTTGCCGGTCACTCGAATTGCTCATTCCGACACCAAAAAATTTGCGCGACTCACTATCCCAGGTCGTGGTGACCACCGCGTTTTTGATCCTGACGGGCTGCTCTAACCCGCAGTTGCCGAGGCTCGGTGGCCTCCCCGAAGTGCGCGATCTGCCCTTTATCTACAAAATCGATATTCAGCAAGGCAATGTCGTTGATCAGGACATGGTCACCCAGTTGCGCAAGGGCATGGATAAAAAGAAAGTTCAGTTCATCATGGGTACGCCGATCATCAAAGATACGTTTAACGACAAACGCTGGGACTACGTGTATACGTACGAATATGGCGGCGGCCACACCGAACGCCGCAATCTGACGCTGATATTCGACCAGGATCAAAAACTCGATCGTATCGAAGGGGGCGTGAAAGCCACGAACCAGCTGCTGATCGCAGACGTACACCACGACACCACCATCCGTGTCCCGAATTTCGAAAAAACGACTTACGTCCAGCGACTGAAGCGGAAAATCTCCTTCACCTCGGAAGAGCGCAAACCACTTAAAACCGAGACGCTCGAG
>CAXGUU010000320.1:0-3607 GCA_964012875.1 uncultured bacterium
CCTTCACAACGATCAGGTAATCAATGGTGTCAGTCTTGTGCATCATCGGATCGTCTGAGGCGCTGTCCGAGGCATGCCCCGCGCCAATTGATTTGAACGCCTCGGCACCGTCAGCCTGTCCGCGCCATTGGTCGTCGGGCGGGAACTCGACGATGCGGAAAATAGTGCCGTTGGCCGATGGTTCAAGCACCACTGGGTCACCGGTGGCCTCATCGTTACTGTCGTTGTTGGCCGGGGATTCGTGCGTTTTCCACAAATCTGTCAGCGCCAATCCGGGCATGGATTCCATCTCCTTGATGGTCGGCGCGTCGCCGTCGCTGACAAAGATTGAACGGCCGGCGCTATCGTGACCGGTGACGACTCTACGGATTTTATGCGGCATCGTTTGACTCCTGCTCGGCCAGCCAGCTTTTCATGTGTGTATTGGTTTCGTCGATGTCCGACTCCATGAACCAATGCGCGCCGTTGGCAATGCTCGCGTGGCGTCCACCACCCTCTTCCACCATTTTCAGCCACCGTTCGCTGTGGAACATCAGCGGTTTTTGGTCACCATATAAAAACAGTACCTTACATTGCGGTCGGTACGGCTTCAGCAACTCACGGCGCCGGCTCGGCACCACCAACGCCCGCCAGTAGTAAAAATACGGATAGTTGCACCTTGACCGGAGGGTTGACGCCTGGCGCTCCGGCACCTTCAGCATGCGCGCGAAAGCCCTCGTCATGGCGGTACCCAGTGGCGGAATCACGCCGCCGATCAACCACAGCAAAATGAGCGTCCACTGGTAGCTCACAAAAATGGCGCCTTCTTTCATCGTTGATGGCTGCACATGCCCGCCAATGTCCAGTGCAATTAATGTCTTCACCCGTTCGGGGTGGGCCGCCTCGTAGAGATAGCCAATGAACGCGCCCCAGTCGTGGGTGACCAGAATAACGGGCCCGGAACCGAGCGATTCGATCGTTCGATGCAGTCGTTCAACGAGTTCCGTGAAGTCCATACCGCCGGACTCGCTCGGTGTATCGCCGTAATTCGGCAGGGTCGGGCAAACGCAATAGTAGTCGTCCTTGAAGACATCAACCTGGTGACGCCACATCGAGGCGTCGTCAGGCCAACCGTGCAGAAATACCATCGTCGGCGCGTCTTTGTCGCCAGCGGTCGTGCATGAAAATTGCTCACTCAAGGGGACACACTCCTGTTGTCCGAAATGCTCAACCGCGCGGACCAATTTGCCAATACCGAATGGCGGTCGCTGCGTTGGGACCGAATTCGGGCAGCTCGTATTTTTCGCGGTAGGCGGCCTTCAATGCGGCGAGCGTTTCGTCGTTGTCGAAGTCATTGGCGCGAACATCGTACAGGCCATCACCAATCTTCAGGCGTATATCGCTTCTCTCCGCCATCCAGCCGACCCAGTTCTTGCTGTCAGGGTTACGCGCGCCGATATATAGCGTGCCATCAACCTGCGCGCACCAGATGGTCACTGAATGTGGCAGAAAATAGGGGGTAGCGACCTGCACAAAAATTTCACGGTAGGCATCGGTGAACGTCCAATCGACCGGCGTAGTCTGGGGGTCACCGTTCAACCACAAACCGGGTGTTGAGTCTCGGGGCTGGCAGCCGAGCATTAGAAAAACCAGCGGCACCGCCGTCGCGAACGTTCTCAGACTGCGGCAAAAACACCTGAACGCCAGCAGCATTGTTCTATCTCCCCGCACCGCCCTCGTGTACTATTTGATGGTCAGCCACAGCAGCAGTCAAGCTGCGCCGGGCGCTGCAGGTATGGCCGACCATGGCACACGTAAGCCATCGGGAGACGATATGAAATTGCTCAGAGTCCTCTTGATCCCGATTGCTGCCTACGCCGGGCTTGTCGCCCTGTTTGAAACCTGGCTCGGCATCGCCCAACCGGCCAACGAAGCAACAATCACGATTACGACGACGAACGGGCAGGGCATTGAGAAGCGGCGGGTGCTGACTCGCTTGGAGAGCAACGGCCAGCTCTACGTTAGCGCCAATCACTGGCCCCGCAGCTGGTATCGCGAGGCGATCAGACATCCACGTGTCACCGTGGGCGTTGACGGCGAAGTCCGCAGCTATCGTGCGATCGAGGTTGAAGGTGCGGAAGCGGAGCGGATTAACGCCGAGCAGCCGCACAGCATCGGCTTTCGAATTCTGACCGGTTTTCCGCCACGGCGCTTTGTAAGACTGGCGCCGAACGCTGAGCGCTCCGGTTAATGAGCTGGGGCAGGACCATTGTCCGTAGCGCGCCCGGCGCACCGCCGTAGCCAGACTACGGCTCAATGATGAAAAATTCAGTATGAGGGGACGACGTCTGCTGATGAGCTTATTAATCGCAGCCGTCTTGATCGGCGCCTGCGCGGCGCTGTTCAAAGATGCGTTAATACCTTACGTCTTTCAGCTCGCCATGCCGACGGATTACTTTGAACCTGAGCGCACGAAGCCCGACGCCTTTTTCAAGGTCGCACCGGGCACATTCGCTTTCCGGCATGGCTTCAATCGCAGCCTGGTCATTGTCGCCGAGGATGCATTGGCAGTTGTCGACCCGTTCAATTCAGAGCACGCCCGCAGACTGAAGCTGGCGCTCGAAAAACGCTTTCCCGGCAAACCTGTTGGCTGGCTGTTCTATTCGCATCATCACCTCGATCACATTCGCGGGGGCGGCGAACTGAAGGCACGGCGAGTCGTTGCGCACAGCGACGTCACATCGTATGTCACCGATTTTCCGTACGCTGATGACATTGCGCCGGTCACTCAAACATTCAGCGGCGATGCCACAATCGAGATTGGCTCGCGCCGACTGGAGTTACTGTTCCTGCCCCGGTCGCATTCCGAAACCCTGTATGCCTTTTACCTGCCGGATGTGAAGGTCGTATTTCTTCCCGATCTCCTGTTCAAAGACGCCGTACCGCCGTTCGGATTTCCCGACTGGTACTACCCTGGCTACATTCGCGCGCTTGACCGGCTGTTAACACTTGATGCCGACGTACACGTACCCACACACTTCGACATCGGCACCCGTTCTGACCTGACAAGCTACCGTGATTTCATGGTCGATTTTCGCGAATCGGTACTCCAAGCCCTGGCCGCACACGACTACGATGCGGCCGATGGTGCGCGGCTGTGCAGCGTGTTACGCCAGGTCTATCCAAAGCTGGCCAGAACGCATGGGCACCGAAAAGGTTTTGACGCCATGTTCATCCCCCACTTCGGCGGCCAGGCCGGCGGCAGCTATCTCGGCTACTAGCGCACCCTATTAGCCCGACCGCCAAGGTAAATCGCGTCCGGCGCGGGTACGCCGAAACCTATGGCGAGCGATGAACAAAAGCACGTCGTGGCGGACGCGCCTGCTGTCACGTTGTCCAAGAAATGGTTAGGATTTCGAAAACCTTTCAGTGGAATGGTCGCATGGACACCACCGAGCCCAGCATCGACGGTCAGCTGCCGCTACCACCCGGCCCTAAATGGCATCGTCTTATTGACGGCTTTCGCATGAGCCCGCCGCTTTACCTGTTGAAACTGTTCCACGAGTACGGCGACGTATTACGATTCCGTGGTTTTTTCGATGTGTACTGCATCAATCACCCGGAATAC
>CAXGUU010000321.1:0-3600 GCA_964012875.1 uncultured bacterium
GAACGCGCGCGGGTCACGGATCAGGTGCAAAATGCCGCGTATCCGTTCGCGCCGCCCGGACTTTATCGCAGCGTACCGAGAGATGCTCTTGCATCCATCGACAAAGATGTCGAATGGCTTCGACTCACTACAACAGTCGAGAAAAATCGAATGCGCTCGTATGACCTGCCCGCATCCCGGCGCCGGCAGGTGCAGGTAGCGCGCCAAACTTGAACCAAGCAGGACCAACCCGTGATCAAATGAGCGATATCCGGTGATCGATGGCCGCGCAGGAATAACGCTGTCTGCACCGCTGACGCCGACGCGTTGCCGGACCTCGGTCCAGAACGCACACGCGTCACTTGACTTGCCGCAACGACAACGAAACGGTGTTCGCGCAGGGATGGTATCTCCGCAGGAGTAAACGCGGCTGTGATTGCCGAGTAACATCGACAGCAGTGTTGCGCCGTGCCACGACGGGGACAATAGGAATAATGTCTGGCGCAGGTTATCTACCTCGGTAGTCATTGCATCAATTCCGGCAATTGTGAATCAGGGCGTCCCCAGACACGACAAAAAAGACGCTTATATGGTGGAATAGGCAGAAGCAGTTTCTAGTCACGCGTGGGCAGCAATTATGATCGTCGACCATCGAACCTACACCATCCATCCCGGCAAAATCGAGGAATTCCTCAACCTTTACGGGCGTCTCGGCTACCCCCTGCAACAAAAATATCTTGGAGACTGCATCGGATGGTACACGTCGATGGATATCGGGCAGCTCAACCAGGTTGTACACCTATGGCGATTCAGCGACCTCAATGACCGCGGCCAACTCCGCGCGAACATGGCGGCCGACCCGGCATGGCCCACGTATCTTGAACGGGCAACGCCACTGATTCAGCACATGGAAAACAAAATTCTCGCTGCCGCTCCACATTTCGAAATTAGTCAATTGCAATATAGCGGATAGTCGCCAAAGGATAGCGCCGATACGGTATAAGGTGCGTCACTAAACAGTTTCAAATTCCTGCCGTCAGCGTTCCAACACAAGGACAATTCCAATATGGGTATGCAAGCAGCCAAACAGGCGATCGACATTGGCATTATCGTCAGCGACATCAAGGCATCGCTGGCTTTTTACGAAGATTTGCTCGGCCTTGAGAAAGTCCAGGAAATGCCATTGTTCTTCGGGACTATGCATCGCATGGCGTTCGGCGATAGTTTCGTAAAACTCGTTGATCCCACTGATGTGCCGCCGCAAGGCGTGTATGGTCTGGCAACGGAACTTGGATTTCGCTACCTGACATTTCAGATCAGCAATATCGATGAAGTCTGTGAAGCGTGCAAGGCTGCAGGCTATGAATTTGAAATCGAGAAAACTGAGCTGATGCCAGGTGTGACCATCGCGATGGTCAAAGACCCCGATAACAACATCGTGGAGTTTGTGCAGCGCGCCGGCTGATCGCCTTAGCGTTAATCCGGCCGTCGACTGGATCAGCAAGCGCGCAAAGGGTCTCAAGGCTGTTAACTAAATTTCCCGGACCTACCGCTTCTAGTCACCTTTGAGCATCGCGAGTAAGCGGCGGCGCTTCGACGCCGGCACCTTTCGGTCCCACCGGAATTCGACATGGTCGCCGGGCTCAGCCCGCGGGTCCAGCTGGATGCCCCACAATGGCTCGATTTCATCGGGCAACATCGAGTAGCGCATATCAACGATGAAGTTCATCCGCCGCGAATCGAGCGCCAGGTAGTCCGAAGAAAACCAGCGAAAACGTTCGATATCCCGAGCCTGTTGGGTATCCGCAAGCAACCAGGGTAAATCGCGCTTTATCTCGAGCTTTGCAATCGACGTACCTGGAAAAATCTGCGCCGTCGTGCCGAGACGGATCGCATCGACGTAAAAGCGACCGTCGTACTCGTAGATGTTCTTCCACACCAGGAGGTTACCAAAACTTGGTTTCGCCTCAATCCGCGTTGATTGATGCCCGCGACTCTCAGCCAGGAGCAGGCCATGGTGCTCGGCGCGCCAGCGTTGGCTCCAGCCGAGCGCCACAAAAACCGCAACCCAAAGCAAAGCCATACGCGACCAGAACAGGCGCCGGCGAATCGCAGCAAGAACCACCAATGCCATCAACGGCACGGTGAACAGCGGGTCAACTATAGATATCGCGTGCCAGGCCACGCGCGCGTTCGAAAAAGGCCACAGCAGCTGCGTCCCATAGCTGGTGCACGCGTCCAGCAAACCATGTGTCGCATAACCGACGGCGCAAAAAAACCAGGTCCGCGTGAAGCTAAATCTCTGTCGGACGAACGGATAAAGCGCAAGCGAAACAAGGAACGCGCCAACCGGAATAAAAACCAGCGCATGAGTGAAACCCCGGTGAAATTCAAGATACAGCAGCGGGTCGTGGTTTGACCGGATCAAAGCGTCGAGATCCGGCGCCAGGCCGCCGAGCACGCCACAGAGCGTTGCCGCAGTCACGGTCCCGGGCGTAGCCCGGTTCTGGGCAGCGATGCCGCCCAAGACGCCCTGACTGATCGGATCCACCGGCCTCTCCTAAACTGTTATCCGCCGCTGTTTTCCATATGCCCCCGACCGCGCCGCTCGTGACCGAATCCCGCGTAAACGATGTACCTATTTTGGGGCGCTTATACCGTGGAAAACAACGGGACCGTCCCTTCTCGATTGCCGCACCGATTCGTAACCGGCTTCATCGATATTCTGGCGCTGCCGTGCCTTCGCCGGTTTTCTGGTAGCCCAGAATACCTGATGTTCTGCGTGCAAAGTCGCAGGCTCCATCGCTAAAACCCCGCTCTGGCTGCCGACTAATACCTAGCGATAGAAGGCAAGCTCTGAGACGGCCAGATCGGCGGAGAACGCACGGCCGATAGCGACCAGGCCGATGCGACGGAGCCGCGTCGTATCCAGGGGAATTTCGAGGCGATGCGGTACGAATACTGCGAAAGGAAGATCGACCGTTTTCCAGTCTGAACCTGCTATGAAATACGCACGGTAGGACTGCCAGGGGCGGACGTTATCGGGCGTGCGGAGATGAACTGAGTATTCCTCACCATTTCCACAAACCATGAGCCGAACCCCGGCGTACACCGACGCGTCAATAGTTCCCCCCGACGGGGCCAGATCGAGCGCTGCCTGGATAAAGCCACCGTTATTCTCGAGACGAACTTCGCCGGTTATGCGCAGACCGGAGCGGCCATCTGTCACGCTGTGCGAAACGGTCGCCACCGAGGCGCCGCCCATGACCTGGTCGCTGACGCCACGCCAACGGGTACCCAGCTTCGAAACAAGGCCGCCATCGATAAAGTGGTCGATCATCATAGTAGCACTGTGCACCCGAACCTCGAAAATGCGCAAGCACATCATGCTGATCTGTCTCGTTTTACCCACATCCCGCGATGCGGCCT
Organism: uncultured bacterium; assembly: GCA_964012875.1. Taxonomy (GTDB): domain Bacteria; phylum Pseudomonadota; class Gammaproteobacteria; genus CAXGUU01. The sequence goes on from CAXGUU010000321.1 coordinate 3,409, forward strand.
ATGTGGGCAGGAGACAAGCGCCCGTTCAAGCGAAGGACAACGCTTTTAAGGCGCATCTCTTAAACCAGCCAATTCTGAGCGCCGCGCAAACCATTTTTCACACATGCTGGCCCCGCAGATCGGACGACGAGGCATGTGCGATCCGCCGAGCGCAATGGTGTTCTCGTGCTATAGAGCGGTTGCGCGATCTGA
>CAXGUU010000322.1:0-3570 GCA_964012875.1 uncultured bacterium
GGCCAGCCGGTGCCCGACCAGAGGCCCGCCGTAGAATGCACGTGCGGCAACCAGCTGGATTTTACCGTCGGCAAAATCGAGCACCTGCAGTGCGCCGGGAAATTCGATCAGGCGTTTTATGTAGTCAGTGACTTCCTGCTCGGGACTGATCAATACATCTATGGGAAGCGCTTCCTGCGCAAACAACTCGGTATGGGTCTGGTATTGGTTCTCGCGAATTCGTGCAATCTTGGTCGGCGTGTGGAACAGTGTGTAGGCGACCTGGCAGGCCACCATATTGGTTTCGTCGCTGTTGGTGACTGCGATGATCATGTCGGCATCCTGGGCACCGGCACGATCCAGAACTTCCGGATGTGAGGCGTAGCCCTGTACCGTGCGCAGGTCGAAGCGATCCTGAAGGTGCTGCAGGCAGGCGCCGTCAGTGTCGATGACCGTGATGTCGTTCGCTTCGCTGCACAAGTTGGAAGCGACAGAGGATCCGACCTGCCCGGCGCCAAGAATGATGATTTTCATTCTTTGTTGGCTTCTTTGACTTGTTTAGGATCGAGGCCGAGGCTGCGAAGTTTCCGGTAAAGGTGGGTCCGTTCTATCCCAACCCGTTCCGATACGCGGCTGACACTGCCATTAAAGGCCTTCAGCTGATGTTCGAGGTAGGTGCGCTCGAACTGCTCGCGAGCCTCGCGCAGCGGCAGGTCGAAACCGGGTAACTGCGGATTGGGGTGCGCTTCGGGACGTAGCCCCAGCATGGCATTGATTTCGGCGACTTCAATCTGGGGATCAGTCCCTAGAATGAGCAGCCGCTGGACGAAATTTTTTAGCTCCCGGATATTTCCGGGCCAATCGTAGTCGCGCAGACGCGTGCGTACCGAGGTTGGGAAGCTGCGCATCGGCAGACCTTCCTGCGCAGTTAACAGTTCCACGAAGAAATCGATCAATTCATCGATATCCTCTCTCCGGTCTTTGAGAGGGGGGACGATGACGGGCAGCACGTTGAGGTGATAAAACAGGTCTTCGCGAAACTCTCCGGTCTTGACGAGGGACTCCAGATCCTTGCGGGTACTGGCAATGATCCGAATGTCGACGCTAACCGGCTCACGTCCGCCGACCCGGAGAAATGCCCGGTTCTCCAGCGCGTTCAGGAGCCGAGCCTGTGTGTTCAGTTCCATATCGGCTATATCTTTAAGGAACAAAGTACCGCCGTCAGCCAGTTCCAGCGAACCGAAGCTGACTTTGCCGTCTTCTTCGACGCCAAAGAGTTCAGCATCGGGATTTTCGCGCGCTAGACCGGCGACGTTGACGTAGACGAAGCGATTGTCCGCGCGCCCGCTGTTGCCGTGAATAAACCGTGCAATAACCTCCTTGCCAGTGCCTGACTCACCGGAGATAAGCACAGCTGTTTTATGCTCGGCAACCCGCAACGCATCGGCACGCAGTCGGTCCATTGCGGCACTGGAGCCGATCGGAGACTCGGGGTGTTGCGCGTGAAGTCTCAGGCCGACGTTTTCGTTGACTAGATTGGCGTTCTCCAGCGCCCGTTGAACCGTGACCAGAATCTTGGCGATCGAGAGCGGTTTTTCAATAAAGTCATAGGCACCTAAGCGGGTTGCTTCCACCGCTGTTTCGACGGTGCCGTGGCCCGACATCATGATGACCGGTGCATCGAGGCTGTCAGCTGCGGCCCATTCCTTGAGCAAAGAAATGCCGTCAGTGTCCGGCATCCAGATATCCAGCAGTACTAAGTCAGGGCGACGCTGGCGGCGGGCCTGCCGCGCTTGCTCCGCGTTTTCTGCGATCGTGACATCGAAATCCTCGTCCTCGAGGATTTCTTTCAGCAGGCCACGAATATCAGGTTCATCGTCGACGACAAGGATATGGGCTTTACTCATGCGACACCCCGACGTTGTTCCGCTTTTTCAATGGCGCCCGCGGTTTCGAGATCGGCGGGTAGTCGCACGCAGGCTATCGCGCCACCCTCGGGTCGGTTGCGGATGGTCACCATGCCGTCATGTTCCTCGACAATTTTTTTCACGATTGCCAGTCCCAATCCAGTGCCACGCGATTTATTTGTGACGTACGGCTCAAAAATGTTAGCCAGCAGTTCATCGGCGATCCCGCTGCCATGGTCTTCGATGCGGATCTCAACGTGCTCGGCGAGCGCCTGATTCGCCACTTTCGTGCTGACAATGATATGCGGATTTGTGCCCTCGGGCGAAGCCTCAAGCGCGTTCTTGATGAGATTGTTGAACACCTGCCGAATCCGCGCAGGATCAGCTGACACCGGCGGCAAGGACTCCGCGTAGTGGGTCTCAATTTGAGCCTGCTGGTCAGTACCAGCAAAAAGTTCGACGATACCTGTAAGAATCTCGTTGATGTCGAGACGGTCTTTGAGCATCGTCGGCGCTTTGGCGTAGTCGGAAAAGGTGTTCACCATGCCTTTCATGGTTTCGACCTGCTGAATAATCGTATTGGTGAGTCGCTCTAGCGTCGCGCCGTCTTCCTCCCCCAGTTTGCGCAGGTACTTCAATCTCAGCCGCTCGGCCGCCAGCTGGATCGGCGTCAGCGGGTTTTTTATTTCGTGCGCTAGGCGACGCGCGACTTCTGACCAGGCGGCGTCGCGCTGGCCTCGTATAATCGCAGTAATGTCTTCCAGTACCAAGACGTAGCCGCCATCAGATATTTCGTCGCTCAAGTTGAGGCTTGAGCCGCGGCACATTATTTCCCTTCTTCCGTCGGTGGCGAGTAACGTGACCTGCTGTTGCCATTGTTCGGCACGCGAGACCATCAGTTCAGAGATGGCTTCCGTGAACGGGGACAGGTGTTCATGTTCGCCGCAAACCTCAAGAAACTGATGCCCAACAGACGGGGCGACGCTGATTTCCAGCAGCTGCACTGCTGCGTCATTGATAGTGGTGAGCTCACCCTCTGCGGACAAGGTGATCACACCGGAAGACAGCTGACGCAGCACGCGATCAAGGTATTCGCGTTGGGTCTCAACTTCGCTGCGCGCACTGGCGACGCGGATTGTCATATCGTTAAAAGAACGCACCAAAAACCCGATATCGTCGTTGCTCGCAACCGGCAGATTGGTCGTGTAGTCACCCGCAGCGACAGCCGCAGTGCCTTCTGCGAGGTCCCGAATTGGCGCCGCCATTCTTCGAGCCGAGTAAAACGCGGCCCACACGGCGGTGACGATGCTGAACAGTAGCACCAGGGTCAGCGTCATTGCGAAGCTCAACTTGAGCTTGTCACGCAGGTAAGCCAGTTCGTTGTATTGCGCGTACGAAGCCTCAACCATGCCGGCGAGTTCATTGATACGACTCGAGAACGGATAGATGGCCTGAAGAATGCGGCGGTCCCGGCCTGACACGACCGGGACCGCAACGCGGACTGCTAGGTCGCCAGGGCGAATCGGGTCCAGATTGATATAACTCGACCCCTGTCGCACTTGTATCAGTACCGACTCCGGTGGCAACTGTGGCAGCAGATCTCCAGTGTCGGTGCTGCTTGCCAGGAGTTTGCCGTCGGCGCTCAGCAGCAGCAATTCCTCCGCGCCGCTGCGTCCGCGCATGA
>CAXGUU010000323.1:0-3536 GCA_964012875.1 uncultured bacterium
GAGCACCCGGGAATGGCCTTTCACCTGATCGCCGAGCAGATTTCCGAAGGCAACACCCATCGGCCCGTCCATTTCACCGATGGCAACCTCAGGCTCGGCCGCGGTTCCGGGCGGACCACCGGCAACCAGACATTCGCCCACGCGCATGATGATTTTTTCACTCATTATTATGTTTTTCCTCTGCTTGATTAAACGACTGCGTGCGTTTGGGTTACGCCCGTGTACGTTCGCTTCTGGGGTCGTACATGGGTTTCAAAGATGCTTTGGCACTGTAAGTCCGATTGGCCTGCTCAATCTGGTACGTGCCGCTCTCAACGTAGGCGGCGTCAACACCTTGTTCGCAGGCGATGTAGCCCATCGCGGCACACGCGCCGAGCGTGTGCGCGTACCCCGATGATAAGGTGTAACCCACCCGTTCGCCGTCTCGAAGTATCGGTTCATTGTGGGTCAGCATGGGCTCGGGGTTGTCCAGCAGGAACTGCACCAGTCGCCGTTTAAGCGTTCCACCCTCTTTCTGCGCGAGCAGCGCCTCACGCCCAATAAACCCACCGGGTTTATCCCATGCACATGTAAAGCCGAGCCCGCACTCAAGCAGGGTATCGAGCGGTCCCATGTCGTGCGCCCACTCTCGGTAGGCCTTCTCGATACGCAGTGTATTAAGGGTGTGGTAGCCGCAATGTCGTAGGCCGTGCGTCGCGCCCGCTTCAATCAGGCGATCATAGACCGGCAGCGTCATTTCCGTTGGAACATAGAGTTCCCACCCGAGTTCGCCGGCATAGGAAATTCTGACCGCATAAGCGTGCTGGTAGCCGATCTCGACCCGCTGCATGGTGCCGAACGGGAAGGCTCCGGTCGAAAAATCAGCCGAGGAAACCTCGTTCAACAAGGCACGTGAGTTCGGGCCCTGGATGTTCAACATGCTGTATGCGCCGGTAACATCGGTGATAACACAGAAATCGTCACCGATATTTTCTTCGATCCACGCGTGCACATGCGTTTGCGTAAAAGCCGCAGTGACTACCATGAACTGATCGTGAGCAAGGCGGGTGATGGTGAGATCCGCTTCGACCCCGCCTCTTCGATTCAGAAACTGCGTATAAGCCACCTTACCCACCGACATCGACATGTCGGCCGTGGCAACGCGATTTAAGACCTTCTGTGCGTCGCGCCCCTGAACCATCAATTTTGCAAACGACGATTGCTCGAACAGGCCAACCGCTTCGCGCACGGCCTGATGTTCGCGGGCATTGTTCTCGAACCAGTTCTGGCGTCCGAAATCGTACTCGTATTCAGGCTTCTGGCCATCCTCGGCGTACCAGTTGGGACGCTCCCAACCCACCGAATCACCGAAGCAGGCGCCGGCGGCGGCGAGTCTGTCGTGCAGAATCGATTTTTTGATATCGCGCGCCGTTTCCCACTGACGATTCGGCCAGTGCATCTGATAGGCGATGCCGAGTGACTCGACCGTGCGGTCAACAACGAATGACTTGTTGTTCTGGCAGGGCTGGATACGGCGTACGTCGACATCCCAGATGTCATACGGCTGCACACCGTCATTGATCCAATGCGCGATGACATTCCCGGCACCGCCACCGGAGAGGATCCCTAAAGAGTTGAAACCGCAAGCGACAAACAGGTTTTCAACGAAAGGCGCCCGCCCCATCAGGTAGTTGTGGTCCGGAGTAAACGATTCCGGACCGCAGAAGAACTGGCGGATGCCGGTATCGAGCAAGGCCGGGATGCGCGCCATGCCGCGCTCGAGATGCGGCTCCATGCGCTCCCAATCGGGCTGAATTTCATCGAAGCAGAAATTTTCGGGGATGCCTTCTACGGCCCATGGTGCGGCGACAGGTTCGAAAAACCCGAGCATGATCTTGCCTGCCTCTTCGCGCGCATAGGCCGCGCGGCCCGGGTCGCGCAATATCGGGAGCTTGTTGTGTACCCCTTCCATCGGTTCGGAAATCAGGTAGTAATGTTCAGCAGCCTGCAGAGGCAAATCGACACCGGCCATCTTGCCGACCTCGCGCCCCCACATGCCGGGGCAGAGGACAACGACATCAGCCTTGATATCACCCTTGGCTGTTGTCACACCCGTGGTTCGCCCGTTCTTCTTGATGACACCGGTCACGGGCGTGTCTTCAAAGATCTTCACGCCGCGTTGACGCGCGCCCTTGGCCAACGCCTGGCCCACGTCAGCCGGGTTCACACGCCCGTCGTCGGGAAAATAAAAGCCCGCAACCAGGTCATCGACATAGGCCAGCGGGAACAGGTCCTGGACCTCGCGCGGGCTTATTTCCTGATTCTCAACGCCGAAGTTGCGTGCCAGCGCACAACCCCGGCGCATTTCCTCACACTTGGCGTCGTCCATTGCCAGCTGAACCGAACCGCAGCGAATAAAGCCGGTTGCCTGACCCGTTTCCGCCTCCAGTTCGCCGTATAACTTCAAAGAATATTGCGCCAGCCGGGTCTGTGCTTCAGTGTCTCTCAGGGTTGTGATCAACCCGGCGGCGTGCCAAGTGGTACCGCAGGTCAGCTGCTTGCGTTCAAGGAGCACGACATCCTCCCAGCCAAGCTTGGCGAGATGGTAAGCCGTCGAACATCCGATAACGCCACCGCCGACAACCACCGCTCGTGCGCGACTTGGAAAATCGTTCTCACTCATTCAGGCTCTCCCGGCCATTCCGGATAATTCGAGGTAGCGCTATTGTATCCTCGGAGCCGGCTGCATTGCTGCCGAAGCATGCTGTACTTTAGATTCAGGAACACCATAGACCGATTTGCCTGCGACCACACCGATGGATCGTCGGAATCTGCGCTCCGGACGGTTAGGCCGTTGTAGAATCACGGTCTGCTCAAAGATGGTGAGCCGGCAATGGCTTGCTTGGCTGAGACATCCGCATAGATGCGCACGTACCTGGACGTATTCAAATGCACCACTTACAAGACTGCATCGCAGGTCACCGGCTAACTGCTGATCATGATCGACTCAGCGGCGCCGGCCGACAGAATTTGAGGGGCTGGTTCGACAACGCTCTACTTTGCATGGTCGCAGGTTGCTTGTACTGCGCCACTCTCTCAGCCCAGATATCAACAGCGGAGCTGCTTGATCATCCAACGACGAGTTGGCTCACTAATGGCGGCAATCTTTACAACCAGCGTTATTCGCCGCTGACCGACATCAACACCGACAATGTCGGAGAGCTGAAAGGTGTATGGCACATTCACCTGGAGGGCTCGGGCGTCGGGCCGCCCTACTCCGGCGAAGCCCAGCCGATCATCCACGATGGCACCATCTACATCGTGACCGGCGCCAACGACGTGTTTGCCGTCGACATCGATACGGGTCACATCAAGTGGCGCTACCGGTCGAACCTTGACCCCGCAATTTCTACAATCTGCTGCGGCTGGACCAGCCGCGGCGTAGCGCTGGGTGATGGCAAGCTTTATCTGGGGCGCCTAGACAGCAAGCTGGTCGCCCTGAACCTCACCGACGGCACCGTGGCGTGGGAAATCTCCGCTGCGCGATGGCAGGACGG
>CAXGUU010000324.1:0-3523 GCA_964012875.1 uncultured bacterium
CATTTTCCTAAGATCGGGTACAGCGTCGAACCGGTTTAAGGCAACAGCAAAGCAGTCGTGGCCTGTTCGGGGCTTTCCTAAATTACGCCATTCGCGCGCAGCTCAGCGATCGCGGACTCACTGCGACCAAGCTTACGCAGGATAGCTTCTGAATCAGCACCCGGCACCGGGGGACATGAGCGAATCTGGCCCGGTGTCTCCGACAACCTGATCGGAATACCCGGCTGCACTCCGCCAACGAGTCTCGGATCATCAACCGGCACGATCATATTTCGCGCTCTCAGGTGCTCGTCATCCACAGCTTCGGCAAGACTGTTCACCTCGCCCACGCAAACATCAGCTGTTTTGAAATGCTCGACCCACTCATCGCGGGTTCGGGTGCGCATAACCGCCGCGACTTCGTCACGTGCGGCGCGTTGGCTGGCATTTGCCGCAGATTGGAAATCGTCGGTCTGCATGCGGTGAACCTTGAGGTCGGGCCTTTGGATCGCCTCGCAGAAATTCTCCCACAGCCACGGCTCCATGCAACCGACTGACAACCATTTGTCATCAGCGGTTTGATAGGTCGTGTAGTAAGCGTAGTCGGCTGAAAAGACATTATTGCCGCGACTCGGTTCGGGACCGCCGACGAAGAAGTTCCTGATTCCGGGTACAGCTCCCAAGAGCGCAAACGAGGCGTCAAAATACGACACGTCAACATGCTGGCCTTGGCCTGTTTTATCTCGGGCGAGCAAGGCCAGAAGTACGCCAATCACCCCATGCATAGTCGCACCAGCGTAGTCGCCGATGATGTTCAGCGGTATCGGAGGCGCGGCATCAGCCTGACCGATTTGATTGAGCACCCCGGCGATGGCCAGGTAATTCATGTCGTGGGCAGCCTTGTCCCGGTAAGGGCCGCTCTGGCCAAAGCCGCTGAGCGAGCAGTACACCAGGCGCGGATTAATTTTTGACAAGGTTTCGTAATCAGCACCCAGTCTCTTCGTCACACCCGGCCTGAAGCCCTCCACCAGGACGTCACTTTCGGCCGCCAGCGCTTGCAGGATTTCTTGGGCCCGGGGATCTTTGAGATTGAGCGCCAGGCTTTTCTTATTGCGGTTGTTGTAGTCTGACAGCACCCAGATATCGTCGTCCTTGGCCTCGTTGTGCTTCGCGCCGGCCGACTGGGAAGGCGTCTCAATACGAATGACTTCCGCCCCCATGTCGCCAAGCATCATGGTGCAATAAGAGCCGGGTGCCACCCGGTTGAGCTCGATGACCCGAACACCGTCCAAAGGCATAACCACTAGAAATCTCCCCTAACGAAACTCGCGGCAAATAACGCAGCACCGGTGTATATCACAGCTTCCCGCACCCGTCTCGCAGTGCTGTCTAGCACGGATATCCAGCGCCACGCCTACATCCGGTCGACTTGAAAATATTTCCGGGCGGCGTCGAAACCCGCACGCCCCATACGACTGCTTGATGAACTGAGCTCACCCACCGACCTATTCTTTCTAATTGATTCGGCCAGGCAATCATGCGGCACATCGCATTGGCCGACACAGAAGAAAACGAGAATTTTGACCCGGTCCGCCCGTCTTTATTCGGCGTCCAGTCGTCCGACTGAATCATCGGAATAAGTCGACTGCGGCGATATAACGACGGTCATCGTGCCAATCGTTTCAGCAATAGCGCCGACGGCATCAGTAATGGGCAGAATGCTGTCGGTGAGAGCCGCTATCGAGTCATCGGTCCGACGCCATTGGATCCGATGCCGCGTACCGCGCAAACATCAGCACTCAAGACGTGACACTTAAAGTCGGGAAGAACCATGACGATTCAGCAAGCGCTACATGTCATTTAACAACGCCGCACATCTGATCTGTGATGGCGGCGCGCAAGTTCAAACTTCGCTCGCTTGTACGCAACAGGAAGAAGGCAACAAAACTTAAGTTTGCGGCGGCTAACCGGGCAAGGAATAAAGGGAGATGGCGAGCTGTGATGTGTCCGCTTGCCACAAAGGCTGAGGTTGCAGAGGCTTCAGCAAGTACGAATTAAAAAATCGATCTGGTCATCGAATTGAAAGCATCGACAGGTTCGCACGCGGACGTTTCTGACTAGCTTATTCGCCGTCGCTACGAAACGGCCGGTTGCGTTTAACGGGCGGTCGCTTCATTAGATCGGGCACCCGCCGAATGAGCCAGTTGAGGAGTCGGTGCGTACAGCGGGTGTAAACGAACAGCGGCTCTTCTACTGCTCCCACGAGCGCTTTGGCATCGTAGGATCCGAGGCCGAGATGGATATACCGGCATTGCCTTTCGATCCCCAGCCGAACAACTTCGTTCATCAGTAAAAACCATTCGCCGTTGGCGGGCCCCGATTCACGCCCGAAGAATGTTGCGACTGCATTTTCGTCATCGAAAGCCACCATGCCATGCGCGATTGCCCTGCCCTCGCACATGACGACCAGCAATTTGCAGGCTTCGCCCAGCGCGTGGTTCATCTGGCGGTAATAGTCAGCGTTGACAGCTTCGCGTTTGAATCCGGCAGCTTGCCGATAAATTACCGCTGCTTGACGCTCCCAGCCGCGCGCGTCTGCAGCAAAATTGTCGAGAACCTGCACTGACTGACCGAGGCGTTCAGCTTTACGCATCCGGCGGCGCAGATCTTTTCGGTAACGCGACCGCATGCCAGTCAGGTAATCGTTGTAAGTCGCCCATTCAACGCCAATTCTCGCAAGCGGCAAATTGTTCACGCACTTGTAACCGCGCGGCTTTAGCCACTGAAGCGAGTCGATGTCGCTACGGTAAAAATCCCTGAATACGATGAGTCGGCTGCCTTTAGCCTGCGCCAGGTCCGTGACAGCTGCCTCGATTGCCGACATAACCGAGTGGTCATGAACAACCTCCGGCGGTGACAGCGCGGGCCCGGAGAACAGCGGGGTCGCGCATTCGGTGATTCTCGCCGTCAGCAGGGCCGGCCACCAGACACGACAACGAGCGAGCAGCGGTTGCAGAATGTTCGGCAGGAGCTGGCCGAAATCAGTTACCAGGATATAAAGTGGCGCCTGCGCAATGGCACGCCCGCGCGAATCGAATACGCGCAAGTAGAAATGCGTGAAACCGGCGATTGCGGCAGCTTCGACAGCACTCAAGTAAGCGTGCGAGCGGGTCACAGCGTCGCTACCACACAGGCTATCCCACTCAGCCTGTTCAATCAGCGTAATCGAGCGATAGACCTTGACCTCAAAGTCGCTTACTGCGCGCGATGTCCGTCCCGCGGACGATCGCGGCTGGACGTCAGACCAAAATGACGAGGCACGACCGTGCCACCATCCACTGCGCTCGCGCAGCATGGCGGTTTTGTTCGTCATTTACCGTTGCTCCAGTTGGCAGGCGTATTGAAGTCGCCCGCAGTATACCGTCAGTGAGGCACGAAACGGGCATTCGTGGTCTCAGCACGATGGGCGCCTGCGTGAAGAGTGATTAAGATGCCGTTGTATTGATGACCAACTGGCTGGAGCAAAACAATGGAATGGGTAATC
>CAXGUU010000325.1:0-3394 GCA_964012875.1 uncultured bacterium
CGGCGCGAAAGGACTGAACCTGGTTGCTTCTGATATTCACACCCTGTTCACAGCTTTTTCAGCGTTCTATGCTGACGGCGATGAACTACTGCTGGACGACTATTCCGCGACCTGTCTGCGACGCATCTGGAAAGCCGAACGTTTTTCGTGGTGGTTCACCACGGCGACTCACCGGTTCAGTGATGACCCCTTTGACCGACGTATTCAACTGGCCGATCTCGACTACATGACCGGGTCGCGTGCCGGGCAAACTGCCATCGCAGAAAACTATGTCGGCCTGCCGTAACCACCGACCGATTTTCGGGCCAGGCGCCCTCGTCAGAAAAATGCAAACTAACAAACACCACAATGGTAGCTGTGCCTGCCGCGACAGTTCACTGCCGCGGGCGGGGTACAGCGGCAACGGCTGAGCGCATGAAAGTCAGCTGCGCGCCGCGATCTGTAGCCGTTCGGCATTTCGAAATCAACCGCTGCCCAACCCTTGAGCTGTAGCGGGGCCTGTGCGTTAATCCAGGCAAGTTCACCCACTTGTTTCTCCGATGACCACAATTTCAGACTCCCCCAAAGCACTAGCGGCAATGATTCCGGATGGTGCCACGGTCGCGATATTCAAAGACTGCGGTGTTCCGGTCTGCCTCGGTCGCGAGCTGATCAAGCGCGGCGCGCGGGATCTCCATATAGTGACGGTGCCGACGGGGAGCCTGTTGATCGACATGTTGATCGGCGCGGGCTGCGTTAAAACGGTCGAAACGTCCGGCGTATCGCTCGGCGAATTCGGCATCGCGCCGCGCTTTATTGATGCCGTCAAATCCGGCGTCATCAGCGTGCGCGACGCGACCTGTCCGGCAGTCTATGCCGGTCTGCAGGCGGCCGAGAAAGGCATCCCGTTCATGCCGCTGCGTGGCCTGCTTGGCACAGACGTTCTGCGCTACCGCGACGACTTCAAAGTCATCAGCAATCCATTCAGTGAAGCCGACGATCCCATCGTCTGCCTGCCGGCGATTCAACCGGACTTCACCTTGCTCCATTGCACCCTCGCTGACCATCTCGGCAACCTGTATATCGGCCGCCAGACGGAATTCAAACTGATGGCGCATGCCGCAAAGCAAACGGTCGCAACGGTGGAAAAGATAGTCGATTTCAACCTGCTCGAAGATGAGCGCTACGCGGCCAGCACGTTGAACGCACTGTATGTCGGCAGCGTCGCTGAAGTGTCTGGTGGCGCGCGCCCCCTGAACCTGCCCGGACATTACAGCCTCGACCGCGACACGGTCGCTGCGTATGCCCGGGCCGCGCAAACACAAGAGGGCTTTCGCAACTGGCTGGATGACGACCTGACCGTCGCCGCCTGATTCAAGCTGGTGGAATACAGTACGGAAGAACTCCTGATCGAGACGATTGCGGGCATGCTTGCGCCCGCCAATCACATCGCGGTCGGCGTGCTCTCGCCAATCCCGGGCGCGGCAGCCCTGCTTGCGCGGGCGCGGGCGGGCGGCGATAAACGGGTCTCTATTATCGGACACCAGGATGAGCCATTCCGCACCGATGGCGGGGTGGATCTGTTTGACTGTGCCGCGCAGGGTCGCCTCGATGCCTTTTTTCTGAGCGGGGGGCAAATCGACGGCAGGGCCAATGTGAACCTGACTGGTATCGGCGACTATCCGCAGCAAAAAGTGCGTTGGTCCGGCACATTCGGTTCGGCGTATCTCTATTTTCTCGTGCCCCGTGTGATCTTGTTTCGAGAAGAGCACTCGCGCCGCGTCTTCGTGCCCGAGGTTGATTTCATCAGTGCCCCCGGCGTCAGCGAGCCCGGCACCTATCGTCCCGGCGGCCCTTATGCGCTCGTCACCGGATTATGTGTCTTTATGTTTGATAAACAACGTCCTGGTTTTTCGCTGGCCAGTGTGCACCCCGGCCGCACGGTCGAAGAAGTGCGGGACGAAACCGGATTCGAATTCAAATGTCCCGAACAAGTGCCGACGACACCTCATCCTGATGCCGCCACCTTGTCGACCATACGCGGCGAAATCGCCACTGCAATCGCCGGCCCCTACCCCGAATTCTCAAAGCGCGTGTGGCAGATCGAAGCTGCGTGATCGATTCATCAACTCTGGCTTGCCGCCCGGCACGCCCCAATCATTGTTTGTGAGGAAATCCTGTTCCATGCTGACCGCTGAAGACCTTTCCAACCCCGAACGCCTCGGTTTTGACCCAACCGCACTGAAATCGAAATACCGCGAAGAACGCGACAAAAGACTTCGCGACGACGGCAACGAGCAGTACATCGAAGTAGCGGGAGATTTCTCCAATTACGTCGATGATCCCTACATTGACAACGAGATCGACCGGGACGCGATTGTTCGTGAAACCGAAGTCGTTGTTATTGGCGGCGGTTTCGGTGGTCTGCTCGCGGGGGCACGCTTGCGGGAAGCAGGCTATGAAGACATCTGCGTCATCGAGAAAGGCGGTGATTTCGGGGGCACCTGGTACTGGAACCGCTATCCCGGTGCCATGTGCGATGTCGAGTCCTACATCTATTTCCCGCTGCTTGAGGAAATTGGCTACATCCCCAGCGAAAAATACGCGCAGGCACCTGAAATTCTCGAATACTCCAAGCAAATCGCCCGGCATTTTGATCTCTATCGGGGCGCCTTACTGCAAACTGAAGTCACGGCCATGAACTGGCTGGAAGACAAGCGCCGCTGGCTGGTTGAAACCAACCGGGGGGACCAGATTTCGGCACGCTTTGTCGCGATGTCGAATGGCCCGCTCAATCGACCCAAGCTGCCAGGCATTCCGGGTATCAATGAATTCAAGGGGCATACCTTCCATACCAGTCGCTGGGATTACGCTTACACCGGCGGCAGTCCGGCTGGCCAGCTCGATGGGCTTAAAGACAAGCGGGTCGGCATCATCGGTACCGGAGCGACCGCGATTCAATGTATTCCTCACCTCGGCGCTTCAGCCGCCCAGTTGTACGTATTTCAACGCACGCCCTCATCGGTTGATGTGCGTGACAATCGCCCGACCGACCCCGATTGGGCAGCATCACTTGAACCTGGATGGCAGCAACGACGCATGGACAACTTCAATGTCCTCGTCAGCGGTGGATTCGAGGATGAGGACATGGTTGCCGACGGTTGGACGGAAATTTTTCGGAATCTGACCGGCATCCTGCCACCGGAAGGGTACGAGCATCTGCCCAAGGAACATCTATCGAAAGCGTCCGAAATTGCCGACTTTCAGAAGATGGAAAAAATACGAGGGCGGGTCGACCGCATCGTGAAAGACACGAAGACCGCTAAGGCGCTCAAACCCTACTACCGCCAGTTCTGCAAACGCCCGTGCTTCCATGACGAGTACCTCGATACCTACAATCGCAGCACGGTTGAAC
>CAXGUU010000326.1:0-3385 GCA_964012875.1 uncultured bacterium
ACCGCCGCAGTAATTACTGGTTCAGTCGGTCATCGCCGCCAGAACGAGGGTTGCGATGACACCGATACGCTCGAAATGGTAGCTGTCTTCCATCAGTCCGGTGGACAGGAACGCCAGCGTCAGGTCTCGCTCGGGATCAATGGTGAAACCGGTCGATCCCGCGCCGAACCCACCAAAAGTCCGGGGCGAATTCATGACACTGAACAGGCCCGGCAAATTGCCCTCGCCACGCAGAAAGAATCCCGTACCGATGTTGGCGGGATAGGCCAGCCAGTTGCGGGTGCCGCGCCACATGTCGAACAGGATGTTGCGCTTGTCTCCCGTTTGGTTATGAGTGCAGAAATCGATCATACCGGGTGACAGTAATCGAGAGCCATCTAATTCCCCGCCTCGCCTGAGCATTTCAGCGAAACGATGAACGTCACCCACCGTCGTTACGCAGCCGCCGCCAGGTAACTCACCCCCGGGCATCGCCAGAAGCTGGCCCAAACCCTCAACTGCTTCCGGCGGCAGTAGTGCCGGGATGTCGGTGTAGGACACCTTCACCGGGCAGAAGCGGTCGGCCAGATCATCACGCAACCCCAGACTCGTGTTGTTCATGCCGAGAGGTTCGAACACATCCTCGCGCAACATATCTGCGTATTTCCGGCCGCGCCCGTCCGCACGCAGACATAGGGCCGCGATGATCGAATGTCCCAGAAGAATGGAGTAATTTACGCGCTCGCCCGGTTGTGATTCGAGCGGCAGGCCGCATGCATATTCAACAACCTTGCCAATGTCCATCAGTACATCAGGCGCGACGGGGGGAATGGCCGACATAATACCGCTGGTATGTGTGAGCAAGTGGAACAGATTGACCTTCTCTTTCCCAAGCGTGGCGAACTCGGGGATAAGCTCTGCGACCGGTGCGTGAAGGTTCAATAAACCCCGCTCTACCAGAGACAGCGCGAGGACGTTGGTGAACTGCTTGGCCACCGACATGGTCGCGAAAACCGAATCAGGCGCGAGCGCCTTGTTGGCGGCTCGGTCGGCGTAGCCTTCGCTCAGGTTCAACACAACCTGGCCGCGGCGGGCAACGACAAGGTTAACGCCGTGGTAATTGCCGGCATCGATATCGGTCTGGATTCTCTCCTGAACGCGTGCGAGACGTCCGGCGTCGAAGCCGAGCGCAGTAAGCGCGACCGGATCGTCATTTAGGTTCATTTGGTCTATTGCTGTTGCCATGGCTCACTCTCCTCGATGACACGCTGGGCAGGAATGGGGCGGGCTTGGATTTTCTTGCGACAACCCCTACTGTGGTGAATCTTATCGATATTGCCGAGCCATGAATATGCGTGCTCGCTCGCAAAAGACAATTGAGCCTGCAATCGGCGCCAGCATTTCGCGGCGTCGGTGTCTCAAATCAGGCGCCTGGCAGATGCGAATTCAAGTCAAACCATCGATGTCCATTCCTGGATAGCCATTCAGGCCGACAATCGGGTCGCGGTGCGGATTCCGCAAAGTGAACTGGGTCAGGGCGCAACGACCGCACTGATGCAAGTACTAGCTGAGGAAGTCGACCTCGATCTCGCTCTGACGGATTAGGGATTCTACGACCCACGGACCAATGTTCGGCTGCAGAATATCTACGTTCACACGGCCACGCTTTCAAGCTGGGCATCAAGATGCTGTTCCAGCCCCGCGCGAGGCCGGCGCGCAAATGAGGCAGCTGCTCCTGAATGCGGCGACCGCCGCACTTGGAGCGCCGGCTGACAATCTTGACGTGGGCAACCATAAAGTAACGGACCGTGTGAGCGGGCACGCTATCACCTATGCCAGGATTTCAGCCGCCGCCGCTCCGCTGCCGTTGCCCGACAGTGCAAAACCGAAATCACTCGATCAATGGCGATACATTGGTCGCGCCTTACCGCGTAATGACGCCGAGGAAGAATAAACGGGCCGTGCACAATACGGTATCGCTCTGATCGCGCCGAGCATGAAGTACGCGGCGGTCAGACAATGCCCGGCGTTCGGCGGTCGCCTGCGCAATTTCGATGAGGCAAAGATTGGAAGCCTGCCGGGCGTGCGACCGGTCGTTGCGATTAAAGCCGGGTCCAGTGGTTACACCGTACCGCCGACGCTATGGGATGTGATCGACTGGGAGATGGACGACGTTGTCGCCGTCGTTGTCGATAGTTGGTGGCAGGCCGAACAGGCATTAAAGGCGCTGCCAATCGAATGGGACGAAGGTGCCCACGCGAATGTAGAAAGCGCGGAAATTGACAGGCGACTTTCAGAGGCCCGGGCAGGCGCAGGCGAGGTGGTGTTTGACGAGGACGACGCCGCAGGTGGCCCGCATATCCGGGCCCTGCCGATCACCGGGCAAAACCAGCGGTTTAAGAACGATCCTTGAAAAACCGCGACTTGCCGCAGCGCGACGGGGCTGCTCAAATTGTATGCGCCGGAAATTGGAGCAATGGTAGCCATGGCACACTCATACTCAGTTGCGCAGATGTCCCACACCTTCTCGCAGGTACTCGAACTCTGCGCAGTGAACTCCGATCAAAAAGTCGCAGTGCTAAACGAAGGCGAAATCCTCGAGGATTATTCTGAAGCTTTTATTCGCGCTGCAGACACGTTAGGCGCCGAGACAGCCCGGGTCAGTGTCGCGGCCAGCGGTAACGCAGGTGCGGAAGCGCGCATTGCAGACTTGGGCACATCTGCTCTCTCCGGCGATGCTGCGGCAATGAGCACGTTGAAGGAAGCTGATCTCGTTATTGATCTCATGCTGCTGCTCTTTTCAAAGGAGCAAATCGAAATCCAACAGTCCGGCACCCGCATACTGATGGTGGTAGAACCGTTCGAAGTACTGGAACGACTAATGCCAACGCGTCGCATGCGTGAGCGAGTCGAGGCTTCTGAGACGCGCCTCAAAGCGGCCCACCGACTGCGCTTCACCAACGATGCCGGCACCGATGTCGTCTATGAATTGGAACAGTTTTCCGGCCCGCCGCCCGCCTGCATCCTGACGGAGTACGGCTATACCGATACCGCTGGCCGGTGGGATCACTGGCCTAGCGGTTTCCTTGCCTCCACCGGCACCGCGACTGGCGTCGAAGGTAAAGTGGTGATGGATGTCGATGACATTGTCCTGCCCTGGAAAGAGAAACTCGCGCAGCCGATCACGTTCAACATTCGAGATGGTTTCGTACAATCGATCAGTGGCGGCGACGATGCCAAACGCCTGAATGAATACATCGAAAGCTTCGACGATCCGCGCGCTTATGCCGTATCACATGTCGGTTGGGGACTGAACGAAGACGCCGAGTGGGACGTCGATGTCCCCGGCATCAGCATGGACGCCCGCGCTTACTGCGGCAATGTTTTATTTTCGACCGGACCCAAT
>CAXGUU010000327.1:0-3377 GCA_964012875.1 uncultured bacterium
CCGGTTCGTCTTTAGTTTTGGCATTTTGTCGGTCTCCCGCGTCGCTTGCGACGCGACGGATCTAAGTGCGTTTGGGGGCGATGACCATCACCATCTGACGGCCTTCGAGTTTGGGGTACTGTTCAACCGCGCCGAGTTCTTCGAGGTCACCTTCAACACGCTGCAGCATCTGCGCGCCGAGTTCCTGATGGGCCATTTCGCGACCGCGGAACCTCAGGGTCACTTTTACCTTGTCACCTTGTTCAAGAAAGCGGCGTAAATTACGCAGTTTGATCTGGTAGTCGCCTTCGTCCGTTCCGGGTCGAAATTTGATTTCCTTAACCTGAATCTGCTTTTGCTTACGCTTGGCGGCATGACGCTTCTTGTTCTGATCAAACAAAAATTTACCGAAATCCATAATTCTGCAGACCGGTGGTTCTGCAGTTGGAACAATTTCCACCAGGTCGAATCCATCCGACTCGGCCTGAGTGCGCGCATCTTCGATTGAAACGACGCCTAGATTATCGCCATCCGCAGCAATTAATCTGACCTGCGGGACTGCAATCTCACCATTGACCCGATTCTTTTTATCAGCGGCTATACCTCAACCCTCCAAAATACTTTGGCCGCGCTGCTCAACCTCAGCGTGAAGTTTCCTGGCCAAGTCATTCAAAGACATTACACCGAGATCCTCACCGCTTTGCGCTCGCAAGGCCACGGTTCTATTTTCCATTTCCCGATCGCCAACCACGAGCAGGTATGGGATTCGCTGCAATGTGTGTTCACGGATTTTAAGGTTGATTTTCTCGTTTCTCAAGTCCGAAGCGGCCCGGAACCCTTGATTTTGCAAGGTTTCCGCCACCTCCACCGCATACGCTGCCTGCTTATCGGTAATGCTGAGCACCACCGCCTGTACCGGAGCCAGCCACGTCGGCAAGCGACCCGCGTGTTCCTCGATGAGGATACCGATGAAACGTTCGAGGGAGCCGAGGATGGCGCGATGGATCATCACCGGTACGCGCTTCTCACCGTCTGCTGCCACAAATTTGGCACCCAAGCGGTCGGGCATCGAAAAATCGACCTGGATAGTGCCACATTGCCAGATCCTGCCGATGCAATCGCGCAGCGTGAACTCGATTTTCGGACCGTAGAAAGCGCCTTCGCCAGGCTGGACAACATAGTCGAGGTCTTTGTTTTTTAAGGCGGTTTCCAGCGACTCTTCGGCCTTGTCCCAAAGTTCGTCGGCCCCAACCCGTTGTTCGGGACGCAGCGACAGCGCAATATCAATTTGCTCGAAGCCGAAATCCCTGTACACGCGGAAAGTCATGTCGATCAGGCGTGCGACTTCGTCCTGGAGCCCGTCTTCATCGCAGAAGATGTGCGCATCATCCTGGGTAAACCTGCGCGCCCGGAGCAGACCATGCAGAGTGCCCGAGGGCTCATTGCGATGGACGACGCCGAATTCAGCGATGCGATACGGCAGGTCACGATGACTGCGCAGGGCGTTGTTGAAAATCTGCACATGGCCCGGGCAGTTCATGGGCTTGATGGCGTATTCCCGATTGTCGGACGCGGTCTGGAAGATCATGTCGTGAAACTTGTCCCAGTGACCCGAACGCTCCCACAAGCTGCGATCAATCACCTGCGGCGTGTGTACTTCCTGATATTCGGCGTAGCACACTTCACGAATATAGCGCTCGACGGCCATGAATAGCGACCAGCCTTTTTCGTGCCAGAACACCATGCCGGGTGCTTCTTCCTGAAAATGGAACAGGTCGAGTTGCTTGCCGACTTTGCGGTGATCCCGTTTCTCGGCCTCTTCGAGGCGGTGCAAATAGGCCTTGAGTGACTTCTTGTCCGTCCAGGCCGTGCCGTAGATTCGCTGCAACATTTCATTCTTGGAATCACCGCGCCAATAAGCGCCCGCAATCTTCATCAATTTGAAAGCGCCGAGTTTGCCGGTGTCGGGGACGTGTGGCCCGCGGCACAAATCGATAAATTCGCCTTGTTTATACAGAGAAATTGGCTCATCGCTCGGTATTGAGGCGATGATTTCGGCTTTGTAGGCTTCGCCCATGTCACGAAAAAACTGCACTGCATCGTCACGTGGCATCACGCTGCGCTCGACCGGGATCGAACGTTTGGCGAGTTCCGCCATCTTGTTCTCGATTGCCGACAGGTCTTCCGGCGTAAACGATCGCTCGTAGGCGAAGTCGTAGTAAAACCCGTCCTCAATCACTGGGCCGATGGTCACCTGCGCCCCGGGAAACAGTTCCTTGACCGCGTGGGCCAGCAGGTGGGCAGTACTGTGACGAATAATCTCCACCCCGGCCTCATCCCGGACGGTAATGATTTCAAGCCCGCAGTCCTGCTCTATCACGAAACTGGTGTCGACTTCGTCACCGTCGACCCGCCCGCCCAGCGCCGCTTTGGCCAGGCCGCTGCCGATTGACGCAGCAACGTCGCGCACACTGACCGGCGCATCAAATTGCTTTTTGCTACCGTCAGGAAGGGTAATCGCAGGCATTGGCGGCTCGGGGTATGCGTGGGTTATACGAATGTCCTGAGCATCAGGCGCCGCGCGTCGACGGCGCGGCACGAGATATCTGGACGATAAAGTTGGTAGGCGCGATTGGACTCGAACCAACGACCCCCACCATGTCAAGGTGGTGCTCTAACCAGCTGAGCTACGCGCCTGTCGAAACTTTTGCTGCAGAAACCGCAATCACGTTCCGTACGGTTTCTGAGGGTGCGCAAGAATACACAATTTGCTGGTCCCTGACTATGTCAGGCGAGCGATTCGAGTTCCGGGCTGACCTCGTCCGGAACTTCCTCGGCAGTGTGTTCGCGCGCCAGGATCAGGTAGAAAGCCGGCACAATGAACAAGGTAAAAATTGTCCCGATGCCGAGCCCGGTCGCGATCACGAGGCCAATGTGAAATCGGCTCACGGCGCCGGGCCCCGCCGCGGTCAGCAACGGGACCATCGCAACGATCATGGCGACGGTCGTCATGAGGATAGGTCGCAGCCGAATACGCGCAGCCTCTTCAACCGAGGCGCGCTTACTCAGGCCGCGTACGATCTGACATTGATTGGCGAATTCGACGATCAAAATGCCGTTCTTGGTTATTAATCCAATCAACGTGATGAGACCGACCTGCGTGTAAATATTGGACGTCGCGAACCCGAGCGTCAGGAATACCAGGGCGCCGGCAATCGACATGGGTACCGACATTAATATGATCAGGGGATCACGCCAGCTTTCAAATTGCGCCGCAAGCACCAGATAAATCACAATCAGGGCAATGAAGAAGGTAGCGATCAAGGCGCTGCTTTGCTGTTTGTATTGCCGTGTCTTGCCGGCGTAGTCGACGCTGAATCCCTGGTCGAGTAGTCTCG
>CAXGUU010000328.1:0-3327 GCA_964012875.1 uncultured bacterium
TGCCCTATCAGTTCACCCACTCTTTTTTCATGGGCGGGATTGGCAATCGACCACAACAGGCTCACGGCGATTGCCTCAACACCATGCTCGCTCAGCGAATTCAATACCGACTCGACCGCGGCTTCGTCGAGCGGTGTCTCGACGCCGCCTTCAGCATTGATGCGTTCCGGAATTTCGAAGGTAAGCCTGCGCGGGATATACGGATCCGGATACACCATCGCCAGGTTGTGCGGCTCGCTTTTGCCACCTTCCTTCAACACCAGGATGTCAGGGAATCCAGCGGTCGTCAGAAACGCGGTGCGTGCGATCTTGCGCTCTACAATAGCGTTCGTTCCGCGCGTCGTGCCATACAGGAACATCGAGGTGTCCTTGAGCAAGTCATCTACGCTCAGCGACATTTCTTCTGCCGCAACTTCTAGACCCGCGCGGATGCTGGAAAAGGCGCGCCGCTTATCAGTGAGCGCTTTA
Organism: uncultured bacterium; assembly: GCA_964012875.1. Taxonomy (GTDB): domain Bacteria; phylum Pseudomonadota; class Gammaproteobacteria; genus CAXGUU01. The sequence goes on from CAXGUU010000328.1 coordinate 469, forward strand.
CCTACCGTGAAGCGTCCATGTTCATCAGTGACGACGACATCGGTAAAGGTGCCGCCGGTATCGACCGAAATTCGGTACGGCATGTATCAAAATTCCCAGGATTGAACAAAGAAAAGCCGCCGGCGTGTTCGCCACGGCGACGGCGGGTCAGAGTGTATCCTGAGTCAGGCGGCGAGTGCGTGTTCGATCGACTGATACGGGTACCCAAGCACCGTCGCAACGGGCTCGCAGGTGACGCGGCCATTGTAAATATTGAGCCCGCTGCGTATTTCCAGGTTATCGCGCAGGGCACGGGCAATGCCTTTACCAGCGAGTTCGAGTACGAAGGGTAAGGTCGCGTTGTTGAGCGCATAAGTGGACGTTTTCGGCACCGCGCCAAGCATGTTGGCAACGCAGTAAAGAGGGTCTGTCCAGCCCGCAACAGGTGGCATTCGTCCGGTTGCGGTTCTTTGACCTTAACGATCAGTTCGCTGGCAGCGAAAATGTCCGCCCGGGCTGTCGCGATGTCGGCGCCCGCAGCCCGTTAGTCGTCGTCAGTGGCGCCAATGCAGGCGCCTGCGCCAGCCTCGACCAATTTGCGGTGTCCGCGCTCGGTCAAATCCCGCACGCTCGGAGGCGTCAGGCCGACGCGGTATTCGTCCGGTTTAATCTCTTTGGGTACGCCGATCAGCATCGTTTCGCTCTCCGTAACCGAGTGTGACTGCGCGGCGACGTATGGCGCTGCGCCATCTACTAAATCTAGTCGGGAGTTCATGAAATATGATTGCGATTTAACGGTATTTTCGCTATTTCATGACAGATTATTCATAATAAGATTAAATTTATCGAAGAATAATGTGCATATGAGCCTAGATGCCACAGATCGCGCTATCCTGGCTGCACTTCAGCACGATGGCCGCGTTTCCAACGTAATGCTGGCCGAGCGGGTCCACCTGTCGGAATCGGCCTGCCTGCGTCGGGTGCGGGCGCTGGAGCAAAACGGCGTAGTCGAGCGTTATACCGCCATCGTCAGCGCCGATGCCGTCGGCGTGCCCGGCAACGTTTTTGCCGAAATCACGCTGTCGAGCCAGAAGCAGGACGATCTCGACCGTTTCGAAACTGCGGTCCAGGCAGTACCCGAAATCATGGAGTGCTATCTAGTCACCGGGGAGTACGACTATTTGTTGCGCGTGGTCGCGCAGGACACCGTCGATTACGAGCGTATCCATCATCAACACCTCACAATCCTGCCCGGTGTCGCTCGGGTGAAAACAAGTTTTACCTTGCGGACCGTGCAAAAGAAGACCGAACTCCCACTCCACCCCCGCTAAAACCGGCTGCGCGGCACATTGACTGCGTTCCTCGCCATCCTGCGGTACTCACTTATTTATCAATAAGCTCCGTTGCTCGGATGGCTAGCGCTTTGCCACTGCACCTGCTCGCTCGCTTCTAAACCGTTGTTGCGTATTGCGACAAATTTCGAGGCAGCTTCTAGTAGAATGGTCGATTCAATGGTGGACGTGTCGGTCCCCTCGCAGCGCAACGCTGTGAACTCCGTCAGGCCCGGAAGGGAGCAGCGGTAATAGTTGTTGCGGGTGCCGGGGTGTGGCTGACACGGCCGCCACCTTTCCCGGTCGCCCGTACGGGGCCCGTACTGACGAGTCGATTCAATGAGCTATCAGGTACTCGCACGCAAGTGGAGACCGAAAAATTTCGCCGAGGTCCTGGGACAGGGACACGTACTCAAGGCGTTGGTGAACGCGCTCGACAGTGACCGTTTGCACCACGCGTACCTGTTTGCTGGTACGCGTGGGGTCGGCAAGACGACGCTCGCCCGGGTATTCGCGAAGGCGCTGAATTGCGAACAGGGCGTGTCGAGCGAACCGTGCGGTCAGTGCGCCGCCTGCACTGAAATCGATGAAGGACGTTTCGTCGATTTGATTGAAGTCGACGCGGCGTCACGGACCAAGGTCGATGACACGCGCGAACTGCTCGACAACGTGCCTTATGCACCGACCCGGGCGCGCTACAAGGTTTACCTCATTGACGAGGTACACATGTTTTCCAACCACTCGTTCAACGCCCTGTTGAAGACGCTGGAAGAACCGCCGCCGCATGTGAAGTTTCTGCTCGCCACGACCGATCCCAAGAAACTACCGGTAACGATTCTTTCTCGCTGTCTCCAGTTCAATCTTACGCGGCTCGGCACACGGCAGCTGACCGAACACCTGGGCAAAGTACTTGGGCTGGAAGATATCGAGTTTGATCGGGAAGCACTCGAACTACTGGCCAGTGCCGCTTCCGGCAGCGTGCGCGACGCCTTGAGTTTGCTCGACCAGGCCATCGCCCATGGCGGCGGCGTTCTGAAGGCGGCTGATGTCGCGCTCATGCTGGGGACCGTTGACCAGGATCAGGTGTTCGCCATCATCGACGCACTCAACAATGGTGATGGTGAGACGCTGATTCGTATTGCGCGCGGCCTGGCGCAATTCGTGCCGGATTATGGACAGGTACTGGCCGACCTGCTGTCGGTGTTGCGCCGTGTTTCCGTGGTCCACGCCGTCGGCGCGGAATCAGATGAAATTGAGTCCGACCAGCGCGTGATTGACCTGGCCGGGCATGTGGCCGCCGATGAGTGTCAGTTGTTTTATCAAATTGCGCTGAACGGGCGACGTGATCTGGCCCTGGCGCCGGACCCGGAGTCAGGCTTTGAAATGAATTTGTTGCGCATGCTCGCGTTTCGACCGGATGCAGTGCCAAATTCAGGGAATCGCGAACGACTTGCGCCAAAACTGAAAGCCGACGCGGTCCCGACCGAGGTGGCCGCACCGAGCGCCGAAAAATCAGCGGCAGCAAAGGAACCTGCACCTGATGAAACCG
>CAXGUU010000329.1:0-3326 GCA_964012875.1 uncultured bacterium
TAGAGCGTGACAGCGGCTAGCCGTCTGAGTCGATTCGTCTGCGGCGCCAGGAAGGTGACGCGCGTCGTGATCAGGATGAGCCAGGCCGATGTGCAGTACTCAAGCAGATGTCCATCGTTGCTGACAGACAACCCGAACATGTCAGCGCCGAGCAGGATCAGGTAAACCGAAAGTACGACCGCCAGGGACGCAAAGACGATGAGCATCAGGCTATTCGCCAGCGTCCTTCCCGACAGGCCGGCGACATGCATAACGATCAGGCAGGTTCCTGCGACCCACAGGGCGAACTGGGTGGAGACCATGGCAAAACCCCAGATCCAGAATCTCGCATCGGCGGTGCTCGCAAGCCATAACCCGGCTACGACCAGGGCGAATGCCAAGAACAGGCTACCGGCTACACCGGGGGCCGGGTTACCGAATCGGCTACGATCCAGCGGTAGGGCAAAGCCGATTCTGACGCCAGCAACCAGTATATCGAGCAGGGCCGCGATCGCGCCGGTGCTTCGGGAGAACAAGTTGAACCGTCGATATGCCGTCATAGCCTGATGTTAATGTCGGCGGGCATTTATAGCAGCCGCTGCAAATGGTAGTTGCCGCGCGACCGCTTAACTGAGCGGAAACAATGATTACGCATGCGGGGCTGCATTCAATCACGCATACTGTCAGTGCAGTCAACAGCTACCAAAATGAAGCCTAATAACAATGCTCAACAACGAACTTCGAAAATCGCTTAGGCGGCGTGCCCACAGCTTGAAGCCGGTCGTGATAGTTGGCCAGCATGGTGTAACCGAAAATGTGATGCTGGAACTGGACCGCGCTTTGGCCGATCACGAGCTGGTCAAGGTTCGTCTGCGTGGCATTGAACGGGACGATCGTCGGTCGGAGATCGGTGCGCTATGCGAAAATCTGGCCTGCGAGCTTGTGATGAGCATTGGTGCGGTGGCGGTGTTCTACCGCGAAAATTCCGACCGCCAATGACGATGGAGAATTCGATGAAGGCAGACCTTGTCGTGCTCGGCTCCGGTCCGGGCGGTTACTCGGCCGCATTTCGGGCCGCTGATCTTGGCCTCAACGTCGCGCTGGTCGAGCGAGATGTCCAGCTTGGCGGTGTTTGCCTGAATGTCGGCTGTATTCCTTCCAAGGCGCTGTTACACGCTGCGAAGGTGATTAGCGATACCCGCGACATGGCCGCCCACGGCATTCAGTTCGGGAAGCCGAAAATTGATCTCGATGTACTGCGGGACTGGAAAGGAAGCGTGGTAGGGCAGCTGACCAAGGGGCTCGCGGGACTCGCGAAACAGCGCAAGGTTGAGGTCGTTCGAGGTGTCGGGACATTCGTATCGCCCAACGTGCTCGCCGTTCAGAGCGAGAGCGAGCAGGTTAGCATCGAATTCAAGCAGGCGATCATCGCAGCCGGATCAGAGCCCGTACGATTGCCCGGGCTGCCGTACGGTGATGAACGCCTGATTGACTCGACCGGCGCACTCGAGTTGAAAGATATCCCCGAGCGCATGCTCGTTATTGGCGGCGGAATTATCGGGCTCGAAATGGCAACCGTCTACATGGAGTTGGGCAGCCGGGTGTCGGTCGTCGAACTGACACCGGATCTGATGTTTAGCGTAGATCGGGACCTGGTCAGGCCCTTGCAAAAGCGCTTGTCGAAACGCCTCGAAGCGATTTATACCAGTACCGGCGTAACCTCGGTTGACGCCACCGACGAGGCTCTGATTGTTCATTTCCAGGGCGATAAGGTGCCGGATAACGCGGCTTACGATCGCGTACTGGCCGCTGTTGGGCGCACGCCCAATGGCAAGCACATCGGAGCGGAATCCGCGGGGATTGCGATCGATGACCGGGGGTTTATCGCCGTCGACAAGCAAATGCGGACGAACGTGGCCCACATATTTGCCATTGGTGACATTGTCGGCCAGCCCATGCTCGCGCACAAGGCCGTGCACGAAGGGAAAGTTGCTGCTGAAGCGGCGGCCGGCGCAAAAGTTGCTTTCGATACAGGAGTCATTCCTGGCGTTGCTTACACTGACCCTGAAGTCGCTTGGGTTGGGGTCAGCGAGACTTCGGCGAAAGCGGACGGGATCGAATTTGAAAAAGCGGTATTTCCATGGGCCGCGAGCGGGCGCTCATTGTCGCTCGGGCGAAACGAAGGTTTGACCAAATTGCTTTTTTCGCCCGACAACGAGCGCGTCATCGGTGCCGGTATTGTCGGTCCGAACGCCGGCGATTTGATTGGCGAAGTCGCGCTTGCGATAGAGATGGGCTGTGACGCGGAAGATATCGCTTTGACCATTCATCCCCATCCAACACTGTCGGAGACGGTCGGCATGGCGGCCGAGGCCTTCAGTGGCACGATCACCGATTTATACATGCCGAACAAAAAGGTGAAGTAATCAGGGCACGCAGGCACGCCGCGACTGACCCCTCATAGAGCTGGCGATACGAGCTCGATTCTAGACCTCGCCTGGTGCAGCGAAGTGCCGGCGTCGCGCTGATCTTCCAATCGTTTAAGCACCTCGTAGTATTCTCGCACCCGGGCCACAAAGTGCACGGCCTGGTAGCCACGCGCAGGACCGAACTTTGTCTGCGCCGCGATCCTGAGATTCCCCAGTTTGGTCAGATACTGGCGAACGCTGACCCATGAATCAGAATCGCCGCCGGCGGCGTCGGCCAGCACCCTGGCGTCTTCGAGATGGCCCATCCCGATGTTATACGCGGCCAGTGCCAGCCACGTTCGATCGGGGTCTTGAATGCGCTCGGGCAGTCGGTCTTTCATGGCCCTCAAATAGCGAGCACCACCCAGGATACTTTCCTTTGGTTTCAAGCGATCAACTTTCAATTGTTTTGCCGTTCGCTTCGTCAGCATCATCAGTCCGCGTACTCCGGTCGGCGAGCGCGCGTTGTTGCGCCAATGCGATTCCTGGTAACTGAGGGCGGCAAGCAAACGCCAGTCGAGCCTGGTTTGCGTGCCGCTGGTAATGAATGCCGCTCGATACTGCGGAAACCGTGAGCGGTAATGGCGTAGTAACGCGCGTGATTCGACGTAATCAAAATCAGCGACGTGAGCAAAGTGGCGATCGCGAATTTTCGCTGCATCTCCGGATTCCCGCAGTTCGGTAAAAAATTCAAGCTGGCTTTCGAACAGGCTGCGGGACCCATCTTCCTGGTTGTACCAGGCAATCGCGCGAGGTGACCCGAGTGATAAGCCCTCGCGTAGCTCAGGGTATTTTCGCCATAGCTCTTCAAACTCAAGCGAGGGCAGTACGGCGTAATCAATCGTGCCCTGATCGACTCGCCGCATGAGCGTTTCAATA
>CAXGUU010000330.1:0-3269 GCA_964012875.1 uncultured bacterium
GCCTTGCAGGCTCGGTAACACGCGCCGGCGCATGTTCGTTCTGCCAGAAATCGCGGAAAGCCTCCCCGGACACTTCCGGCTTGCGGCGAACGAGATGATTCAGGGTGATTATTGTGCGTCGTCTGTTCGAGCGCTAACCGGCCGCCGCCAGGGTGTCTGCCGCGGGGTACGTGTCAATGTATTCCTGTGCGGGCCTGAGCCCAATGGCTTGCGCCATGCGATTGGCGCCGGCGTAAAAAGCGGGTAGTTGAGGTGGTTGCGGTCGTGGATGTCGAGCGCGTAGGGCCGGTTGGAAATCGTGTTAATTTGACCAGGCCTGCCTTCATCCTTGGTGCTGGCACGGCCATATTCCACCGCGCGGGGCGCAGCGCAATGAGATCAACGCGTGTCGTTGGCGCTGCCTGACGTAGAATCTGCGTCGAAACACAGCGAGGTTGCCATGCACCAAATTGAGATGAGCCAGGCGGAAAAAAACGCCGCGTTCGACGCCGCAAGGGGGTTGGCAGCGGAGTTTTCTGCGCTGGGCGCGACCCACGACGAATCGGGCGAGTTTCCCTATGCCCTGGTGGAGCGGTTCCGGGCGAGCGGCCTCTCAGCGCTGAATACACCCAAACGTTTCGGCGGTCAGGGCGCGGATATCGATACCTATGCCCGCTGCATGCAGATACTGGCGGAAGGCGACCCGGCTTTTGCCCTGGCCTTCAACATGCACCTGGGCGTGGTCGGATTTTTCCGGGGCATGTGGTCTGAAGCGGTTCAGGCGCGCCTTTTCCCCGGTATCGCGGCGGAGGGGTTTCTGTTTGACGGCGCCTACAGCGAAACGCGCGCCGGCGTCACAGGTATTGCCGATACCGTGGCAGTGCCGGTCGAGGGGGGGTACCGCGTGAGCGGGCGCAAGAGCTGGGCGACGCTGTCCCTTGCCGCCACCCATCACACCTTCAACGCCTGCATGACCGACGCTAACGGTAATCTGCCTGAAGATATCGACGCGCGGACGGCCAGTGAAGTCATGTTCGTGTGTCCGGCCGATAGCGAGGGCGTCAGCATTGAGCACACTTGGGATGCGCTCGGGATGCGCGCGACGGGCACGGAAACGCTGGTGCTCGACAACGTTTTTGTGCCCGATGAAAACCTGGTTAATGATCGTTTTCGCGCGGGCTTGTTCGAAAACCTGGAGTGGCAGACCCTGAGTTTCGCGTCCGTGTATCTCGGCCTTGCGCGACGCGCCTACAAAGAAGCACTGGCTATTCTCCGTAAGAAACGTCTGGGCGCAGTGCCTGGCGCAAGCGACGTGGTGCTGGCCGATCAGCAGCGCGTGCAGGGTGGTCTCGGTGAAATGCGCGTCTGGATTGAAACTGCCGCGAACGCGATAGCAGTGGCGGCGGCGCGACTGAACGCTGGTGAGACAATCGCTGACGATATGCCATCGCGCCTGGCAACACTCGAGATTCCCAAGGTCGTGGCGACTGAGAATGCGATCAAAGTGGTCGACACCGCCATGCGGCTGGTGGGCGGCGCGACTTTCCGCCGCGGCCATATCCTGGAGCGGCTCTATCGTGATGCGCGCAGTGGGCCGTTTCATCCGTTGACCACCGACCAAACGCTGGAGCTGTTGGGGCAGTGTGCGCTGGCAGCGGAAACTTGAGTCAGTACCGAAAGCAGGCGGAGTCTGTATTGCCTGAAGCGCAGATCCCGTTACTGCGCGAGGCGCGCTCAAGCGGAAACCGGGGTCGGTCATGAATCGCTGCGTGTCCTGAATTCAACAGGAACTGATTGGCGAGGCCCTGAAACCACGAGTTGGTATCGCGGTCAGCGAGTATCGTGAGATCGGCGAAACGCGCGTGCAGTGTCAGATCACGGATCGCGGGGCCATTTGATTCCCGCCACTCGGTCCGGATGTCCACGTTCCGTATTGCGTTGTCGAAGATAGCCCTGGCCTCGGCCGCCAGCGCCTGTTCGTCGAACGCCGGCGCTGACACCATGCCGCTTACTTCGTAGTAACTCGGTGTCGGTGGCAGCAAGCTAAGGCCGGTCAGTCGTGCGCCGTGTTTCTCCGCTAACCTGGCAGCGAATTCGGCGACCGATTTGTCACTGGTACCCTCGATGTGAACAAGAATGTCTCGCAACATGATCATTCTCCCTGCGGTGTTCCGGATGGTCTATTTAGACCTCAAAACAGCCATGGACACGTTGACCGGGATCAAATAATTGTGCGGATTTTTACGCCCTAAGGCCGGGCCTTCAGAGTGCCAGCCGGCCTGGTGAAAGGCGCAATGGGAGCGCGCCGGACCACCGCCACGCGCTTGTGATCCATTGCGACGGGCAGCACGACCATATCGGGCTGGCGCTCGTCGAACGAATCGAACAACCAATCCGACGGCCGGATGCCGCCGCTCGCCTTTTTGGGGCGCTTTGCTGGTCAGCTGGCCGGCGGCGCGTCTTCCCCCTGCCTGGATTCAGATTTCACTTACGTCTTGTAGTGAACCCCGGGTTTGCGGTCGATCCACGGCTTTGCCTGTTCAAGCTGCGCGGCCAGTCGAATCAGGGTCGCTTCGTCATTCAGATCCGCCACCAGTTGCATGCCCACTGGCAGGTTGTCGGGCGAATGACACAGCGGTAAGGAAATCGCCGGTTGGCCCGTGGTGTTGTACAAGGGTGTAAACGGAATCCAATCAAACACCTGGCGGCTCCATTCGCGTGCATCGACGCCTTCGGCGTTTTGATCCAGCGTGCCGAGTTTGAGCGGTGGCCGCGCGATGGTCGGTGTGAGCAACACATCGAATTGCTGGAACATGGCGCCGGACTGGCGACACACGAGGTTGAGGTTGGCCATGGCGTTGTGCATGTCGGTTGCCGTCAGGCTGCGGCCATGCCGATAAATCTCCCAGGTCACACGCTCAAGGTTTTCGAGCGAAGGTGTGCGCTGCAGGCTGTTGGCGATACCGTCGATGGCCCACGCGACATAGGAGGTCCAGATGATGATGAGCTGCTCGAAGTAGTGGTGCCATTCAATGTCATAACTGACTTCGAACACATCGTGGCCCAGGGACTCCAGCAACTTCGCGGTTTCATTCACGCCATCGACCATGTGTGGATGCACGTCGGCTCGATTGATCGCTGTCGAGGTAAAACCGATACGCAGTTTGCCGGGGTCGCGGTCGCACTCCTCAAGGTAGGGGCGCTCTGGTGGCGCAATGATATTCGGCGGGCCGATGTCCGGACCCTGTACGGCGTCGAGCAGGGCGGCGGTGTCGCGCACGGTGCGCGTG
>CAXGUU010000331.1:0-3267 GCA_964012875.1 uncultured bacterium
AGCTTAGTCGATCGCCAAACCGGTCACATTACGCGGGCGCGCGAATTGCCCGCGTAGTGTGATCGATCTAAAACGGGCTCACCCCATCCAACAACGGGTCCGAGCCGTTTCGAAATACGTCCTGATCCTCGCGCTCACCTTTGCTTTTGTTACGGGCACCCTGTGCGTGTCCCTGGACGCACCGCTGATCGAATCGGTATGCGCGAAAAAGGACAAGGCCAAAGGGAAACCCGCCCATGCAGGAAAAAACGACAATGGCTCGCAAGAGAAAAACAGCGGACGTAACAAAGGCAGCAATCAGGACTGGCGCTGGGACTGGCATCTGGATAGATTTCTCAAGGTGGGATTTACGACTGCGACGCTTCACGCGCTGCTTGGCGACGACACGGCAGCGCTGCGGGTCAACGGCAAACCATTGCCGCCCGGCATTGGCAAACAAATCGAACGAGGGAAACCGCAGCCGCCCGGGATCGCGAAACGCCAGCCCGCCAGCGCGCTGCGACAGATTTCAGCTAGGATTGACGGCGCCGAATGTCGCGAGGTCGGGCTTGACCTGGTATTAGTTGAAGCCGGGACGCAGGTGGTGCGGGAAGTCCTGCGGGACGTGTTGCGTTAGCAGGTCAATGTCAGGTGGTTACGGCGACCGCGGCGCATCACACACGCGCTGGCCTTCTAGCCGCGGCATGGACTGGGTCAAGGCCGCCATTGACGGGAGCAGTCCCGTCATGCCATCGGTACAGCCTAATACCTGCTTGAGAACATCAGACTCAGCAATCTGCTGGCCATAACGCTCGGCCATTTCCTGCGCCTCGTCGTACGCCCCGGAAGCGCCCAGACCGGTGACTTCCTGCCGCCGCCGCTCGCTTTCTCGTTGCAAGGTCGCCAATGCCGCGTGGTCGAGTCCTGCAAGACAAGCTTGCAGCGGGCCGAGTTGGTCGATCAGCAACTGCATTTGCGCGGGGTCGCCGGACTTCATGGCCCCTGCACGCTCCATCAGGCTTTCCAGGTCAGCCTCGTTCACGGATTGCGCGCCCGCGAAACAGGACAGCGCCAGAATCATGGCGAAGAATAGGCAACGCGACATGGCGTTCTAAACCTATCCAGGGATTCATTGCCAGCATAGTACCGGCGCTGGGGGCGAACCGCACCGGCTCGGGGGATGGCGGCGTGGACCGCCTGTTAGCGGTAGTGCTGCTGCGCTTGACCGCCCAGCATGTAGCCGAGTACCGAACCCGCGGCCGTAGCGGCCAGCCGGCCGGATCCCTTGCCGATCTTCGACCCTACGAATCCGCCCAGCGCACCACCGACGGCATTGCCAAAGTTGGGCGAGCGGGTATAGCCATAGGAGGCGTAGGAACCTCGTGGTGCATAGGTGCCGGGACCGTAGCCATAGGTCGCTCGCGGAGGCGGCGCCTGGTAGTAACCGCTTTTGTAAGACGGCTGATGCTGCGGTTGGCCGTAGTAGTGATGATGGTGGTGATGGACCACACCTTCGGATTCACAATGGTGACCGCGCGGATGCTCGGCGCTGGCCGATGCCGAAATCATGCTCAGGCACAGCGCAGACGCCCCAGCGATCGCAATTCGTTTAATATTTCGATTGAGTTTCATCGCCTTCTCCTAGATACCTATACGAGGCTATTTTTGATTCGCCGTCAGGCGAGCCTAGCGGTCAATCTAGATGGGGCGAGATGAACAAACGCTGAACAAATCATTGCTGGCCCAGGAACGAGGATGGAGCTTTCGAGCACAACGGACGGATTGAGGGAGGGAAATCGGGGACAGACAACGCTTGGCAGGGTCAGGTGTTAAACGTGGCCTGTCCCCGATTCCCCTTTATTCAGACACGCAAAAATCAATCCCCATGCGCATCTCGATCGGGCACCCGTGCTCGAACGGAATCGGCGCGCGTGTTTCCGCAAGCACCTCCAAGCCCATCGCACGATAAAACTCAACCGCAGGGTTATCTGAAAGTACATCCAGATGTAGTCCGCGGTGCCCGGCATCTTTACCCAGCTGCATTGCATTGTGTACTAGCGCCGCACCAATGCTTTTGCCGCGATGTTCAGGTTTAACCGCGAGCGCATGAATGTAGTGCACGGGTTTGGGAATCGCGGGATTCAAATAACTGGCGAGATAGCTACGCTTAGCCATCTCAGCCAAATCATCCTGCGGCACGGTGCCGTCTTCGATCAGCGGCGCCCACAATGGCGCCAGGGATTTTTTGCGCAGTTCGAACTCGGGACCCTGCCAACCGATCTCGATGCCGAGCAGTTCGTGACCCTCGACGGCAAGTCGACTACCGTCGAATGCGAACAAGGTACCTTCAGCGGCCCAGGAGGCGCGCACAATTGGGTCCAGATATTTACGGCCTAAAAACTGATAGTCGTAGGCGGCCGGACCGGTCGAATGCATGAGCTCGGGTAGATCATCGATAAATTGGTCTACATGTGCCGCGGTCGCTTGAATGATCTCCATTACTGTCTCCTGAATCGCTTTACGTGCCGCTGCAAAAATAAGCGACTGACATTCCTGTAGTTTGGCCTTTTTCTGTGCGTGTATCGGTTAGATCAGGCTTTTTTCAAGATCTCGAGCGCCCGTGCGAGATTTTCGATGGCCTCGAGGGTCGTCGGCTCAAGTGAAATCTGGATATGCGAAATACCCAGCGCCGCATAGCCGGCGAGTTCTTCAGCGATGACCTCCGGCGTTCCGTTTAGCGGCACGATGGCATCTGTATCGATCCCGCCTGGCAAACGCTCCCACCACGGATCTGCGCTCGCATCGGCAACCAGCACTGTGGCCGTGCCCGCTATCTCCGTTGGATCGCGACCGATTGCACGACACGCCTCATCGACGTTTTGCATGTTCTCACGCGCGCCTTCGACGGAATTACGTGTCTTGTCGTAGTACACGTTCCACTGGTCGGCGTAACGCGCGACGATGTTCAGCATTCTTGGCGTCACGCCACCGATCAAGATCGGCGGACCTTCGGGACGCGGACCGCCGCGCGGTTTTAACTCGCATTCCGGCGCCGAGTAGTACTCGCCGTTAAAATCGATACGGCCCTTTTTCAGAAGTCCGCACATGATCTGGACGGCTTCTTCAAACCTGCTGATTTTATTGTCGTAGGGATAACCAAACGCGCGGTACTCATAGCGATGGTAGCCGGCACCGATGCCCAATATCAGGCGACCGTCGCTGACTTCTTCCAGCGTGTCGGCCATCTTCGCGAGTAGTGCGGGATTGCGAAAACCGGTACCCAGCACG
>CAXGUU010000332.1:0-3256 GCA_964012875.1 uncultured bacterium
TTCTTCTCCCGCCACTGCTGCGCAGCGTGGTGCATCATGTGCCAACTACCGTGCAAATTGGTGTTAATGACCGTCTGCCAACCTTTCTCAGCGTAATCGATGGCCGCCTGCGGGAACTGCCCGCCTGCGCTGTTGATCAGCAAATCGATACCGCCACACGCCTCGAACACTTCGGACATCGTGGTCGCGACCGCATCGCTGTCCCGGATATCCAGAACCCGATAGTCAGCATTAGCCACACCACGCTCGGACATAGCGGTAACAACGCTTTGCAATTTGTCCTCACTGCGCCCGGAAATCACAACCCTTGCGCCGAGCCGTGCTGCAAGCCAGGCCGTCGCACGGCCGATGCCGCTGCCGCCACCGGATACGAAGACCGTGCGCCCTGCTAACAGGTCAGGTGCGAAGATAGTCGGGTGCTCCGCAAGGTCCTCGTTCGTTTTCGGAACGGCGGCGACAGTCCCCCCCGTGCTCACTTCAACAGTTCGCGACTGATAATCATTTTGCGCACTTCGGTCGTGCCTGCGCCGATCTCAAGCAACTTGTTGCCTCGATAGAGCCGATTGATTTCAGCCTCCCACATGTAGCCCATGCCGCCATGAACCTGCACGGCCTCATCGAGCACACGGTTCAGCATGTTCGCGGTATACATGATCGACGCCGCAGTATTGGCATGAACCATGCCGCGACCACCACCACCAACTTCCAAATCGTTCACTTCGGCAAGGACCTTGAAATTGAGCGCTTTCATCGCCTCGATCCACGTATACATGTCGGCAATTTTCGACTGAATCATCTGGAACTCGGCAATCGGTTTGCCGAACTGTTCGCGCGTCTTGGCATATTCAATTGTCAGCTCAAGTGCACGTTCAGCCATGCCAACGCAAATCGGCGAAATCACAGCTCGCTCGAGGTCAAGTCCGCTCATAACGACGGCGACGCCTTCGTTGACGCCACCGACCAGATTTTCCTCGGGCACCTCACACTCATCGAACAACAATTCGCCGGTCTGGCTTCCGCGGAAACCCATCTTGATCAATTTCTGCGCCACGCTGAACCCCGGAAAATCTTTTTCCACAATGAATGCGGATATGCCGTGGGGTCCCTGCTCGGGTTCTGTTTTGGCGTAGACCAGTAACACGTCCGCGACAGGACCATTGGTAATGTACATTTTGCGGCCATTGAGGATGTACCGGTCACCCTGTTTACGCGCTGTCGTTGACATCGAGCCAAGGGCGTCGGATCCGGCACCAGGCTCGGTCAGTCCGAGAGCGCCGGTTTTTTCGCCAGAGCACAGGCCCGGCAGGTATTTGTTACGCAGGAATTCGTTGGCGTTGCGGTAAATATTATTCAGGCACAGATTTTCGTGCGCGACCCAGCTCAGTGACAACGCATAATTCCAGCGACCAAACACCTGTGCGACCAGGCCGCTGGTAAAAAGATCCAGACCCTGTCCGCCGTACTGTTCAGGTACCGTGAGACCGAAATAGCCGGCCTCACCTATTGTTTTGAACACGTCTTCGGGCCACCACTCATCGTTATCCATCGGTTCGGCAAGCGGGTAGAGTTCGTTACGAGCGAAGCGATCGGCTTCGTCAAACATCATCTGCTGATCTTCATTCAGACTAAATGAATTAAGCGCACTGCCCCCAGCCCATGAGGTACTTTCGCTCATTGCCTGTGCCATCGGTTTTCTCCAGCCATTGTGACGCGACTACGACGCGGGAAACGTTTGAATCTGCGCGCGACCTTAAAGAATCGGGCTTCGTATGTCCATGTCGCGGTTCCCGTCTACTTCGCCCTGGCGGCGAAGAACGCTTCAAGCTTAGCCAGCGTTTCGGGGTGCGATACACTCTCCGATATATATTGTGATTCAAGCTCCAGCTGCGCCTCCAGGGAGTTTTCAAGGGCCGCCCGGAACAATCGTTTCCCACGACCAACGGCATTGGCCGGTGAGCCCGCAACCTGGGACAGGACCGACTCCACTTCGGCTTCGAATTTGTCGTCGTCGACGACCCGCGCAATGAGCCCAATGTCACGCGCTTCATCTGCGCTCAAGGTCGGGTTGGTTGCCATGATGTCGAATGCGCGCTGGGCGCCAACGAGCCTCGGCAGGAACCAGCTTGAGCCACCATCGGGGGTCAGACCGGAGCGTGTATAGGCCAGGTTGAATTTCGCCGACCGCTTGGCGATGGCCAAATCGCTCATGCACACAAGGCTGACCCCGCCGCCGGCTGCGATACCGTTTACCCCACAAACAACCGGTACTTCCAGGCGATTCAATACCGTTATCGCAAGATGGAAATACGTGGCCATCATGCGAACATGCTCACGCAAGGTGTCGCCCACCGCGAGGAATTCGTTAAGGTCGCCGCCGACTGAAAATTTGTCGCCTTTCGCGCTCAGTAGTACCGCCTTAATAGTCGGGTCACCCTCGCAACTGATCGCCGCTTGTGACAGCTCGCGGGCGAATTGAGAGCCGACGACATTATGGTTCTCAACGTCATCGATCAGTATCCGGGCAATGCCGTCGTTTATTTTGAAGTCGATTTTTTCCATGAACTCATTCCTCGTTACAGGCTAATCAATATCAAGCAGGTCCGGGCGCGACACCATCACTTTCGCACGGACGTATTCAAGTAGCGGCTCCAGCATTTCCCCAAGTCGATCGTCGTGAAGACCACCACGTAGCTCAGCGCTCAGTCGGCGCGTCAATTCAGCATTATCAACTCCGCCCCCCTCTTTCAGCAGCTGGCGCAAACGCCGCTCGTCGTCCCCGCTCTGCGGTTGCCACGCGCTTAGTTCGCGACTGATGACGTTGAGCAAATAAACGGAGACGAGTGTTTCATAGCGATCCTGCCCCTCGAGTTTGTGGACCAGCGCATCGAGGTGTTCGCGCACCGTAGCGACGAGTTCGGACAGTTCGGGCTGATCCAGAGACATGTTCAGTGATCGACGACCGCGATGGCGTGGGATGCAACCGCTTCGTATTGCTGAGCCTCGCCAGGGTGAGGAAGGCGGCGTTTAGATAAGCCCTTCACAATCAATCGATTTGTCCGGCAATGATTCTCAGCATATCGAGTTCCATTAGACATATGTTGCGACCACAGGCGGCGAATCGGGGTGATCGGCGACGCCCGCTGATGTGTCCGTAGACCTGCATGATGTTGAAATTGGCCCACCGCAGCAGGCCGAAAATTTCCCACCACCGGGCCGCATCCCTGTCAATGGCGCGGCCCCCTGCCTGTTCGTAGGC
>CAXGUU010000333.1:0-3254 GCA_964012875.1 uncultured bacterium
AATCCTTCCTCATCGACATAGCCAACGTCGCCGACGGTGCACAGAGAACCGTCGGGTGAACGCGTTTCCCGGGTTTTCTCCGGATCGTTGAAATATTCAAACGGTGTGGCACTGTTGAACCACAAGGTGCCCGCGGTACCGGTCGGGCATGGCTGGTCGTCATCGTCGAGAACCTCCAGTTCACCCAGCAAAATCTTGCCGACCGTCCCCGGGTGACTCAGCCACTGCTCTGAATCGCAGTAGGCAAATCCCAGACCTTCGGTCGCGCCGTAGTATTCATGAATAATCGGCCCCCACCAGTCGATCATGTCCTTCTTGACCTGCTCGGGGCACGGCGCCGCCGCGTGCACGACATATTCAAGGCTGGATAGATCGTATTTCTGCCGCACATCGGCGGGCAATTTAAGCATGCGCGAGAACATGGTCGGTACCAGTTGCGTGTGCGTGACGCGGTATTGCTGCACCAGACGCAGGTAAACCTCCGGATCAAATTTTTCCATGATGATCGCGGTCCCGCCGGAACGAATGGTGAAGTTGACCGCGGCGTTGGGGGCAGAGTGATACAGCGGCGCCGGCGACAGGTAAATCATTCCCTCGCGGTAGGTCCATAAATCGGTCAGGAACTGATACAAGGGAATCGGTTCACCCGGCGGATTGTCCGGTAGTGGCCGCAGGATCCCTTTGGGCCGCCCGGTGGTGCCGGATGAATACAGCATGGCGGTACCGAAACGTTCGTCTTCAATCGGCTTTTCTGGATACTCGGCCAGTGCCCGTTGGTACGCCGCCAGCGGCGCAGCCGGGTCATCGTCATCAACGACCAGCGTCAACACGACGTTCGGACAGGTTTTTAGGGCCTTCGTCGCAACCTCGCTGCGGGACTTCGATGTGATCAGTATCTTGGCCTCGCAGTTGTTGACGATGTAAGCCGTTTCTTCTGCCGTCAGGTAACAATTGATGCAGGTGTAATACAAACCAGCTCGTGCCCCGGCCCCGCAGGCCTCGAGGTAGCGGCTGTTGTTCTCCATGAACACCGCATAGTGATCGCCGGGTTTCAGTCCGTAGGCGCGAAAAAGATGCGCGAGCTTGTTGGTGCGCGCTTCGAATTCTGCATAGGTGACCGCCTCGCCGCTGCCCGCCATGACGAAACAGGGCTGGTGCGCGCGCTCGACGGCGTATTTGCCTGGATACATCCGAAAACTCCCCGACTACATCGGCATCCAAAAAAAGGGCGCCTCGTGGGCGCCCGTCGATTATCGTACTGTTCTGGCTACTGCCTGGCCGCAGTCAGGCAGCTTTGGCCTGGCTACGCTGCTCAATATCGTCGAGCACCGGCATCAGATAATTTTTGAATTGCCCGGGGTCTTCGCACATGGGGAAATGCCCCATGCCTTCCATCAGCGTGTACTGCGCACCCGGTACCTTGTCTGCGAGTTCCTTGCAGGCCTCGGGATAGGCAGACCAGTCGTAATCGCCCCCCATGACATAGAACATGCATTTCGAGGTATCGATTTGATGCGCGGTCTCGCGTATGTCGTGCTCGATCCCGTAGTAGTTCAGATCGCCAGAAAATACCGGCGGCGCACCCTGGCTGTAGGTCCAGACCGTTTCGCGCACATTAGCCTCCGGCGCGTTCGGCGAACACAGGCTTAACATCATGGCGGGCTTGGCTTCATTGGACAGCCGCGGATGCCGCCACCAGTGCTTGAACAGGTGGTCAAAACCGCCGCTCCAGCACGATGCTTCCAGGCCGATGCAAGCGCGAAAGTGTCCCGGATGATTCAGGGCCAGGTCGGAGGCCAGGTGGCCGCCCATCGAGCACCCCATGAACACGGGTTGATCCAGGGCCAGTTCCTCCACCAACGCGACCCAGAACGCCATGAACCATTTCTTGGTCAGCTTGTATTCTTCTTCCCAGTAGCGCTTCGATTCCGGCGGCAGCGACTTGCCATGGTAAGGCAGGTCAACGGCGATGACGCGAAAGCGGGACGTGATGTCCGCATCTTCCAGGATATGACGGTACTGCCGACCGTCGGCACCCGCAGTGTGCTGGCACACCAGCGGTATGCCACTACCGGCTTCTTCCATGTAGACGCGGTATTCGACGCCATCGACGTCGAGGTAGAGGTAGCGTCCGGTGATATCAGAGTACCTTGGCATGATTTTCCTCCATTCTCAGGCGACTTTATCGAGCGCCCTGACACATTGCCCCATCACGGCATGGATACGGCGGAGCGCGAAGTAGTACGCGTAGGCCGAACCCAAATCGCCGGAAATCTCAAACTCGTGGTGAAAACAGGCGGCCAGCCAGTCGTGGTAGAAAGGTTGGGGCTTCTCCTCCATCATTTTCAACCACGTTTCGGTCGATCCACCGATATTGATTTCGTACGGGTCAAATCCTTCCGTGCCGTGCTTGAAGCGCGTCACGATGCCATTTTCAACGTGCATGAAATAAGGTTCGTCACCGACCTCAAAGCGAATATCGGCATACCAGAAGCGCGCGGCAAGCACGAATTCCGGATCCCGATTGAGGCCGTCACGAATCGCATCCACAGGCAACACAAAATTCGCAGACATCTGTCGAGCCCTCAGCCGTTCGCTTCCTGGAAGGCCTTCATGGCAGCACCGTGGTCGGCGGCAACCTTGGCACCCGCTTCGCGTGCGTTGGTCGCATCAATCGCTTCCTGAAGTCCGGGAACCTCAGCCACGATGTCCCAACCATACACAGCCTGGCAGACCGGCGCGGCATAGATGAAGGTGTGCGCTGCGACGATGTCGGCGGCACTGAATTCACCGCAAATGAAAGGTGAGAAGCTGCCGTTGTGTTTCAATGCCTTCAGGCCGTTTTCGATCACGGGCTTCGCTTCAGTGACCGCAGCCTCATTGCGCCCTTCACCAAAGAAAATTTCGGGATAGTGCCGGCGCCCCTGCAGCTCGATATAGAGTTCGATCTCTTTGCAGACTTCGCGAATTTTCGCACCCTGCCAGGGATCGCTGCCGAACAAGGATGGTGAAGGCTGCAGTGTCTCAATGTAAGCCAGAATTGCACTGGTCTCCGAGAGATATCCGTGTTCGGTTTCGATGCAAGGTACTTTGCCCATCGGGCTCTTGGCCTTGAAGTCGCCCTCCTGGCTCGGCATGGCGCTAACTTCCTCGAAGTCGATACCTTTTTCGAGCAAGACGTACTTGACCATGTTGTAGTAATTGCTGACCTGGAACCCAATTAGTTTAATCATAGTGTGAGACCTCCTGTTCAC
>CAXGUU010000334.1:0-3244 GCA_964012875.1 uncultured bacterium
CGAGCTGCTGTATCCGATCATGATGGATCATCATGAAATCGAGCCGGATTCGATGGGACACGGCGAAACCATGGGCGGCACCGGTATTCGCATCGAAGTGCGCCCCTATGATACGCCGATGGAATGTCACGCCACGGGCGACGGCGCCTCGAACCCGCCGTTTGGTCTGTTCGGCGGTACGCCTGGTATTGGTGGCGGCAACTACCGCGAAAACCTCGAGAGCGGGCACCGTGACTATTGCTCAAGCAAGGGTTACATGAAGATTGAACCCGGGAACATCTGGGTCGGCGTATCGTCCGGTGGCGGTGGATACGGCGACCCCTTAAATCGCCCGGCGGAGAAAGTCTGCGAGCATGTTCGCGACGGCATCGTCAGCATGGAAACCGCTAACGATGTTTATGGCGTCGTCATGGACCCGGAGACCTTCGCGCTGGACGCAGCTGCGACCGCGACCCGGCGTCAGAAGATTGCCGGCTCGCGCGGCGAGTTACCCGTCGTTCAACCGACTGTTCCGGACGCGGCCACCTGGCTTAAGGACAACATGCGCGAGGGCGATAATTTTCTGCTTGACCCGCTGCCTTAAACGCAGACCTCGACAAAAAAGGGCGGCTATCACCACCCTTTTTTTATACTCCAGAAACCATGGGCGGCCGTATGGCTGCTTCAACCAACGAAGCGCGAATAAGCCTCGCCATAATCCGCGTGCCACCGCGACAGGGGGGGACGATCCTCGGCAATGTCCCCGGCACCCCACAACACACGACGCCGATCTTCATGGCTGCTGACCTCGTTGTCGGGGCAGATGATGTAGAAACTGTCACGCGCCAGCGCGTCCAGCAGATAGTCGATCACCTCTTCGGGCAACCATGCCCCGGCCGGCCGCTCGCTGACGTGGCGCCGAATCAATCCGGTGTAGGTAAATCCGGGCACCAGCAGATGTGCTGAAACCTGGCAGTCGGCAATATTCCTGAGTTCATGTTGCAGCGCTTCAGTCGCTGTGCGAACGCCAGATTTGGACACGTTATAGGCAGGGTTTCCGGGCGGATTGGTAATGCCCTGCTTCGATCCGGTGTTGATGATCACGGCGGGCGTAGACTGGTCGATCATGGCCTGTGCAAACGCTTGCATGCCGTGAACTACACCCCACAGGTTGACGCCGATTATGCGGCGCCACTGGTCCAGGTGGTCAAAGCCTGATGTTTTGCCACTCGTACCGGCATTATTCATCAGCACGTCAACATGCCCGAAAGCCGCGTAGGCCTGGTCCTTAAGCGCGGACACGGCCCCGAAATCGCTAACGTCGACAGCACGACACAAAATCCTCTGCTCGCCATCTATGCAGGCTCCCAGCGCTCCCTCTTGCGCTTCAGCGAGCTTCGCCTCTTCGATATCGGCCATCAGTACGTGCATTCCAAGACGCGCGAAACGCTCTGCCGCGGCGCGGCCGATACCATCAGCAGCGCCCGTAATGACGGCAACGTGGTTGGGCGCGATTGCCCGGTGGTTGGAAGCCATGCTCTCTTTCCTCGCTCAGTTTGTGTGGGAGGTAGATTATCGTCCCGAATACGCCGCTGCAGGCAAACCCGGCACGGCCACCGACTTGCGCGGCAGCCGCCTTCGATCTAATTTGACCCTAGGCTGCTACCCGATCCGGAGGGTCATCATGAACCCGAAAAATTTTGAACTGGAACCGCTCGACGCGAGCTTCGGCGCCCGCATACACGGTTTAAAACTGATAGAAATCGGCGACGATGCTTTTTCAGAACTCTATAGTGCCTGGCTGGAATACGCGCTACTCGTTTTCTCCGACCAGTTCATGAATCACGAACAGCAAATCGCATTTGCCCGACGATTCGGAGGCCTGGAGTTCGATATCGCGGCATTGAGCAACGTGCTTCCTGACGGGTCGCTCAGACCCGATGACAATACTGACGACGTCGTAAAAGTGCTCAAGGGCAACATGGGTTGGCACCACGACAGCACCTACATGCCGATTCAGGCGAAGGGCGCGGTATTTACCGCGGAAATCGTTCCGGACTCAGGCGGCGCAACCGGTTTTGCTGACATGCGGGCCGCCTACGAGGCCTTGGATGATGACCTGCGTGATCGCGTCGAAAATCTGCGAGCCCATCACTCGCTGTACTACAGTCAGGCCAAAATGGGCCATGAAGGTGGGAAAGGCTCGCATGCACAATCCTGGGACGACAACCGGGACTACAACGGTTACGGTTTTCATGACGGGCCGATTTCCGTTCGCCCCCTGGTCAAGACGCACCCCGAAACGGGCCGTAAAAATCTGCTCATCGGCCGCCATGCCTACGACATCGTCGGCATGAGTTCTGAAGAATCTGAACAACTTTTGCATGACCTCGCTGACTTTGCCTGCCAGCCGCCGCGGGTCTATCACCACGACTGGACTGCAGGCGACGCCTTGGTGTGGGACAACCGTCGCTTGATGCACCAGGCGACGCCCTGGCCCATGGACCAGGCCCGAATCATGTGGCACAGCCGGATTGCGGGCGACGCCGATTCGGAAACCGCGCTGAGCGACTGACAGCCGTCCATCATCAAATAACTTGAGGCATGGGTTGATTCTCGTAAAAAGAGACTCTGGCTGGTCTGGCTCCTGTTTAGTTTAAAGTCATGCAACCGCTTTTGTGTGCTGCCATCGTCGGGCTATCGTTCAATCTTGCCCTGCGTCATCAGTTGATACGGCGCACCGCGTGTGTGGTCCATCTGCTTGTCATCAAGCCAGTCACCGAGTTCGATAGTGATATAGCTTGGCCCATTGTCCGATAGTAACAGTAGCCGGTGTTTGACTGCCGCTGAGCCCAGGCCTGTTGTGACCGCGAAACTGGCAATCGAAACAACCAAAAAAAATTCCTATAAACTATTGTTTTTAAATGAATTAATAAAGCGTAACAACGGCACTTAATGAGTACGCTTTCAAGGTGTGGTCACAGAGAAAGTTGGCCAGAGAGAGCCAGTGAGGGGGTATGTCGGGGTGTAGTGAAATTGGCTCGGTACGCTTGAATCGGCTGGAAAGCCCCGGCTACAAGGGGCCAGAGACAAAAAAACGGGTTTCAGAGAACCGGTTTTTACGCAAATTGGCGGAGAGGGAGGGATTCGAACCCTCGAAGGGCTTTCACCCTTGCCGGTTTTCAAGACCGGTGCATTCAACCGCTCTGCCACCCCTCCGCAAATTGAGGTTTTAAATCAACCTCATGTAAACCTGATTAGTCAA
>CAXGUU010000335.1:0-3230 GCA_964012875.1 uncultured bacterium
GCGATTCAACGTAGCGGCGCTGCCCCTCGGCATAGATCGTGTCGAAGGCCAGTGACGACTTTCCCGAACCGGATAGACCAGTGATAACAATCAACTTGTCGCGGGGCAAATCGAGGTCGACATTCTGCAGATTATGTGTTCTCGCCCCGCGTAAATGGATGGTTTCCATGCCCGCCTCTGAATTCAGATCAAGCGAGTACTATACGGGGTTTCCGACGCTCACCAACACCCCTGCTGCGGTTTGTTCTTCGGTCCGGAGGAAGCTAAGTGTTAAGGCTGGCACACGCCCATCGCTCAGGTAGAATCGGCGTTCCCAGCTACCATGGACGGAATGTGTGGGAGACCGACAAACGGAGATGTCGGTGCCGGAAACCGGTGTGAGGCCAAGATGGTGCTCGCGTCGCTACACGGATGCCGATGGGTCCCCTCAATCCAGAAGTGATCTCAACAGCCAAATGGAGAATCTTTAAATGGCACGTGGACTCAATAAAGTAATGCTCATTGGAAATCTCGGCGCGGATCCCGAAATTCGCTACACCGGCAGCGGCAGCGCAGTTGCGAATGTACGCCTGGCCACGGCGGAATCGTGGCGCGATCGCGAAAGCGGCGAGCAGCAGGAGCGGACAGAATGGCACCGCGTGGTGTTTTTCTCACGACTGGCCGAAATTGTCGGAGAGTATTTAAAAAAAGGCTCGCAGATCTACGTTGAAGGTCGGTTACAAACGCGCAAATGGCAAGACCGAGATGGCAACGAGCGCTACACCACCGAAATCGTGGCAAACGAAATGCAGATGCTCGGCAGTCGTGGTAGTGCCGGCGGCGGACAGAACCCCAGCCCGATGCCCGACCGCGCAGTGACTGAAGCACCCGCACCGGCTGCAGCCGAGCAACCGATGGGCGACTTCGACGACGACATTCCTTTTTAAATGCTGTCCGGGTCGGTGACGCGCCTCGCTGGCTGCTGCGCGCAGTAGCGGTTGGATGTGCCGTCTTGTATTTGACCGGGTGTGGCGATTCCAGGGTGAGCGAGGTGGGCAACCGTCAATCCGAATGCGCTGTCCGCAACATCGAATGTCATTGACGTGCAGGCCGCACAACTCAAGCCCACGGCATCGCGATCCCGTTCCAAGCCGACCGGAAGCCCGTCCGGGCTGTCCTGCTTAATCCTTGCCGGAATGAAGCCGAAGCGTTCCAGTTCTGCTCACGCATCACCAATTGTTCGATCGCGCGCGCCGACTAAGCGAAGAGCCGGCTCGAGAGAACTGCAGCACTCACCACCACCACCACTAAGCAATGCCGCCGATTTCGCCTGATAGCTGCAATGCAGAGATTGAAGGCGAATTCCACTCCGGATCCGAATGAAAGCCGCGCACCATGACGACGAATTCCCCGTTGTCAGCCAAACCGAGCTCGCGTGCGACGCGTCTGGTGATCTGGCTCGGATTGTCATGCCCCACGGCCGGAGCGAGGTGCGGAATCATGCCCCACATTAAAGTCATACGCCGGCAGGTCGCGGCCTGATTCGAAATGGCTACGACCGGCGCCCGGGGCCGCGTCGCGGATTCTTTTAATCGCAGCCGCGTGTCCCGCATTCGTACCATGGGACATGTTGCTCCTGAACACATTGACGCCGGCGCGAATCAGCTGGCGCAAGCGTTCAGGATCTTCTGAAGCCGGTCCCACTTGTTGCGGTGATTTTTGTCCGCCGATACTTGAGCAGATCAAGTTCAGTCAGGATTGCCATGCTTACCACCGGTAAAATGCAGGAATCGTTGTACCACCTGCGGGTTATGGTCACTTTAAACCCGCGCCGCGCTCACGCGTGCGCGTGCCCTGCAGGTACACTGCGAGGGTATGTCACCCAGCATTTGACCGCGCGCCTGCCTTCGGACACTTCGCGCTCCGGTGAGGCCGAGTATCGCACAATCCCGTTCGCCGCAGACCTCCAGGGAATCAAGAACCGTAGCCAAGTATGACCCAGTCGAAGCTCATTCGTTCGAAACGCTTTGCGCCACTGTTCTGGACGCAGTTTCTGGGTGCCTTCAACGATAACGTTTTTCGTTTCGCGCTCATCATCTACGTCACGTTTACGCTCGCCGAGCGAACCGAGATGGATACCCGAACACTGGTCGTTCTCACCGGGGGAGTATTCATACTGCCTTTTTTCCTGTTCTCCGCACTCGCCGGGCAGATGGCGGACAAGTACGAAAAATCCGGGCTGATCAGGCACATCAAGTCGATCGAAATTGCCGTCATGGGGCTGGGTGCCGTCGGATTTATTGTCGACAGTTACGAGCTCCTGCTCGGTGTCCTGTTCGCCATGGGGCTGCAATCAACTTTCTTCGGGCCACTGAAATATGGCCTACTGCCACAGCATCTCGACGATGAAGAACTGACCGGTGGCAACGGGCTCATCCAGATGGGTACCTACATCGCAATACTCGGCGGCAGCGTCATTGGCGGACTGCTCGCGGGCCTGGGCGAGAACGCGCCGGTCGCCATCATTACCAGCATCGTCGGCATCGCCGCCGCGGGCCGCTGCGCTGCGCAGTTTATTCCGCCGGCACCAGCCAATGCACCGGAGATTTCAATTGACCGCAACCCGTTGACCTCGACCTGGGCACTTATGCGCGACAGCTTGGTCGAACGTCAATTCCTGGTCCTCATCGGTTTGATCTCGACCTTCTGGTTTGTTGGTGCGACGTTCCTGAGCGTCGTGCCCACTTTCGGCAAAGAACTGCTGAACGCCAACGAACAGGCAGTAACCCTACTGACGGCCGCGTTTACGATTGGTATTGGTGTTGGGTCGCTCTCCTGTGAGCGGCTGTCAGGGCGACGCATTGAACTCGGCCTGGTCCCCATCGCGAGTCTGGTGATCAGCCTCGCCGCGGTCGACGTGTGGTGGGTCGGTACGCCCGCGGCGCCGGCAGAACCCCTGACTCCCTCAAGCTTCTTCGGCTATGCGCCAGCGGTACGGTTCTTTTTTGACCTAGTCGCGATCGGGGCTGCGGGCGCACTCTATATTGTGCCACTCTACGCCGCGCTTCAGGCCCGCGTCGAAACAGCGGTCTGTTCGCGCATGCTGGCCACACTCAATGTCGCGAACGCCCTGTTCATGGTCACCTCGGCAGTATTCACGATCGCGCTTTTCGCACTGGGTCTCAGCCTAGCCGAAGTCTTCGGCGTTGTAGCCGCCCTGAACCTTATGGCACTGGTTGCAGGTACCTGGG
>CAXGUU010000336.1:0-3216 GCA_964012875.1 uncultured bacterium
ATGACAGGTACGTCCTAGAGGCCGGCAGCCAGCTTGTCTAGCACATCCCGATGCGCGTTCTCATCAACTTCACGCATCAGAATCTGCTCAGTGCCGGCGAGCGCAAGTCGGGCGACTTCGCCGCGCAACTCCTCACGAGCCTGATTGCGATTCTGCTCGATCTCCGCCGCAGCAGCGGCTTTGATACGGTCGGCTTCTTCACGGGCCGCCTCTTTTGCCGCTTCGATGATCTCGTCACCGCGCTTCTGTGCCTGATTGATGAAATCCTGAGCTTTCGCTTTACCTTCGCGCATCGATTCCGTTGCGCGCTGTTCGGCAAGCTCGAGTTCGTGTTTCCCGCGTTCGGCGGCTTCAAGACCGTCGGCGACGCGGGTTTCCCGCTCTTCGAGTGCTTGAAGGATCGGCGGCCACACATATTTCATGCAGAACCAAACGAAAATCCCAAAGGATATCGCCTGGCCCAGCAATGTGAGATTCATATTCATGGCGTTTGACCTACCGTGCAGTTAACGATTTATCCAATCTGTCCAAGGAACGGATTAGCGAACATCAGCAGCGCCGCAAAGGCGATGGCGATAATCGGCACAGCGTCGGTAAGACCCAACATCAGGAACATGCGCGCTTGCAACATTGGTACAAGTTCCGGTTGACGCGCAGCGCCTTCCAGAAATTTGCTACCCAGTATGCCGATACCTACGCCGGCGCCGAGCGCTCCAAGACCGATCATGATGCCGGCAGCGAGGGCTGAAAAGGCAACAATCGATTCCATAGCTTCTTCTCCTTTCGATGATTTCGCTATTTCTAGTTAGTGACTTTCGTGAGACTGACTTAAATAAACAATCGTCAGCATCATAAAAATGTAGGCCTGCAGACTGATGACCAGGATGTGGAAGATCGCCCAGGGCACGGAGAGTGCCCACTGCAGGTAAAACGGCACAAGTGCGGCGATGAGCACGAAGACCAGCTCACCGGCGAACATATTGCCGAACAAACGCAATGATAGAGAGAGCGGCTTCGCAATTAGCGACACGGTCTCCAGTACGAGGTTCACCGGCAACAGCATCTTGCCGAAGGGATGAAAGGCGAGTTCGCCGAAAAAACCGCCCGGGCCTTTTACCTTAATGCCGTAAAAAATCATGAGTGCGAAAATCGATAGCGACATGCCGAACGTTGCGTTGACGTCGGTCGTAGGCACTACTTTCATGTATTCGATGCCAAGCAGTTGGGAGGCGTAAGGGATGAAGTCGACGGGCACCAGGTCCATCAGGTTCATCAGGAAAATCCATACAAAAATCGTTAGTGCGAG
The DNA here is from genome assembly GCA_964012875.1 of uncultured bacterium. Classification (GTDB taxonomy): domain Bacteria; phylum Pseudomonadota; class Gammaproteobacteria; genus CAXGUU01. The sequence continues at coordinate 1,307 of CAXGUU010000336.1, forward strand.
CGGCGCGATCAGCGCGTTCCTGCCATGAAAGGCGTCGTGTACAGATCCCTGCACCATTTCGACGATCATTTCGACGCACAGCTGCCATTTCGAAGGCTGCTGCACCGACGCAGCAACGGCCACAACGCGGAATAGCCAACAAAAAAGCAGACCGGTAATCAGCGACCAAGCCATGGTATCAACGTTAATCGCCATAAAACCCATTTCGGCGGCTTCCTTGGCGCCATGGGCGAAACCCCAGGAACCGTCGGCCCGTTGTCCGTAAGTCAGGTTTTGAATGTGGTGGCTGATGTACTCAGCTGGCGAACCCGCTGCCATGTAATCGTTCCGCTTGCGATTTCTTCAGATCGTTATTGAAAATGGTGGGGTCAGTCAGGGTCGCTATCGCGCGCCCGCCGCTAATGATGTTTCACTCAGATCGACTTTCAACAGTGCCACCCAGTTAGTCAGAGTGACGATGAAGAAAGAGCCGACAACGAAGAGAAAATCAATATTCAGAAGTTTGATTGCGATAATGAACAAAGCCCCGGTAAAGGCTATTTTTACGAATTCCCCGACATAAATTTCACGCAGCGACCGCTCCGGGTCCGCGTCCTTCCGCGCCCGCGTTAGGCGGCGCGCGAAAAAATAATTCGGCAGGATGCTGATTCCGGCTCCCACCAAAACCGAATACGCGATATTCCATCCAAGTAAACCAGCAGCTAAAACGACCAGCGCGAGCGCCGCGAGCAGCTGCCCGGCGATGATCTTCATCATCGCGCCGCGTGACCGGCCACTTATTGAATGCTGTCCGGATGCGACTGCCTGATGCTGCATGGGCGTTTCGAGCATGCTTGAATCTTTGCACGCGTTAGCCAGACGATTTTAGACGGTTTTGCCGCAGCGCGGCAAGCCTAAACTTTCAAATTTCGTTACGGCGGGCCGGCGGCCCCCCATGATCAGCGCCTGCCGGGTCGACTAATTGATGTGTTCGAGGATGCCGTCGAGCTCATCGAGACTGCTGTAGTGAATGACCAACGTGCCCTTGCCCTTCTGGCTATAGCGAATCGCCACATTCGCGCCGAGACGCTCCGACAATGACTGTTCTAACGATTGCACATTGGGATCTTTGGCCGCTATTGTCGCTGCCGGAGTTGCCCCGTTTTTCGCACCTGCAGTTTCGCGAATCAGGGCCTCCGCAGCCCGCACACTGAGCCCACGATTGATGATTTGATCGGCGATGCGGGCCTGTTCCTGGCCCGAGAGGGCTAGTAAAGCGCGGCCATGTCCCATTTCCAGCTGGCCGGTTTCCAGCTGCATACGGGTTCGCGGTTCCAGCTCCAGCAATCGCATCAGGTTACTGACGCTGGCTCGCGATCGGCCGACGGCTTCGGCGACCAACTGGTGCGTCATTTCGAATTCCCTCACCAGACGGTCCAGCGCAAGGGCCTCTTCAATCGGATTGAGCTGTTCGCGCTGTATATTTTCGATCAGAGCGATGCTCATGGCATCGGCATCAGCGACCCGTTTGATGATTGCGGGCACGGTCGCGAGACCGGCCAGCTGGCTGGCCCGCCACCGACGTTCGCCCGCGATTAACTCGTAGCGTCCATTCTCTCCGACGGGGCGTATAACAACCGGCTGTACGACACCCTGTGCCTTGATCGACTCCGCAAGTTCATTCAACGCCGTGTCATCCATGGCCAGGCGCGGCTGATACTGGCCCCGTTGAATCAGTTCAAGCGGTACCTGCTTCAATTGGTCGCCATTCGCTTCCTCAATAGCAACCTGTTCGGCACCAATGCCGAGCAAAGCATCCAGTCCGCGTCCCAATCCACGCTTTTTGCCTGACATCTAAGTCACCTCTGCGCGCATACCGCTGCTATCGAAGGCGCTCTCGCGCCGGAGCATTTCGCCGGCGAGGGCAAGAT
>CAXGUU010000337.1:0-3212 GCA_964012875.1 uncultured bacterium
ATTGATTTCGTCGGCCGTCATGTTGAGTGCTGCGAGGCGCGCGGCCATACCTTCCAACGCCTCGCGCATGTAGTAAAGCTCAATCAGGGCGTCGTGGCCCAGCGCAGACACACGCACTCCGACATGCGGCGTACGTTCGACCAAGCCGCGCGATTCCAGGCGCCTCAGCGCCTCCCGAAGTGGCCCGCGGCTGGTCCCGAACCGTTCCGCGAGATCAATTTCACTGACACGTGACCCCTGCGGCACGTCACCCCTTACGATCGCGTCCTGCAGCGCATCGAAAACGCGATCAGCCGAAGTCGGCTGAACGGTTTTGGTCGCAAGTGACGGAACAGATGTCATATATTGTAAACAATATGTCGGTAATAATTCGCGAAGCGTCGCCATTAGACAAAAATGGTCAGATATTGTCTACAATTTAATGGCCAAAAATTATCCCCGGTCAACTTTCTCCCCGACTGCCACCGCGCGAATTTTTGTTCACCCGTCCGCTTGTGAACAGTGCGTGGACACTGGCCGGTGCGCGGCGGAAAGCGGTCGGCTAACTCACCAACCACAATACATTTGTCGGTCGTGGCCCGACTTCAACGTGCCATCCTCAGGGGTAAGCTTTTTAAGCCGCGAACCGCATTGTTGGGCGGCCACTCGGCGGGGCCTGCAGGCAGCAGGTGTCCATCAACCATTTGCAACGCACACACCGATCCCTGCGGACGTTATAAAAGCGGTCTCTGTGAAAAACGGGCCGCCGGAAACTATTTTGCCCCTTCTGTCCCCTTTTTTGCCGGCTGGCCCGGTACCCAGTTGCCGTGGAATCCAGGTGGAATCCGATGAGGAATTTGCACGATCGCCTGGGGTTCGCCGCCGAAATCATCGGCATTCAATAGCACCAGCTCCGAGTGCTCATCATTCATGTCGACTACGAGGCCCACCAACCAACCTTCATCTTCGGCCGCGTCATCTGATCTCGGAACAAAGACGAATTCACCCGGATGACGGTTGGCCCCGAAATCGTACTCGACCGTGGTGCCCGATTCCAGATCGTGTTTGAACAGCTTAGTATCACCCACGGTCATCTCAACATGGTCTTCGGCTGCTAGTCCGACTGAATAGGCGTAGCGATAAGGCTTGCAGGTAAGTCTTTCGTCGTAACGCGGGAACTCCTGCTTACAATCGTGAAACATTTCCCGGTCCGTTTTCCTAGTTACAGGATCCATAGTCCAGCGTTCAAAGGCCGAGTGTTTGGAATCCGGCCCAAGCGTACTTCTGGCGTACATGGAGTCGTGGGCAACGACGTCGACAATGACCTTTCCGTCTTCAGTTTCGAAGGCGTTGGCCGGATGATAGACATAACAGGGATCAACATCACACCAAATGATGTCGTCGGCTGTGCCGATACGTGGCAATAAACCGACTCGCGCGGGATGATCAGCATTCCAATGGAACGGGATGGTGTACCCGGCCAGCATCATCTTCATCGACAACGTCGCCGGCAGGTCAAAGACCAGAACGTAGTTTTTGGTAATCTGACAGTCGTGGATCGACGGCCCGTCCTGCACCGGAATCGGCAGCTCACGAATGACCTTTGCATTCTGATCAATCACTACGTGCCAGACATTGTCTCCGGCCATGGCGTCATAACAGATTGCATGCATTTCGCCAGTTAGCGGATCGAGGTGCGGATGGGCGGAATATGGACCTTTGAGCGTGCCGTCGAACGGATTGTGCTGAACGGTTTCCAGCTCGTCATTCAGCTCGATCGGACCACCACCGGCTTCAACGATTGCGAAAGTACGACCGCTGATGCCGATGATGTTGGTGTTGGCATTGTCTGAAAACTGACGGCGGATGCCCGGTGCCGGCGGTTCACCCAATGCCTCGCTCACCGCACTAGAACGGACCCAGCGGTTGCGATACCACTCGGCCTTACCGTCCCGCAAACGGATACCGTGCGACATGCCATCACCGATGAACCAGTGATGCGCACGCGGATCAGGGTCAGTGATGGGATTCGGACCGATGCGCAGGTAACGCCCGTCGAGCGAATCCGGAATCGCACCTTCGACCTTGAGATCGGTCAGAGTGAATTCCTCGCGCATTGGTTTGTGAATACCGGTCAGAAACGGATGGGGTTTATCCAGCGCAGGCAGCCGATTACGGTTGAACTCAGCGACCTTGCCGAGGCCCTTGCCCACGGTTTTATGAATAGCGTTCTCGATTACGCTCGCCATCGTGCACCTCGCGTGCTGCACTGTTCATCAGGTGCCTTTCTGGTTTTTTGCAGCATATGTATTTTCCAAAATAATCAAGTCGTATACGTTTGTAATCGAGGAACGGATCCCAGAGTTCACGACGTCGCTGACCTAATCGCCGGCACCAGGTCGGATTGATAGGGCGGATGTCCCTGAGCGCCGTAGAACCGGGCGAGTGCATCGAAGTATGGGCTGGGTGCGGGTGAACGGGTTACTTCCGCGACCAGTCCTCTTCAGCTTTGGGCCCGAGAATCCGCTCCGGTTCAGCGGGCGATATCGGGCGTATTGCCGAGCGCAAACGCAGGATCGGCGCCAGCGAGGTGCTCGGGCACTGCAACGGGAGCGTCATCTGCCGACCTGATTTGAAATTCGACATTGCCGGTATAGTAGCCGAGCAGGTGCAGGAATTCTTCATCGAGCGAAGCGACCGTGTCCGCTGTCAGCGTCGCGTTCCAGTTGATCTGCGGGCGAATCCAGCGCAGTACGTAGTACCCGAACAGCGCGGCGCGAGTCTGGTCGGTAGTGGTATTGGCGCCGGTCTGGTGCCACAGGCGACCATCCATGATCAGAATCGACCCGGCCGGTGCCTCAATCGGAATACTGTCATAGTGCTTCGACGGGTTTGGCCCATGCCCCAGCCGATGAGAGCCGGGTACGTAGCAGGTGCCGCCATTCGCCTCGGAAAAATCATCAAGCAGCCAGGCGACGTTACAGGCGAGCGGCGTGTCCGGCCACGGCGGCAAAACATACCCCTGGTCTGCATGCAGCTGCATGGGCTGGTTGCCGGGACCGGTGATGTTGGCGCTGAAATTTGACACTAGGAAACTTTCACCTATCAGGTACCGCACGAACTCCAGCGCCATCGGCCGGCGGATCAAATCGACGAAGATGGGGTCGAGGTTGAACAGATCGAATACACGCCGGTTGCGCTTATCCGGATCGAATGCGTAACCCCGCGTCGAT
>CAXGUU010000338.1:0-3142 GCA_964012875.1 uncultured bacterium
GATGAGTACTGCCACCCCCTTGTCGTCGATGGGTTCAAGGACGCGAACGAGCATTTTTGAATCATTGTCCTCAGAGCGCCGCCAGTACATTTCCCGAATCGATTCGCGGACATAGCCGTTCTTGCCGACGACTTCGACCTTTTGCAACTGCTGCGCGGTATCGCTCGGCAGCGCGCGCTCAGCGCATGCACGAACCGCCGGGTCTTCGATCCGCGATGTGTCGAAGGCCTCCGCCGGGACTGTCGCGGACAGGTGCAAAGCGATGATGGTGCCGGAAATCGCCGCCCGGGCCGATAAGCCTTTGATTAACATAGTCGTAGATGGTGTCGGTCGAGTGTTTGAAAGCGTAGGGATCAAGCTGCGTTGTCGGTGGCATAATGTCAAATGATGATTTCGACTACAAGCATGAGATCTTCGAATGAATCAGGAGCCAGCTAGCCAGATTGATCTCCGCCGAATGCGAACGGTGGTGGAAGTCGCGCGCGCCGAAGCGATCACGACCGCGGCCCAGACACTGGGCCTTACGCAGTCGGCGGTATCTCGCACGGTAGCTGAAGTAGAAGATGCGCTGGGGCATCGGTTGTTTGATCGCCTCCCGCGCGGCATTCAGCTGACAGAGCGCGGCGAGCGTTTCGTCGACCGGGCCAAGCGTGTACTCGCAGAAGTCGACGACCTGATATCGGAAATGAGCGAGACGCCAACCAGTGTGAAAGGGCGGCTGCGAGTCGGTCTTGCTGCAACCGGGTATTATGCGGCTGCCGCATTAATTTCTCTCGCGCGTCGGCATCCCGACGTCGCGTTCGAGACAGCGCATGATTCGGCGCAGAGTTTGTGTCCACGCGTGCTGCATGGGGAACTCGATATCGTTATCGGCTCTTCGAGTTATCTCAAGCGCTGGCGTGAGCTTGAAGTGACGCTGTTGCGCCCGATGCATTTCGCCTGTCTGGTACGCAAGGACCATCCCATTCTGAGAAACGATCAAGCACAGGAAATCGATCTGCTTGGGTATCCGCTGATCCTGCCCGAAAGCGTCGAATTGAACTATTCCGACATCGCCCAGCGTTACGTACACCACGGACTTCCGCGCTTGCGTCCTCATTACGTGACTGACAATTTCGAACTTGCCGCCAAATTGTTAGCAGAAACGGAGGCCTTCATGCCATTCATGCATCCCGATAAGACGCTGGGCGGCATCGATGCTCATTTCGTACCGTTACGGGATGTGGTTGACATGCCCCGGCACTATCTCAGCTACGCGCGCGCCAGCCACAGACCTCGCACGCAGGTTGTTGACCTGTTCGAAAAAGTCCTCGTCGACGAGTTTCCGGACGACGCTGAAAACAATGGGTGAGTAGCGCGACCGAGCGCGTTCCTAAACTTCAGAACGCGCCGGTTTCGGCCATCTGGTCTATTTCGGTGTCGGAATAACCGAGCTCTGACAAAACATCGCGCGTGTGTTGTCCGGCTTCGGCAAATTTTAAAATCATTTCGCCCGGCTCATTCAAAAATTTCATCGGGATACCAACATGCTCCCAGCCGCGTTCGTCTTCGACGACCATCTTGCGATGACGCAGTTGTGGATCGTCGGCGGCTTCACGCAAATTGTTCACCGGGGCAAAGGCGGCGTTGATGCCGTCGAAGAAAGTGACCCATTCGTCGCGCGTTCTGGTCAGAAAAGTTTCGCGTAGAAATTTCTTGACCGGGTCCTGGTGCGGGCCTGGCGGTGGTTGGCACAACTCTAACAAGTCGGGTCGGCCGAGTTTTTCCAGAATTGCCTCGGCGAAATGAAGTTCTGATCCGCCAATCACGACATGTTTGCCGTCGCTGGTCGGGTAGATTTGATACATTGCATAGCCGCCCAGCGCGCGTTCGTGCTTCAGGTCGGGCGGCGATTTCTCGGCAAACGTCGTGCCCAGGTTATTGGGAACCGCGGCAAAGAGACTGTCGGCCATCGCAATATCGATGTAATCGCCTTGGCCGGTTTTCTCACGTCGATAAAGCGCCATGAGCAGTGCGCTCAGGGTCATCATCGACGAAATCATGTCGGCCCCGGCCATACCCGGCATGGCGGGCTCGCCATCCTGCCCCTGGGTAATGCTGAGCACCCCCGTTATGGCTTCTGTTGCCAGATCGTGTGCCGGTTTGCTGACGTATGGGCCATCCTGCCCCCAGGCTGACATCGAGCAATAAACGATGCCGGGATTTACGGCACGCACCGCTTCGTAACCGAGCCCCAGGCGTTCGACGACGCCCGGGCGAAATGCTTCGACCATGACATCGCTACTTGCTGCCAACTTCAGTGCGGCTTTGCGACCTGACTCTGATTTCAGATTGAGTTGAATACTGCGCTTATTACGATGCGTGTTGGCGTAATAAACCGTCACTCCATCGCGTTTGGGTCCGATTTCGCGGTTGGGTTCACCGCCGCCGAGCGGCTCCAGCTTGATTACCTCGGCACCGTGGTCGGCCATCATTTGCGTCAGCAAGGGTCCGGGTAAAAACAGGGACAAGTCGAGGACGCGGAGATCTTCGAGCTTCATGGTGCAGCTCTGGATGGTGTGGTGTCAGTAAGCATGGTGGAAATCCTGTGTTGGCGGACAGCGGCCATAGCCTGGCTGTTGTCGCGGTCTGTTGATTGCGTCTACGGTGTTGCTAACGCGAAGCGCGCAGAGTCTGGAACGTTCAACGGGTAAGGATATGTTCTTTTGAACGATTTGTGCGCTCCTGCTGCGGCAAAATTACGCCGCGCTGCGATACACCGGCCCCGCATTTTTGCTTCGCATTTTTCGAGCGCACTGAGTCCGCGGGCAAACGCACGTTCGTAGTCATCGTTGCGGGAAGCAGGAGACAGGTCGGCGCTGAACGCCTGCAAATGTTGCCGCTGAACTTCTAGATCCTGGAACGGGCCCAGTTCTTCCTGCAGCGCTTTCATGATTTTCAGCATCTTCCCGAGGCCGCGTTTGGCACTAAACCCTCAAAGAACTCGAACAGGTAGCGCTGTTTCTTGCAGACCTTGCGCAGAGCATGGAACGCCTCCGCCTCGGCCCGGGGGGGGTATATTCGAGGCCACGTGTTCCGCCCTGCGATAGGTTCTGGCAATGTGTTCGCGTACGACTGCGCCAATGGGCCGCATCGCGTTCAG
>CAXGUU010000339.1:0-3135 GCA_964012875.1 uncultured bacterium
GGAGCCTGACAAGCCGCTAAAAACGTCATTGTGGAGGTTTACCTATGTCCACCGACATTACTCAAATCAAACAACTGCAATCGAAATACGCGCACCGAGTCGATCGCGGGTCGGCAGCCGAAGTGGCCGCCCTGTTCGCTGAGAACGCGATTTTGCGCCCACGCTACGACGGCAACTACGAGTGCAAGGGCCGTGCTGAAGTCGAGCGTTGGTACACTTTCTACCATGAAAATTTTCGCGCGGGCGTCCGCCATCTCAAGCACATGATCATGTCGGCCGAGGTCGAAGTTACCGGCAATAACGCACACGGTTGCTCCTATCTCCTGGCCACGGCGGTCAGCAACGAAAGCAATGAAGGCTTTTACGTGACCGGCACCTACAACGACGAGTTCGTCCGTATTAACGGCGAGTGGCTGTTCAGCCTGCGTGTGATCGACGTTGAATGGATGGCTGCTACCAGCGCGCTGGTCGAGGAATTTCCGCCGCTCAATTTCCCAGCGAAAAAATAGCAATGCGCCAGGCGGGCGCCCCCGGGTGCGTCGCTATTTCAACATCAAACGTGCCTGAACCGTGTCTGCGTCCGCAGCCGCGGCACCCCAATTGGGACTGAGGAGGCTTACGGTGACGTAACCGGCGCTGAACGCCGCGGTGTCTGCACCTTCATCCCCGAGACCATCCGCGTCGATTTCGATCGAGCTTTTGCGCAGGCCTGAATCACCTTCGGGATAAGTTATTGCAAATCCACCCGCCCATCCCTGGCGAGTCCAGCGTATGCCCTTCACTTCGTCTTCAGTACGCGCCGGGTAGTTGATATTAAGCATGGTCCGCGGCGGGAGGATCCCGTCACGTGCGCCGTCGAGCAATTGTTTGAGTACCTTGGCGGTCAGGGACGCTGCATGCGGGAAGGCCGCGACTGTACTCGGGAAACGAACCGGCTCTGCATGATGTTCCGCGAGATCGATACCGACCGAAATCGCGACTGCCGGCACACCGGAAAGCACCGCCATCATAGCCGCGCCCACAGTCCCTGAAAGGAAGACGTTCGAACCCAGGTTCTGACCAAAATTGGCGCCAGAGATAACAAAGTCCGGTGGATCATTTCTGAGCAGCGTTTTAAGTGCGATCGAAATCGCATCGGCCGGGCTTGCGTCGACCGACCAGACCGCGGGCGCCTGCTCTACCACGGCGAATTCACCCAGGGTGATTTTCATGCCGCTACCGCTGCGTTGCCCCAGTGGCGCGACAACAGTGACCCGATAGCCATCAGCGAGCAGCACCTGTTTAACCGCTTCAAGCCCGGCAGAGTCAAAGCCGTCATCGTTGGTCAACAATATGTGCAGCGGCTCCGCAGCAATCGCAGTCGTCGTAAGACTGATCAGCAGCACAGCGCTGAGCACACACCGCCTAAAAATTCGCATTGTCATTGCCTTCCGATTCACCAACGGTAGAAGCTAGCATGATTGGATTCTCCATGGGGACCTGCTAATACGACACCATGACCGAACTGCCTGATATCACGGTCTATATCGAAGCGCGCGAACGCCGCATCGTCGGGAAAAGCCTTGTGCGCACCGAACTCTAGAGCCCTTTTCTGTTGCGGACGGCGGAGCCGCCGCTCGTGGACCTGGTAGGGTATGTCGTGACACGGATCGCGCGCCTCGGCAAACGCATCTGTCTTTATTTCGAGCATGGTCCGGTACTCGTTATGCACCTGATGATCGCCGGGCGCTTAAAAACAGTGAGTAGCGCGGCGTGCGTGACGACCGACCGGCGGCTGCCCATCGACGCAACCGCCAAATTTAGCCGCGCTGCGACCGAAAGACCGGATAAACACCCGACCTGAACATGGCACCGGCAGAATTTTGCATGGGTACGTCACTGTCGATATACACCGCTATACGGTTAACATAGCGGGACTGAATTTCAGTCTCTAATTGCTATCGAGGAACGATTCCGTGGATTTCCAATACAACGGCAAAACCCGCCAGCTGCTCGACGAAGTGCGGGCATTCATGAATGAGCATGTCTACCCCATCGAAGAAGAGGTGTATGAGTTTACGCACGACCCCGCCAACCTCTGGGTCGTCCCGCCGCAAATCGAAGAAGCGAAAAAGAAAGCCAAGGCCCAGGGCCTCTGGAATCTGTTCCTGCCGCACGAGTACGAGCCTTACAGCCCCGGCCTGACCAACCTCGAATACGCCCCGCTGGCAGAGGAGATGGGGCGCATCAACTGGGCCGCCGAGGTCTTCAACTGCAGTGCACCCGATACCGGCAACATGGAAGTATTGGCCCGCTACGGTACGGAGGAGCACAAAAAGACGTGGCTCGAACCACTGCTGGCCGGAGAAATCCGTTCGTCCTACCTCATGACTGAACCGCAGGTCGCATCGAGTGATGCGACGAACGTTGAAACGTCCATCGTGCGGGACGGCGATGAGTATGTGATTAACGGTCGCAAGTGGTGGAGCTCCTGCATGTTCGATCCGCGCAACAAGATCACTATCCTGATGGGTAAGACCGATCCCGATGCCGACCGCCATGTGCAGCAATCGATGATTCTGATTCCGACCGACGCCAAAGGCATCGAAAAGGTCCGTCCGTTGCGCGTAATGAACGATCTGCATTCGCCCCATGGCCATGCCGAACTGCGACTGACCGACGTTCGAGTCCCGGTAGAGAACCTGTTACTTGGCGAAGGGCGTGGCTTTGAGATTGCCCAGGGCCGCCTCGGACCCGGCCGTATCCATCACTGCATGCGTCTGATCGGGGCAGCCCAGCGGGCCTTGGATACCATGTGTCGCCGCGTCGAAGAACGGGTCGCCTTTGGCAAAAAAATCTCCGAGCAATCGAGCATCCGTCAGGACATAGCCAAGTCTCGCTGCGAAATTGAGCAGGCACGACTCCTCACCTTATGGGCTGCCGACCGGCTCGACCGAGAAGGCAACAAGGTGGCCAAGGATGCCATCGCCATGATCAAGATACAGGTGCCACGCATGTGCCAGGAAGTCGCTGATCGGGCCATGCAGGCGCATGGGGGCATGGGCGTCTGCCAGGACACCTCGCTACCCGAAATCTGGGCCTACGCGCGCCTGTGCCGACTCGCGGATGGTCCGGACGAGGTGCATATGTCGCAAC
>CAXGUU010000340.1:0-3109 GCA_964012875.1 uncultured bacterium
GCCGCCGCTTCCGCGGCAAGCCGCCCGGCCCCCGCAAATCCTGGAGCGCCGCCGACGATCAGCACGTGCCCGAAATCGCCTTTGTGAGCCGTTGCCACGCGTGGTGGGAATGCCTGTCGGCCCTGTTCATAGTGCAGCGCAACGGCACAGGTGGGAACCGTGTCGTAGCAGCTTGAAGGGACGTCGAGATCGGCGTGGACAATGTTGCCACAACAGGCCGGGCCGTCAGCGGTAAACAGGCCGGGCTTCATGCCGATGAAGGTAATGGTCATGGCCGCGCGCACCGTTTCACCCTGCGCCCGACCCGTCGTGCTGTGCAGGCCGCTCGGCACGTCGAGCGCGACGACCGGCCGCTTGCATGCGTTCATCATCGCGATGGAATCAGCCATGGGGCCGTCAACCTTGCGATCAAGCCCGGTGCCGAGCAGCGCATCGACCAGCACATCGGCCGTGACCGAGTCGCCGGACAAACTTTGCGGCACGAGGCCGGTCGCGAGCGCGGCATCGAAACAGGTTCGGGCGTCGCCGCTGATTCGGCTCGGCTCACCGACTACGGTCAGCTGCACGTCGAGACCGGCTTCGCTGGCAATCCTGGCAACCACGAAGCCGTCGCCACCATTATTACCCGTCCCACACAGAACGCCGACAGAGCGGGCATCGGGACAACGCTGCACGAGCTCGGCAAATGAGCGGGCACCGGCGCGCTCCATCAGGGTCAGCCCGGTGATACCGGCCTGTTCGATGGCGATACGATCGATTGCCCGAGTCGCCTGGGCGTCGTACAGCGGCGTGGTCTGCACAGCTAGATCCCCGCAGAAAAACGGCTGCGCCGTCCGCTAGGTGTGTTGCGCACGCTTCTGCGATGCTCGCTTATTCGCATATAAACACCGTTGCTCAAACAGTGCGCGCCTTCCCAGCGAACATGCCCACTCATTTTTCAGTGGCTTCCTGGGAAACCTCCGGCACACGCAGAAAATGCTGACGATAGTGCTTGAGTTCGTCGATCGAATCCCTGATGTCGTCCAGTGCCAGATGTTTGCCCTGCTTGTGATGCGCCGGCAACGTCGGTACCCAACGTTGCGCGAGTTCCTTTAAGGTACTCACATCAAGATTGCGATAATGAAAAAATTCAGCCAGTGCAGGCATGTAGCGATACAAAAAGCGACGGTCCTGACAAATACTGTTACCGCACATCGGCGATGCTCGCTCGGGTACATACTCGCGCAAGAACTCGAGTGTCGCCTGCTCAGCGGCCGCGGCATCGATGGTGCTTTGACGAACGCGCTCCGTCAGTCCCGATTCGCCATGTTGACGGGTGTTCCATTCATCCATTGCAGCCAGCCGCTCGTCCGCCTGGTGGATGGCCATCATCGGACCTTCGACCTGCTCTTGCAGGTGCGCATCGGTCACAATAGTTGCGATCTCGATGATGACATCGTGCTCCGGCTCCAGACCGGTCATCTCCAAATCGATCCAGATGAGATTGTGCTCGGAAATTTCCATCCTGCTCTCCTGTTCGATTGGCGCGTCAGCGCTGCTAGTAATCGTGGCGGCTGGCCAGCGCGCGGGACAAGGTTGAACCGTCGACGAATTCAAGCTCACCGCCCACCGGAACGCCGTGGGCAATTCGCGTCGCGCGAATCTCGTGCCGGGCCGCCATTTCCTTCAGGTAATGCGCGGTCGCCTCGCCCTCCATGGTCGTACTGGTAGCAACGATCACTTCGCTGACCACCTCGTCCGCGAGACGCGCATCAAGCAGCGGCAGGCCGATGCTGTCCGGGGTCATGCCATCCAGTGGTGACAAACGCCCAAGCAATACGAAATAGAGGCCGCGAAAATCGGACGCCTGCTCAATCGCACTGACATCTAGCGGGCTTTCCACCACGCATATCAGCGATTGATCGCGATCGACGTTGCGGCAGACATCGCAGGTTTCAAATTCGGTAAAGGTTCGGCAGCGACTGCACTGGCCGATATGATCAGCCGCGCGGGTCAGGGCATCGGCCAGGCGCCGAGCCTTGTCGCGATGTTGCTCGAGCAGGTGAAACGCGATCCGCTGAGCGGATTTCGGACCAATCCCCGGCAGATACTGGAGCGCAGCAATAAGTTCGTTAAGTAGTGGCGATGGGTTCACGGTTGCGAAGTTGGGCTAAGGCCGCACTCAGAACGGAAGCTTGATCCCCGGCGGCAACGGAATCCCCGCCGTCACACTCCCCATTTTTTCTTTGGTCATCAACTCGACCCGTCGGTTGGCGTCGTTAACCGCTGCGGCAAGCAGATCTTCAAGCATGGCCTTGTCTTCAGACATTAACAGCGGGTCGAGGGCCACACCGCGCACATCGTGTCGTCCATCCATCACGACCTTGACCATGCCAGCACCGGACTCTCCGGTAACCTGGGTTTCCGCAATCTCCTGCTGCACGCGCTGCACGTCTTCCTGCATCTTCTGCGCCTGCTTCATGAGGTTGCCCATTGCGCCCTTCATGTTGTCCATAGTGTCTACCTGTCTTTGCGTAGCGAACGTTGCCGAAAAACTTACGAGCCCAAGCGGGCGGAAACGTCCTCCACCACCGCACCGAAATTCTCCTGCAGGGCTTTAACGTTCGGATCCTTTTCGATTTCGATTTCAGCCCGGCGCTGTCGCTCCGCAGCGGCCGCGGCATCGGCCTCGGTGGGTGTCATGGCGCCATCATTACATTCGATCCTGATGTCGACATTGACCGCCGTGCCGAGATACCGGGCAAGCTCGTTTTGCATCGTTTCTACATGCCGGCGTTGCGCCAGCTTTTCGAATTGCGGTGCGACAGCCAGTACGAGCCGGGAACCGTCCCGTTCAAGCAGCGCAGCGTTGCGCGCCAGTTCTCGAGGCAGGCCAACCAGTTCAAGTGCGTCCACCACGGCCAGCCAGTCGAATTCGCCTGAAAGGGAACCTAGGTTCGGGACAGAAGTGTTTTCTTCAGACGGCGCTGTAACCGACCGCGCGCGTGTGTCCACAACGCGCTCGGTTTCTGGCGCTCGATCGCCCGGCTTCGAGTCGGTTTCATCAGGTGCAGGATCCTTTGCTGCCGCTGATTTTTCGGCGCTCGGTGCGGCCACCTCGGTCGGGACC
>CAXGUU010000341.1:0-3095 GCA_964012875.1 uncultured bacterium
TGGGGACCGACCTGCTTTTCATGAATACGGCCGAGTTCAACTTCGAACTGCTGCCCGGCCATGTAGCGAATACGCCGGGCGTGGGCAATGGTGCTGGCGTCGTAGTAAAGGTGAGCGTGGTAGCGGTCGAAGGCATTGACCGGACGCTTAATCGTGTCTTCAGTCATGCGTCTGTTTCCCCGGCGGCCAGCAATGCATGCTCACGCATGTACAGAAACAGCGGGCAGGTAAACGCGATTGCCACGGAGAAGGTCAGGACCACGTACAGCCACCAATTACGCATGTTCAGGCGCCTGGCCTCAAACCAGGACCAGAACAAGAACGTCACCACGACTACGGTCAGATCATTGGCAATCGATGATGAGGCCGCATTGGCGTAGCACGCTGTAATGAACGCCAGAGCAGAGAACCCCTGGTGCTCGATCATGAACTGGATATTGAAATACCACGTCACGCAGACGCCGATAATGGCCATCGACAGGTAAAAGCGTTGCTTGCGTGCGGCAGTCATCGCGCAATCTCCGATTGAATTTGCGGCGAGGATACAAGTTTTAGTGCGCCGCACAATAATTTTAACGTTGTTTAAATCATATTCGCGTGCCACGATACGGCCGCATGACAGACCAGAACCCGTCAGTACGTACCGTCAATATGGGCAGGCGTCGCGATCGCATACTCGACCAGGCGCGCCTCATGATTGCCGCGGGCGGGCTTGATGCCTTCAATATTCGCAAGCTCGCTGAAGGTGCGCAGGTCACCGTGCCGACCGTTTACAACCTCGTCGGCAACAAGCAGGCCGTGGTCGTTGCCCTATGTGTAGAGGCGCTCGAAGCAATCGAGGCGCGATGGGCCTCGCATCACGCCGATGCGCCACTGGCGCGGGCCGAGGCGGTTATTACTGAATCCGTCGGCCTGTTTGCCGAAGATGAGAGCTACTATCGTGCGGCCCTCCTGGCGCTCGAATACCTGAATCAAAGCGCCGTGCACCATGGAGAGGTGTTCGATATTTATCGTCGCGGTGAAGCGCTGATTGCAGCCGGCTGCAGCGCTTGTGTAGATGCCCGTTTGCTACGCGGCCATATCCCGGTCGAACAATACGGTAGGCAGGTTTTGCGAGCCTTCCGCACCAGCTACCACGAATGGGCACTTGGCCACATCAGCATCGACGCGTTTCGCCGCGAAGCGCTCTCTGACATTTATACGATTCTGGCCGCCGACGCGGTCGAGACGTTTCGCGTCACACTGCTCAATAAAATCGCTGCGCTCAATATCGGCGCAACGACAGCCGCAGAACAACACCACACTCAGGGGAAGGAGTGAGCCCATGAAACACGAAGCACAGGTCAAGGTCCTGGAAGAACTGATCGACATGATCGACAACAAAAGTGCGCCCGACGCCGGCCGCCTGGTGAAAAATCCCACCGCCCAATACGTCTGCAAAGAACGTGCGGCTAAGGAATGGGAATTATTTTTCCAGAATCACGCACAGATCATCGGCATTTCCGGTGATCTGCCCGAGCCTGGCAGTTTCGTCACGCTCAACGACCTTGAAATTCCGATTCTGGCGACCCGCGACAAGGACGGAAAATTCCATGCCTTCGTCAACGCCTGCCGCCATCGCGGCGCCGTGCTGACCGAAGACGAACGCGGCAAGCAACATCGTTTTTCGTGCCCTTTCCATGCCTGGACCTACAACAGTGAAGGTACCCTGCTCGGCATTCGCGAACCGAAACAGTTCGGCGAAATCGATAAGTCCTGTCACGGTCTGGTCGAACTGCCGAGTGACGAAAAATACGGCCTGTTGGTGATCCATCCCCAGGTCGACGGCTCGGTCGATATCGACGCACTGCTTGGCGCTGAGCTCGCCGCGGAGCTTGAAACCTGGCAGTTTGAGAAGTCGACGTTCATGGTCAACACGCCGCTTCAGAAAGACATTAACTGGAAAATCTGTGTCGATACATTTGGCGAGAACTACCACTTTCACAGCCTGCACAAGAATCAGCTGGATGCCATGTTCCACGGTGACGCCACGACCTACGAGGAGTTCGGGCGCAACCATCGCCTCGTAGTCGCCAGCCGGTATCTCGACGTGCTGCGCGCGAAATCAAAAGATCTCTGGAGCACCACCGACGCCGGCATCATGGTCTATTACCTGTTCCCGAATACGATCGTGGCGTTGTTCAACCGTGTGGTGACCCTGGTCCGCATCTATCCGGTCGCAGGCGAGCCGGGACGATCCGTCACCCGTATCTCACACTACGCCGCGCCGCAGATTGGTGCAGAGAACGCCGAAGATGCGATCGTCATGACCGATGAGAACATGTACCAGACCGACATGACGCAACGCATTGAATTCAGTGCCGAGTCACAGGTCGCCCTGATCAACTCGACGCTCGAGCATGAAGACTATTACATGGCTGAAAAGTCGCAGAAAGCCGCGGAAAGCGGCAAGGTTGAATACTTCATATTCGGCCGCAATGAACCCGCGCTACACCATTTTCACAATGGCTATCGCGAAGCGTTGGGCGAAGCGCCGCTGGAGGAATACCACGCCTAGCAGGGCGGTGCGGCACGACTGCAGAGGCCATGGGCGACGTCGCGCGCTCGCCCGTGGTGCTCATTTACGTCGGTAAACTCCGGTCCTCGTCTCGCCCGCGCCTTGCCCCGGGCTTACCTCTCTACGTGCCGTGTCGCCCCGCGGGTCGAAACGGCCTTTCTTACTTAGCGGATGACGACCCAGACGCCGTGAATGATGCCGGGCACGAAGAACAACAGGCAAAGCACGATATTGATAAAAAGGTGCTTGGTCGCACCGACCTTCATAAATACGCCAACCGGTGGCAGCAACACCACCAGAATGAAGAGTACGATTTTATTGTCCATCTGGTGTCCCTTTTATCTTTGTTTGCATCCCGACCGCCACGGCCGCGCTATTAACCGGAGCCGCTGCGGCAGGAATAACATCAGGCAACCGCGCGCGGCAGACTGCTTGTCCTGGCTGCTGAGTGTCCGGCAGCTGCGCTGCGGGTTCACGTTCGGCGTTCGCCAACCGGCCGGCATTTCGGCAAATCGTTTTTGTTCGGAACCGTGACCGC
>CAXGUU010000342.1:0-3093 GCA_964012875.1 uncultured bacterium
GGTGCTTTTTAATGGCATCTATTGCAACAGGGCCGCGCTCAGCCTTGCCAATCATGCCAAGCAGACCAGTTTGCTCAAGCATCATGTCGGTGAACTTATCCATGCGCGTCGCTGTCGTCGGCCCCGCCGGACCAACCACCTCATCCCGAACCGCGTCGACTGGCCCGACGTAATAGATGAAGCGATTATTGAAATCGATGCCATCGGGCAAACTCTCGCCCCGGCTCAGCATATCCTGTATCCGCTTGTGTGCCGCGTCACGGCCGGTCAGCATGGCCCCGGACAGGAGCAGCGTCTCACCCGGCTTCCATGATCGAACTTCTTCCGCTGTAACGGTATCGAGATTTACCCGCCGGGCGCTTTCGCCCGCTGACCAGGATATCTCGGGCCAGTCTTCGAGCTTCGGCGTCGGCAGGTCTGCGACACCGTTGCCATCGATATGAAAATGAACGTGCCGGGTGGCCGCGCAGTTGGGAATCATGGCAACCGGTTTCGATGCGGCATGGGTCGGATAGTCCATGATTTTGATGTCGAGCACCGTGGTCAAACCACCCAGGCCCTGTGCGCCGATCCCCAGGGCGTTGACCTTTTCGTAAAGCTCAATACGCAGCTCCTCGATCTTTGAATCCGGTCCGCGAGCGATGAGTTCCTGCATGTCGATGGGATCCATCAACGATTCCTTGGCCATCACCATCGCCTTTTCTGCCGTACCACCGACCCCGAGGCCCAACATCCCCGGTGGGCACCATCCCGCCCCCATGGTGGGCACGGTCTTCAATACCCAATCAACGATGCTGTCTGAAGGGTTCAGCATGATGAATTTAGACTTGTTCTCTGACCCACCGCCTTTGGCGGCGACGGTGATATCAACCCCATGGCCAGAAACCATTTCATAGTGAATAACAGCCGGCGTATTGTCTTTGGTATTGGTTCGGGCACCCGCCGGGTCGTCCAGAATCGAGGCTCGCAGCTTGTTGTCCGGATGGAGATAGGCGCGGCGGACTCCCTCGTTAATCAGGGTATCGAGGTCGACGTCTTCCGCCCACTCAGTCTGCATTCCAACCTTGCAAAACACGGTAACGATACCTGTATCCTGACAAATCGGTCGTTTACCCTCGGCGCACATGCGTGAATTGATCAGAATCTGGGCGATCGCGTCTCGCGCGGCTGTCGACTCTTCCAATTCATAAGCACGATGAAGATTGCTGATGAAATCCGGTGGATGATAGTAGGAGATGTACTGCAAGGCGTCGGCGACGCTTTGTATCAGGTGCTCAGACTGGATAGCGGGCACGGTCCAATTCCTCATAAAACAGGAGGCCGGATTCTAGCACCCGCGATGATCTATATCGGCTTGGACAGGGAAACTTCAGGCCCATAGTTTCCTCGTCTACCGGACCATCACCAATGCCGTGCCGTGCTCGCCCATCGGCGACGGGAACTCAGGGCTCAGCCGGTCGCGGCTTCATATTGACCCAGTCACACAAACGCTGGTTTTCGATTTTCCCCATGGCGTTACGGGGCAGCGCGGTCACGAAATAAACGGCCTTAGGATGTTTAAAACGCGCGAGATGATCGGCGAAAAAATCCAACACGAGCGATGCCGAAACGGTATCTGCCTCGCGCACCGCAACCACCACGGGAACTTCGCCCCAGCGCTCATCGCTCTGCCCGACGACAGCCGCTTCAACGATACCGGGCGCTCCATTTAAAATCCGTTCGAGTTCTGCCGGATAGATATTTTCGCTACCTGAAATGATCACCCGCTTAATGCGATCGACGAACCAGTAACGACCATCTTTATCGCGCCTGGCCACATCACCACTCGCAAACCAACCACTACTGAATGGCTCCGGCTGCTCCGAATCGCGGTTCCAATAACCCGTAGCCACGTGCTTTCCGCGCAATAGAAGTTCACCGGCAACATCAACATCACAATCTTCGCCGTTGCGGTTCAGCAATCGAACATCGGTATGTAGTCCGGCATATCCGATTGCGCCAACGTCATCGAACGCCTGCTCTGCCTTTTGGTAGATCGCAACCGGCCCTGTTTCCGTCGCGCCGTAGATCTGAATGATCGGCACGTTTCGATCATGAAATGCCTTGATGAGCGCAAGGGGTACATCAGTCGAGCCCGTCGTGATGCTGCGCAGTGATGACAGATCGCAGTCCGACCAATCCGGATGGTTCAGTACGGCTTGCATCGTCGCCGGCACGAGCACAGTAAGGCTTGGTCGATCCTCGGCCACGACCGATAGCCAAGTCCCCGGATCAAACTGTGACTGCAGTCGGACCTCGGCACCACAATAAAACCCCGGTAGTGTCTGGATATTGAGACCGCCGACGTGAAACAGCGGCAGCACGGTAAAAATGCGGTCATGAGCCGTCATATCGTGCATGTGAATGGCGTTCAGCGCGTTGAAATGCAGTGCTTCCTGGCTGAGCACAGCCCCCTTCGGCCGCCCCGTTGTGCCGGACGTATACACCAACAGGACGGCAGCCTCGCCGTCCACAATCCGTCCGAGCGGCTGCTCGAAATTTGATGTTGAATCCAGGTCGGAAGGATCGAATATCAAGCCGCCAAACGCTTCTAGTTTTTCCTTGCGGGATTTGAATGCGGGATCGATGACAAGAACCCCTGCTCGCGCATCGTCCAGGATGTTAATGAGTTCTTCATCAGCCAAACGCCAGTTCAGAGGCAAAAGTACAAGCTCGCATTCAGCGCAGGCAAACAACATCACCAGCACATCCGCCGAATTCGGCCCGAGCCAGGCGACGCGATCGCCGGCAACAAGATTGCTGGCTGCAATCCACGACACAGTGTTTCGGACACGCATAGCGAACTGCGCGTAGTTCAAGTCGCCGCTATCGGTATACAGCGCCAGTTTATCGGGCGTAAAGTCCGCATGGCGTTGCAGCCAACCTGCCAATGAGCGCATTTGGCTTCTAGTCTGTCTCGCCTTCGTTGTAGAGCGCTTCCTGCCCGATTCGTTCTAGGCAGATATCAGCATTCCACGGCAGCATCAAAGAACCGCAACGACTGTCGCGGTAAAGCCGCTCAAGCGGTAGCGTCTTCAGCATCGACTGGCCGCC
>CAXGUU010000343.1:0-3069 GCA_964012875.1 uncultured bacterium
CAGCTTTACGATCTCAATTTCCAGATTCGCGATCGTCAGCCCGATCGAAAGCTTGCCAACGGCCAGGGCGGATTCCGTTTCAAGGCAATTTGGGGTGATATCGATTTCTCGCTGAATTACTTCTACGGCTTTTCGCCCGAACCCGGTTTTAAAATCAAGGGTGATCGTGAGCGCGGCACGACCTTCGACGTCTTTGCCGACATCGTTAATCCGCGCTCACACGTGCTCGGACTGACGGCCAATTATTCCGAAGAACGTTATACCCAGGCCGTGTTCAGGCTGGAAACGGCGTTTACCACGGGCGTACCCGTGGCGGTTTCCGCGAGCGCCCCGGCCGAGGTTGATCCCGAGGGCGATCAATACGACGAAGCCCGGCGCACCGTCGTTATGGTCGCGATGGATCGGCCCACCTGGATTCGCTGGCTGAATAAGAATCGCACCGTGTTCTTATCAACACAGGTGTTCTGGCGGCGGTGGATTGATTACAGCTCTCACTACCGCGGTCAGATCGCCACGGTCAAGCGAGCGGTCGTCGGCGGAAGTACGATGCCGGGTCGGTTCGTGTCTGAAATGAATGACGAAATCGACAAGAATGAATTCGTGATTACATTTGCGGCATCTACCAACTATGGTCCGGCCGGGTTGTGGCGACCGCAATTCGTTTTTGCCATCGACCCTCGATCGACCGGCGCCTATAACCGCCTGCGCCTCGACTACCAGTACTCAGACAACTGGTTATTCCGCTTGCAGCAAGATCTGTATTGGGAAATCCACGATAACGATCCGGGGCCGTGGGCGCTGGGTGATATCTGGGGCCAGAGCAACGAACAAAGTCGCCACGAAACAATGTTCAGCGTGATTTTTCAGTTCTGAGCAAGTGCCCCGGGTGGGTGGCGTGTTTTATGCGTCAGTATCCAGTCGGTACGCATCGCCGTCGCGTACCAGGTGCCCGGCCGTCGGCGTCGCGAAATGTGTACCGATAATCAGCACGGGCTGATCGGCATAGCGGGCGTAAAATTCGCGTCGCGTCGCGGTTGACTGCACCTTGTCGTAGTCTGCGTTTGCTGCCCATTCCGGATGCACCATCTGGCAGGGGTGATGGGTCATGTCGCCTGTGATAACTGCATCCTCGCCGCCCGAGCTGATGCGAACGCTGACATGGCCGGGCGTGTGGCCCGGCGTCGGTTCCAGCCAGACTTCACTGGTCAGGCGATGGTTGGCCTCAACCAGGTTGGCGAGTCCCGCATCGACAATCGGACGTATGGAATCTTCGACTACAGGGCCGAATTCTTCCTGCTCGTGTTCACTCCAGTAGACCCATTCGTCCTTGGCGAACAGGTATTCGGCATTAGGAAATGTGGGCACCCACTGCTCGTCTACGAGCATGGTGTTCCAGCCAACGTGATCGACGTGGAGGTGCGTGCACATCACCGCGTCGATGGATTCACGCGGGAAACCCTGCTCGGCGAGATCGTTCAAAAACGGTCCGCGGCGCATGCCCCAGCCATCCACCAGGCGCTCCTTGTCATTGCCGAGGCAGGTGTCGACGATAATGCGACGACCCTCGGATTCGATCAGCAAGGCGTGAATACTGAACAGCATGTAGCCTTTGTTGTTCAGGAAGTGCGGTTGAAGCCAGTCGATGGCGAACAGGTCTTCCTTCGTGATGCCATCAAACATGAACCGCACCGAGGTCGGCGCTTCGAGTTCAACGATGCGGGTGATGGTGACTTTGCCGGTCTGCCATCTGAGCGTCATGGGGATTCCTTTGCTTGTGAGTATCGTGGGCGTCGTCAGGTTCTTAGCAGCGCGATGCAAATCCTGGCGAAGAAGGCCAGGGGCGGGCGAGGGCCGGCGTTTATTCGAGTAAATGAGGCTGGAGGCCACGTCTGTAACGCCGCCCATGGCTTCCGCAGTCAATTCGTATCGTCGTGTTAATCCTGGGTCACCGGCATTGTACGTACGCCGCGCATCACCATCGTATCCATGTAGTCGTAGCTCGGTTGCGCCAGCTGCAAATCTGGTAGCGCTTTTAAAGCGCGGCTGATCGCAACTTCACCTTCGAGCCGGGCCAGCGGCGCGCCCAGACAGAAGTGAATGCCGTAGTTGAAAGTCAGATGTGGATTGGGGTTGCGTTTGATATCGAACCGTTCGGGCTGGTCGAATTGATCACGGTCGTGATTGGCCCCGTGGATCATGACAAACAGCCGCTGGCCGCTTTTGAGTGCCTGACCATGACGTTCATGGTCGGTCTTGACCACGCGCACAGTCGCCAGTGTCGGTCCGTCGAAACGCAATATCTCCTCGATTGCGGGCCTGACTGAATCGTCCGATGTCACCACGGCGTCGCGCGCCTCGGGGGCATTGAGCAGGGCGCGCACGCCGTTGCCAATGAGGTTGGTGGTGGTTTCGTGTCCGCCGAAGAGAAACAGCATTGCGGTGCCGATGATCTCGTCCTCAGTCAAGGCATCGTCACGCTCCCGCGCAGCGATGAGTTTGCTCAACATGTCATCCCGTGGGCGCGATTCACGTTCTTTGAGCGCAGCGCGAAAATACTCTGCCATTGCGATCGCGCCGGCTTGTGCAGCGGCATATTTCTCCGGCGACGTGGTTGCACCACCGATGAACGGTTGCATCTGGTTCGACCATTCGTGCAGCCGCTCCATGTCTTCCGGCGGCAGGCCAAGCATGGTCAGAATCACGGCAGCGGGCAGCGGATAGGCGAAGGCCTCGATGAAGTCGAATGATGGCTCCGACTTGAGCGGTTCGAGCAGGTGATCTACGGCCTGTTCGACTGCCGGGCGCAATAACTTTACCGCGCCGGGTGTAAACACCTTGTTCAGCAGGGACCGCATGCGGGTGTGTTCCGGCGGATCTTTGAACGCGACCCAGGTGTTCAGGTAACGCACAATCTCGCCGATACTCGTCTGCTGCTCGGGTGGCAGCTTGCTGAAATAAGGCGTCAGGCGATCAGCGGATATTTGCTCATCGAGCAGGATGGCGCGTGAATCTTCATAGCGGGTCACGATCCAGCTTTTTAGCGGGCTGCACCAGTGACAGGGATCTTCC
>CAXGUU010000344.1:0-3058 GCA_964012875.1 uncultured bacterium
CGGCAAGCAGGCGAGCCGGCTGGGTGTTGAAATTCATCAACACACCAAGGTCACGGGCATCGAACGCAGCGGCGAAAAGGTCACCGGCGTTGTGACCTCGCGCGGCACCATCAAGACCGAGCGGGTCGTCAGTGCCGTTGCCGGCTTCACGCCGAGCGTGCTCGCCATGGTGGATCTCACCTCGCCCATCGAAATTTTTCCGCTGCAGGCCTGCGTCACAGAGCCGACCAAACCCTGGCTCGATACCATCATCGTGTCGGGCAGCCTGCATCTGTACGTCAGTCAAAGTTCACGCGGTGAACTGGTGATGGGGGCCGCGGTTGATCCGATGGAACTCCATTCGCGCCGTTCAACCTTTGAGTTCGTGAGCGGATTGTGCGATCAGATCCTCGACCTGTTCCCGTTCCTAGGCGACCTCAAGATCAACCGGCAGTGGGCTGGTATGGCTGACATGACGCCCGATTTCGCGCCCGTTATGGGAACCACGCCCGTCCAGGGTTTTTATGTCGATGCCGGCTGGGGTACCTGGGGTTTCAAAGCAACACCGATATCGGGTCGAACCATGGCCAGTACCGTGGCACGCGATCGAGACGACCCGCTGATTAGCGCATTCAACCTGTCGCGCTTCGAAGATTTTCAACTGGTTGGCGAAAAAGGCGCCGCCGCCGTTGGACACTAAACGCCTCCGGGTCATGACGATAGCAGCAAGCGCGCAAGCGGCACCATGAAAATCATCGATTGCCCCCATCTCGGCCCCCGCCCCGTGACGGAATTTGCCATCAGCGGCATTCTTGACCCCGAGCCTGAGAATCTTGGCGAATTTACACCCGGCCGCTGGGCCTTCGAGCGCAACAGTGTGCCGCTTGAGCGGGTTGAGTGGTGGTTCCACATTCCGTCAGAGCTGTGGTTCCTGGTGCGACGGGAAACTGCCAGCAACACCATCGTCGAGGTCAAGGCCGCACATGACTGAGCGTCTGCCGCCTCGCCCGCTGGAATGGATCGATCGCAATAAACCGTTCCAGTTCGAATTCGAAGGTCGCACGATTGACGCCTTCGAAGGCGATGTCATTTCAAGCGCCGTTCTGGCCAGTGGCCAGCGCACCCTGGCGCGCAGCTTCAAATACCATCGGCGACGCGGGCTGCTATCGATGGCGAACCATGATGCCAATGTCCTGGTGGAGACAACTCGAAGAACCCATATTCGTGGCGATGTCGAAGCGCCGGTTGCCGGTGAGCGTTATCGGGCGGTCAATACCCTAGGTGGTGTGCGTCGTGATTTAACTCAGGGCCTGGGACTCTTGTCACGATTCCTGCCGGTCGGCTTCTACTACAAGGCATTTTACCGGCCACGACAATTGTTTCCTCACTGGGAGCGCCTAATTAGGCATCTCGCCGGCCTTGGCAAGGTGAATACCGCGCAACAGCGCGAGCGTCTGCCGCGCCGTCATCACTATGCGGACGTGTTGATAATCGGCGCGGGTGCCAGCGGCCTTGCGGCAGCAAACGCGCTGCTTGATTCCGGCCTCAAGGTCGTCGTGACGGACGAAAACCCGCGGGCGGGGGGCAGCCTGGATTACGCCCACGTTGCTGATGCCGACGCGCAGACATTCAAGACGAGGGTGTTGAACAACATCCGCGGAGCGGCAGATTTCACGGTCTTGTCCTCACATTTCGCCGCCGGATTTTATGATGACCACAGCGTACCCCTGGTCGGACCGAACGGGATTTTGAACGTGCATGCGCGGGCTATTGTTATCGCCATGGGTGCCTACGAACAACCCACGGTTTTTCCGAACAACGATCTGCCGGGCGTGATGCTGGCAAGCGGTGCAGAACGGCTTCTGCACCGCTATGGCGTTTCAAGCGGCCATGCGGTGACGGTGATTGCCGGTCACAGCGGCGCTTACGACACAGCCCTGAACTTGAAATCGCATGGCGTGAACGTGGTTGCGATCGCGGACCTCGCTGATCCTGAATCACGCGGCGATCGCGCGGACGCTGCCTTTCACGCCGGCATGCAGTTACTTGGCCGCGTTGGTATTGAGGGGGCCCGGGCCCGTGGCGGCGAACTCGCCGCAGCCAGCTTCCGTACCGGCACCGAACGCGTACAGCAGACCATCGAGTGCGATGCGTTACTGATGGCAACCGGTTGGGCGCCGGCGGCCGGACTGCTGTACCAGGCAGGCGCCAAACTCGATTATGACCGGGTACTGGAGCAGATTCGGCCCTTTCAAATGCCTGCAGGCGTATTCGCAGCAGGCAAGGTTAATGGCATTCACTCACTGGAAGATCGCCTGCTGGATGGGCAGGCAGCAGCAGTCGAGGTTTGCAGTTATCTGGGGCTCACCGGTCAACCGCAATCGCGGCCGCCCCGCCCTTCACGAGCAAGCTCCCATCGCTATCCCGTGTTCGCCGGAGGCCGTGGCAAGGCGTTCGTTGATTTCGACGAAGACCTCACGGTCAACGACTTGGTTACCTCTTGGCGCGAGGGTTTCGGATCAGTCGAGTTAATGAAGCGCTATTCAACCATCGGCATGGGTCCGAGTCAGGGCAAGGTGTCGAACATGAACGGTGTGCGCATCGCCGCCAAACTGAACAGCCAGTCGGTCAGTGCCGTTGGTACGACCACCACCCGACCGTTTGTTCATCCGGTTCCGATCCGCGCACTTGCCGGCAGGCGCATGCGACGGCAGTGGTGCACCCCCTTACACGAATACCACAAGGCCAATCAGGCGGAAATCAAAGAAGCAGGCACGTGGTTGCGCCCGATGAGTTACGGCCCAAAACCAGTCGACCAAGCGATACTCGATGAATACAAGGCGGTGCGCGAGGGTGTCGGCCTGATCGATGTGTCAACGCTGGGTAAGATCGAAATATTCGGCCCCGATGCCCCAGCGCTACTCGAGTACGCCTATACCTGCGGGTTTGACAAACTCAAGGTCGGCATGACGCGTTACATATTCAATGTCGACGGCAGCGGCACGCTAGTAGATGACGGCGTCGCGGCCAAGTTCGCAGACGAACATTTTTACCTCACGACCACGAGTTCTCACGCCCA
>CAXGUU010000345.1:0-3047 GCA_964012875.1 uncultured bacterium
GCCGCTCCTGTGGTTGGGCGCTTAATCCGACTAATCAAGTCGGGTATTTTAATTAACCCAGTAAAGCGGTCAAGTATTGCGATGCACAAATTCTGTCGGAGTGGCGTGCCCTACTTCAGTGTGGAGGTTGATTCCTCGGCTAAACGTTCCAGGGCTTCCAGTTTTTGTCGTAATTCTGCGATTTCGTTTTCGACCGAATGTGTATGGTCGAGCAGCGAGTCGAGCGCCTGAGTCACCGGATCCGACATGTCGCCGACCTCGCCATAGGCGTCGAAGCCGATTTTGCGTGCCGTCTCTTCCCGCTGACGGAATTTGTCCGTAAGTGCGGCCTGTACCGGGCGTCCCGGCACGCCGACTATTGTCGCGCCGCCTTCGACGTCGCGGACAACGACGGAGTTGGATCCAATGCGCGCGTTTTCCCCGACGTTGACCGGCCCCAGTACTTTAGCCCCGGCGCCAATCACAACGCCGTTGCCGAGAGTGGGATGTCGTTTCCCCTTTTCCCAACTGGTGCCACCGAGCGTGACTCCGTGGTACAAGGTGCAGTCGTCTCCGATTTCCGCAGTCTCACCGATCACCACGCCCATGCCGTGGTCGATGAAAAATCGCCGGCCAATCTGGGCGCCCGGGTGGATTTCGATGCCGGTGAAGAAGCGCCCGAGGTGGGAGACGAAGCGCGCCAGCCACTTCAGCTGAAGTTTCCAAAGCCAGTGACCAAGGCGGTAAAAAAGTACGGCGTGCAGACCCGGATAGCAGGTCAGGATCTCCAGCGCATGGCGCGCGGCCGGATCACGTTCATAGACACTGCTGATATCTTCTTTCATTCGGGCTAGCATTTTGCGCACTCGCCGGGGCTAGGTACATTCGGATCCTACCCGATCGGTCTTGGCGCCGGTATGGCATTCACCACACAGGAACACCCATGAACGACCGGCAGGCAGACGACAAGCCATTGAGTATCAGGGAGATGCTGGGCAGCATTTTCGCCGCACGCCATTGGTGTGCAAAGTGAAACCAAGTGCGAGCGGGATTTCAGGGGCGGGTCTGCGTCTCACTACATCGTGATGGGAATTGCCGCGACGATACTATTTGTAGTGGTCGTCTACGCGGGTGTGAAGTTAGGGCTGGCATTGGCAACCAGAGCTCAAGTATCAAAGCGATTCGAGTTGGTTTGCGATCTTTCCAAGCGCTGATTGCGCGTCGGCAAGTCGTGTACGCTCTTTTGTAACGACCGCTTCCGGGGCGCGCTCAATAAATGAATTGTTGCCCAGTTTTTTCTCTGCGCGTTCAATTTCGCCGCGCAGGCGTTCTAGCTCCCTAGTTAGGCGCTCACGCTCGGCGTCTTTATCGATGAGATCGCTCAGCGGCACTAGCAGGGTCATATCTCCGGCCAGGGCGGTTGCCGCCTCAACCTGGTCGTCGTCGATTGGCGCGACGGATTCGACGCGGGCGATTTTTTCAATCAGCAGGCGAAATGTATTCAGCCATCGGTGTTCGGTTTCCCGGCCGCCCTGTGTCAGTACGGCGAGCCGCTTGGCGGGCTCGATATCGTATTCGGCCCGTACCCGGCGCACGCCGAGGATGAAATCGCGCACCCACGCAAATGCAGCGTTGCTGTCAGGATTGCTCTGTCCGGATACTTGAGGGAAATCCTGCCGCATGATGGTGTCGGCCTCGGTGCCGAGCAATGGTGCTGTTTTCAGCCAAATCTCTTCGGTAACAAAAGGCATCAGCGGATGTAGGGCCTTCAGCATCCCGTCAAGCATCTCCAGCAAGACCGAGCAGATTGCATCCTTTTCTGCCTGGCTGGTGTCGTCGTCGTACAGTCGGACTTTGGCCATCTCAATGTACCAGTCGCAGTATTCATCCCAGGCGAATTCGTAAAGCGCCTGGGCTGTGAGGTCGAAGCGGTATTGTTGGAAGCCTTCCCGGACCTGCTTGATGGCGCTGTCAAAGCGGCCCCGAATCCAGTGCTCGGGCATGGTCAAGTGCAGTTGATCGGTTGGCGTATCGCCGCGGTACTGATCGACTGCCATCATGACGAAGCGCGCAGCGTTCCACAGTTTATTGCAGAAATTTCGGTAACCGCCAATGCGGCCCAGATCGAAACGAATGTCCCGCCCCTGAGTTGCCATCACCGCGAACGTAAACCTGAGCGCGTCGGTACCAAATGCAGGAATGCCATCGGGATACTGTCGCCGGGTATCTGCTTCGATGCGCGGCGCGTCCTGCGGGCGCATCAGCCCGCTTGTCCGTTTTGCCACGAGTGCATCGAGTTCGATGCCGTCTATCAGATCGAGCGGATCAAGGATGTTGCCTTTTGACTTCGACATTTTGTTGCCGTCCGCGTCGCGCACCAGACCATGGATATAGACTTCGCGGAAAGGAACGTCGCCCATGAACTTCATCCCCATCATGATCATGCGGGCGACCCAGAAGAAGATGATGTCGAAGCCGGTGACAAGCACACTGGTTGGATAGAAGCGCTCGAGCGCTGCAGTCTGGTCTGGCCAGCCCAGGGTTGAGAACGGCCACAGCGCAGAGGAAAACCAGGTATCCAGAACATCTTCGTCCTGTCTCAGTTCGATGTTCGGGTCGATGCGGTGGCGGCGTCGCGCATCATCTTCGTCATGACCGACGTAAATGTTGCCGTCTTCGTCATACCAGGCGGGAATGCGGTGCCCCCACCATAACTGCCTGGAGATGCACCAATCCTCGATATTGCGCATCCATTCGAAATACGTTTTCGACCAGTTCTCAGGTACGAAACGAATGCGTCCATCTTCGACTGCGGCGATAGCCGGATCGGCCAGCGGTTGAACGCGGACAAACCACTGATCGGTGAGGTAGGGTTCGATGACGGCGCGCGTCCGATCGCCCCTCGGTACCATCAGTTTGTGATCGTCAATCCGTGCGACCAGGCCGGCAGATTCCAGTTCCGCCACCACCTGTTTCCGGGCTTCGTAGCGGTCGAGCCCGCGAAAACGTTCGGGCGCGGTGCTGTTAATCGAGGCGTCGTCGGTAAAAATGTTGATCAACTGCAATTC
>CAXGUU010000346.1:0-3022 GCA_964012875.1 uncultured bacterium
CACGGCCATGAAAATCAGAACACCAAGCATGCCGATCATGACCGAATTCAAGCCTTGGTCAATATTGTCCTGTCCGAGGCTCGGTCCTACGGTTCGTTCTTCAATAATTTCGATGGGTGCAGCCAGAGCACCGGCACGCAACAACAATGCCAGCGTGCGGGCCTCCTCGGTGCTATCCAAACCGGTGATCTGAAATCGTTTGGACAGTTCATCGCGAATCGTCGCGACGTTGATGATTTCTTCAACCGGCCGCCCCTTGCGCTGCTCGATGTAGACGACCCCCATGGGCTTACCGATTTGCTCACGCGTCGCGCGGCTGAAAATTCGAGCGCCCTTTCCGTCAAGGGTAATGAAAACCGCCGGGCTGCCGGTTTGCTGCTCGATACCCGAGGCCGCATCGATAATGTACTCGCCGGTCAACATGACCCGCTTGTCGAGCAATACCGGGCTGCCGTTACGCTCGTAGTAAAGCTTTGACTTTAGAGGCCCCCGCCCCTCAACGGCAGCATCGACATCACCCTCGATGTCGACCATACGGAACTCGAGCGTCGCCGTTGCGCCGAGTATCTTTTTCGCTTCCGCGGTATCTTCGACGCCCGGCAGCTGCACAACGATTCGGCTGCTGCCCTGCTGCTGGATTACAGGTTCGGCGACGCCGAATTCGTTTACGCGGTTCCTGAGCGTGGTCAGATTTTGCTTGAGCGCCGTGCGCCGCGTTTCTTCCATCAGCGCTTCGCTGACGGTCATCCGCAGCTCGTTTACATCAGCGTCCTCGCTGACCTGCAGGTCGGCATAGTCGGCCTCGATCAATGCGGCGCCGTCGGCGAACATTGTATCATTCAGGAAAGTCACTTCGATGCCACCGTCTGCGCCGCGCCCGATCGCGCGATAGCGAATGCGGGCTTCGCGCAGTGCGGTCCTGAGATCGGAGACGAATCGTTCTTCAGTCTGAACGCGCACGGCTTCCATATCGACCTGCATCAGAAAGTGCACACCACCCCGCAAATCTAGGCCCATGTACATGGGCTTGCCCCCTAAGTCTTTCAGCCATGCGGGCGTTGCCGACGCCAGATTGAGTGCGACCACGTAGTTGCGGTCGCCGGCCGCCTCGATCACAACATCACGAGCGGCAGCCCGACTGTCCAAATCGTTGAAACGCACCAATAGGCGATTTCCCTGCACGTCGATGCGCTTGGTGGCAACGCCTGCGCTGTCGAGCGCAGCGCCGATTCGATCCGCGAGCGCTTGATCGACCGGGGCTGCGCGTCTGGCCGACACCTGCAACGCCGGATCGTCGCCGTAGATATTCGGCAACGCGTAAATAGCACCGATGGTGATCACGACAATCAACAACAGGTAGCGCCACAAGGGGTATTGATTCATCAGTTATTCCCGGCCGGTTAACTGTGGTTTAAATCACTAAAGAGGGACAGCTACGACGACTTAATCGTGCCTTTAGGCATGATCTGCGCGATGGCTTGCTTTTGTACCTTCACCTGGGTGTCCTTCGCTATTTCGAGCTGAACGAAGCTGTCCCCGACTTCAGTAATCTTTCCCAACAGACCGCCATTAGTCACTGCTTCGTCTCCCTTGGATAGACCCTGCACCATCTTGCTGTGTTCCTTCTGGCGCTTCATCTGCGGCCTGATCAGAAACAGGTAAAACACCAAAAACAGGATGGCTAGCGGTAAAAAGCTGGCAAGCCCGGGATCTGCCGGCGCGCCTGCAGCGGCCTGCGCCATTGCGTTCGGAATCAGGAAGTTCATTTTCTCTCCCAAAAATGGGCGCGTATTATGCCATAGGGTCTCAGGCCCCCCGAAGCAGTATCACGTCGCCCCGCCCCTTGGGTCGACCGGGCCTCAATCGCCAAGCCGGGCTTTGTAATCGCAACGAAACTTCTCGAAGTACCCGCCACAAATAGCCTCCCGGGCAGCAGCCATCAAATCCAGGTAGTGAGCGAGGTTGTGGATCGTGTTCAGGCGTGATCCGAGAATCTCATTCGTCCTGTCGAGATGGTGAAGGTAGGCACGGGTAAAATTTAAGCAGGTATAGCAGGCGCAGTTTCCATCCAGTGGTTTTAGCGAATTCCTGTGCTCGGCGTTACGGATTCTGACCACACCAGTCGATGTAAAGAGATGGCCGTTACGCGCGTTGCGGGTCGGCAACACGCAGTCAAACATGTCGATCCCGACGGCGATGCCATCCAGCAAATCGCTCGGGGTCCCGACGCCCATCAGGTAACGCGGCTGCTCAGGTGGCAGCAATGAGGCGGTGAAAGCACTGACCCGGGCCATATCTTCCTTGGGCTCGCCAACGGACAAACCGCCAATAGCGTAGCCATCAAAGCCAATCTCAACTAACGCTTCGGCCGATTCCCGTCGAACCGATTCGAACATGCCGCCCTGAACGATGCCGAACAGGGCTGCTGTTGAGTCGGCATGGGCAGCGCGACTACGTGCTGCCCACCGGAGAGACAGTGCCATCGACTCCGCGGCCGCATCCTGCTCCGCCGGATAGGGCGTGCATTCGTCGAAAATCATCACAATATCGGCTCCGAGCGAGCGTTGCACCGACATCGATATTTCCGGCGACAAAAAAATCTTGTCACCGTTGACCGGGGAGCGAAACGTCACGCCCTGCTCTGCAATAGAACGCATATCACCGAGACTGAAGACCTGGTAGCCCCCCGAATCGGTCAGTATCGGCCCATCCCATTGCATGAAGTCGTGCAGATCACCGTGAGCCTCAATGATCTCGCAACCGGGTCGGAGCATAAGGTGATAGGTATTACCAAGCACGACCTGCGCACCCAGTTCCGTCAGCTCAGTCGGAGTCATGGCTTTGACAGTGCCGTAAGTGCCGACCGGCATGAAAACCGGCGTGAGCACGCGACCACGATCAAATTCCAGCGTAGCTGCCCGCGCAGAACCGTCTTCGGCATCAAGTGAAAAAGAAAACATAAGGCTGACTGTGAACTGGCGGCAAGGCGCTCGCTGCTGTGCGGTTAGCGCGAGCGCGCATA
>CAXGUU010000347.1:0-3017 GCA_964012875.1 uncultured bacterium
TCGACTGCCGGGTAGATCAGCAACTGGCCGCGCAGATCGATTTCGCCGCGCACGGCCAGTGCCGCTGCCGCAGCGAGGTTGCCGCCGGCAGAGTCACCGCCGACCGCGATCCGATCAGCATCCGCATCAATTTCATCTGCCTTCCGCTGCACCCAGCGTACGCCGGCAACTGCATCATCAAAAGCTGCGGGGAACGGATGTTCCGGCGCGAGTCGATAGTCGACCGAGGCAATCAGGCACTGGCCCCGGGCAGCGAGGTAGCGACAAACGTGATCGTGGGTGTCGGGATTTCCGACCACCCAGCCGCCGCCGTGGTAGAAAACGAGCGTTGGCAATGCCTCATTGCCTTCCCGCCGCGGTCGATAAAGCCGAACGGGCAGGTTGGTTTCAGGTCCGGCAAACATCAGGTTGGCGACACTGTCGAGCGTCGGGGTCGGATGCGAGAAAAAATCGGTCGAGGCCTCGTAGCCCTTGCGAATTTCCGGGTAGTCCTGCGTTTCGAACGGTACGCCGGCCGCGTTGGTTGCGTCGACGATCACCTGGCACTGTGGGTCAAGCGGCACGGCGAAAGGTCCTCTCGGGTGTTGTTCGTGGCCGTCGCGTGACGGCCACAGTCTTACAGTCGTTTGGATTTACTCCCCGCCGAGAATAAACACGCTGTCCATTGCCGCGTCACGAGTCGGGATGATCGCCTGGTAATCGGCCGAGTTGTACCAGTCTATGGCAGACTGCTTGTCCGGAAACTCAAGCACCACCATGATTTGATGCGCGGATTCTCCGTGCAGTGTTTCGGCCGGTCCGCGACACACGATCTTGCCGCCATGGGCTTCGACGATTGGTCCGGCGGCGGCGCCGTATTCCTGCTGTTTTTCTGGGTCGTTAACGGTTGCGTGAACGGATACATAAGCGGTCATTTTTTTTGGCTCCCGGTTGGTGGTGAGGTGCAAAATCGAAAA
This sequence comes from uncultured bacterium, assembly GCA_964012875.1. Lineage (GTDB taxonomy): Bacteria > Pseudomonadota > Gammaproteobacteria > CAXGUU01. The sequence continues at coordinate 957 of CAXGUU010000347.1, forward strand.
GTTCAATCATCGCGCAGGATGGTTTTATATCCCAGAACATTGCTGAAAGTCTTCAAAACGAGCTTTGGTGACCCATTCAACGTTTATAGAACGGCGGTATCCGGGCGTCATAATTGACCCAAATCGACTTTGGCTCGGTGTATTCATCGAGACACTCGGTACCAAGGTCGCGGCCAAAGCCGGACTGACCGACGCCACCAAAAGGCAAGCCGGGATGGACCCGCTTGTAGCAGTTGATCCAGACCATACCGGCGTTGATGGCGTCGGCGACGCGGTGGGCGCGGGCAAGGTTGGTGGCCCACAGCCCGCTGCCGAGCCCATAGGACGTCGCATTGGCGAGCTCGACGGCTTGTTCTTCCGAGCTGAAAACGAGTGACGGAAACGAAGGGGCCGTGTACTTCGTCAGTGAACCGCGCATGCGAGCGCTGGTTAATAACGATTCGCCGGCGACCTGACCCGGTCAAATTAATCCGGTGGGTTCGGTTTCGCAGGACAAGCTATAAGAACCGTTTCGTCTATCGGGTATTTAGAACTCTGCCGCCGTTGGCGGCAGTTCTCCTGATTCGTAGCGCGTCTCAAGTCCCGGGGTCATGTTCTCCCACACCAGCAGCATCGAGCGCTTGGGCGAAAAGCCGCGATGCGAGATATCTGCTGGCATTGAGGAAACATCACCTGCTTTCATCGTGACAATGGCCTTGGGCGCGGCGGTATTTTTGTCGCCGATTTGCCAGGTGATCTCATCCGATAACTGCAGGAACCACTCGACCCGGTCGTTGCCGTGCTGGATCGGCAAAATGTGTTCCTCCGAAGTCGGGCAACAGGCGCTCTCACCGACGCAGGACACAATTGACGGGTTCCAGGTCACCGGCGAGCGCGACAGATAGGCGAACAGGTTAAATGCCGACAGCTCACCTTCAAACCCGGGTTCGCAATGAATCTCGGGCTCGCTTTGATCGACATCTTCGAAGTGACGGTTCACGGAAAAGCCGCGGGCGTCGGTTCGTAGTTCAGTATCACCATCAGAGCCGACAAAGCGCGCGGCCAGTTCGCGCTGAAAATTTACCGCTTCGTCGTTGTTACCGTTTTTGGATCCGTAGGGCGTACCCGTTTCGAGTGGCGCGGCAAAGGGATCAAAGCCGGCATTGGTCCAGTCGCTCAGCATGGTCTTGAAACAATCAAACAGCGTGTTTGCGTCGAAACGCTCGCTGTAGTCGGTGCCCGCCGCTTTGTAGCCGGCGTTGTAACTGCCGACAAAGACGTCGACCGAACCATAATGATTGACGGTGCCAAAAACGTCGTCGAAGTTCACCCAGCCATAGAAAAATCCCCAGGCAACATCACGCATCATCGAGCGAAGAAAGTTGCCGACATCGGCAACGTAAGTGCCCTTGGGGTAGGTCAATCGTACAAAATATTCGTCACGCTCGAAGGTGTACCCGCCTACTTTGAAACGGTGGTAGCCGTAGCGATCGTCAAGTTCGGAGGCGTGGGCGTTGGAGTTTATCGTTTCTTGTGTACTGGACATCGCACTTCTCCTTATGCCTGGCAGATATCGGCCCAGCGTTCGATCGATTCGTTGCCCAGAATGGATTGAATCAGAAGTACGCCGATTTCCGAACTGTGAAACTGATAAGCACTACCGGCAGGCAACAGGCTCATGTGTCCGCGCTTGAGCTTGACCCAACCCATCGACTGCCCGACAGGCTCGCTCTCGAGCTGAATGGCCCCCTCGTGATCGTAGGCGGGGGCAATGCCGTCTTCAGGTTTGATGAACCGAACTTCAATATCGCCCTGCATAGACAGCGCCGTCTCGTCGTGCCCGGCGGCGTACCACGGTGAGTCGCCCTCGGCGCGAACGCATTCAATTGTGAATTCCAGGTTTTTCGCGATCACGACGCGCTCCCACCGCGCCGATTGACTGGCGACCTCGTACATATTGGAGAACAGGTAGCGCCTGGGCTGTTCATCGCCAATAACTTCAACGCCACCTTTGACGTAGTTATCGGTTGATGCAAAGTTGGTTGCTATGGTCATGCACATCCTCGATGAAACGTTTTTCGT
>CAXGUU010000348.1:0-2911 GCA_964012875.1 uncultured bacterium
GATGCTCAATTTTTGATTGAGCACGCGGTTAAGAAACGTCGATTTGCCGACATTCGGCCGGCCGACGATTGCAATTGATCCGCAACGCGGGCTCATTGGTCTTGTATGCCGATTTTCTCGAGCATGTGCCGAGCCGCTGCCTGTTCGGCCTTGCGGCGGCTGCTGCCATTCGCCGCCACCGCGTCGGCAAAGAGTTCTGTTCGACAGGAAACAGTGAACTGTTGATCATGAGACGGGCCGCTGACAGAGACCGTTTCGTAAGCCGGCAGCGCGGCCCCGCAGCCTTGAAGATATTCCTGCAACGTGGTTTTCGGATCCTTTGATACGGCGGCGGGTTTGACCGATGTCAGGCGCTCGCCGAGCAGACGAATAACCAGGTCTCGGGCGTGCTCAAGACCGGCATCAAGGAAGACCGCGCCGATGATGGCTTCGAGCGTGTTTGCCAGAATTGAGTCGCGTCGCCAACCGCCACTTTTCATCTCGCCGTCTCCCAACGAAACGTGTGCTCCAAGTTCAATATGACGCGCGATAGCAGCCAGGCTTTCGCCCTTTACCAGTCGCGCGCGGGTACGGGTCAATTGACCTTCATCAGCTTCGGGGAACTGGCGATACAACTGCTCAGTCACGATCAGGTCCAGTACCGCATCGCCCAAGAACTCCAGTCGCTCATTGTGCGAACGGCCAGCACTGCGATGGGTCAGGGCCTCTGTAAGGAGGCTTTCATCGACAAAATCATATCCGAGCGCTGCACAAAGTCCGGATCGCGAAGGTGTGGCGGGCAATGGGCCTTAGTCGCTCGTCGGTTCGCCCAACTGAACGGACATGCTGTAATTCATAACGATATCGAGGTTGGAAAAGAACTCTGAGCGAATTTCATAAGCCAGTGTCACTTCTTTACCTTTACCCTTAAGGCGTTCTACTTTCAGGAGCTTCGGGAGCCGCCTCTGATCGATACTATCAACGTCGTTCACGTCGAACTGTTTCTGCAGTACCTTTGCCATCCCGCGGGTGGTCATCCGTGCCCCTTCGGGCGCACCGGCCAGTTTATCCATGGCCATGTCGACCTTCATTTTTTCGTTGTATACCGGCCACAGTTTCATGCCTATAAGGGCGGTACCACCGAGGGCAATGCAGCCCATGACCAGTCCGGTTAAGGTCACGCCGCTCTGGTATCGAGCAGAATACATGTCAGTTCCCTCGTTTCTCAAATGCCTGAATCTTGATCACCTGATTTTAGTGCCAATTCGATCGAAATTTGGGCCGCTGTCCCAGTTTAACCAAATAAAGAAGGCTTTCCCCACCAGATTCTGGTCAGGAACGTAGCCCCAGTAGCGGGAATCCCTGCTGTTGTCGCGGTTGTCACCGAGCACGAAATAGTGCCCGTCCGGGACCTCGAATTCACCACTCATCCCGCCGCCGGACGGCGCAACGAGGATGTTATGCCGATTGCCGTCGAGAGTCTCGGCAAACAGGTTCGCGCCAGTGTGGCGGGCAGCGGAGCGCAATCCAACGTAGGTGCCCCCGGACGTACGTTCAACAGGTTCGCCATTGATATAGACCTGCTTTTCGCGGTAGCTGACGCGATCCCCGGGCAAACCGATTACCCGCTTGATGAAGGGCGTGGCCGGGTCAAGCGGATACCGAAATACAACGACGTCGCCGCGTTCGGGTGCGCCAAGCTTGATCACCTTCTTATTGAGCACCGGCAGGCGAATACCATAGGTGTACTTGTTCACGAGAATAAAATCGCCAACCAGCAAGGTCGGAATCATGGATCCCGAGGGGATGCGGAAGGGTTCAACCAGGAATGAGCGCAGCACCAGAACAATTACGAAGATCGGAAAAAAGGATTTCGCGTAGTCAACGAGAATCGGCAAATCCGGATCCTGTTCGCCCCTCGCGGCAGCCCGTTCCAGGCGCCGTTGCGCGAAGAACATTGAGTCTATTCCCCAGATAATGCCACTCACCAGTGCGAGCAGGGTCAGGATTGCTGCGAAATCCCAGATCACGATTGCTTGCCCGTTTTGAGCACGGCCATAAAAGCCTCCTGCGGGATTTCAACGGAGCCAAACTGCTTCATGCGTTTTTTACCAGCTTTCTGTTTTTCCAGGAGTTTCCGTTTACGGCTGACATCCCCGCCGTAACATTTCGCGGTCACGTTCTTGCGCAATGCCTTGACGGTTTCACGCGCAATGATTTTTGAACCAATCGATGCCTGAATCGCGATATCGAACATTTGTCTCGGAATAATTTCGCGCATTTTTTGCGTCAGTTCACGAGCCCGGTAAGGCGCCTGCTCGCGGTGCACGATGATCGACAAAGCGTCGACCCGCTCGCTATTGATCATGACATCAATCTTGACCATGTTTGCCGCTTGGTAGCGGGCAAAGTGATAATCCATCGACGCGTAGCCGCGGGTTGCGGACTTAAGCCGGTCAAAGAAGTCCGTCACCATTTCTGCCATCGGCAGTTCGTAGGCAACGGAGACCTGGCCGCCGACGAAATTGAGTTTCTTCTGCAAGCCGCGCTTTTCAACGCAAAGGCTGATGATGTTACCGAGATAGTCCTGCGGCACGAGGATGTCGACAGTGATGATCGGTTCCCTGATTTCGGCAATGGTGTTGGCCTCGGGCAGTCGCGAAGGGTTATCGATCTGGACAATCTTACCGCCGTTCATCTGAACTTCGTAAATAACGGTTGGTGCGGTAGTGATGAGCGCGATACCGTACTCACGTTCCAGGCGCTCCTGGATGATTTCCATGTGCAGCATGCCCAGGAAGCCACAACGAAAACCGAAACCAAGCGCCTCGGAAGTTTCCGGTTCATACTGGAGCGCCGCATCATTAAGGCGTAATTTCGACAAGGCCTCTCGGAAAGCCTCGTAGTCGCCTGAGTCAACCGGGTAGAGACC
>CAXGUU010000349.1:0-2890 GCA_964012875.1 uncultured bacterium
AGGTTGGTGCGATGTGTGATATTTGTTGGGCACATACGGACTGTCCACAAGATGCCGCGGGGGCGGATCAGAATGATCAGAATGATCAGCGCAAACTGCGTCATCAGTACGTACTGTCCGCCAATTGTCGCCGCGGTAATCGCTTCGTTGATACCCAAAATGATTGCCGCGATGACGGCGCCGGCGACACTGCCAAGCCCGCCACACAACGCAATCGCGAGGCCTTTGATCAATGGTGTCGTGCCGGAAAACGGATTGACGTAATAGACCTGCGACAGCAGTACCGCCGCCAGTCCGGCCAGCGACCCGGTCAACGCCATCACGTAAAGACCGGTGCGCCGCACGCCGATGCCGACGATGGAAGCGGCATGGGGGTTCATCATCATGGCCCGAATCTCAAGCCCGCGGCGCGAGGATTTCATCCAGAACAGGACGGCTGCAAGCAAAACCAGCGACGACACGACCGTGCCGACAGTGTTGGCGGTCAAACTGATCTTGCCCGCTTCCCACTGCCAGTAACCAAAGATTTCAGGCAATGCTTTGGCGCGTGGCCCGAAATACCACAGCAGTGACTGGTTGCCGATGAGCGCGATGGCCACGGTGGCGATCATGCCGCGCATGGTGAAGTTTGGTTTGTCGTGTATGGGCAGGAAGGCCAGCGCCCAGATCAACACGCCGCCGAGCGCCCCGGTTGCGATGCCACATCCCATGACCACGGCCGCGTGTTCGTTCCAATGGGTCGCCGCAAGCCAGGCGCCATAACCAGAGGCCGCAAAGACAAACCCGTAAGCAAGGTTGATCAGGCCCAGGCTTGACCAGGTGATCGAAATGCCGATGGCCAGTAAGCCGTAAATGCATGCCAGTTGCAGGGCATCGATGGCGATAACGGCCCAATCCATGATCTATCTTGCGACTGTGCCGGCCAGCGACACTGACGCTTCGCCCTTGAGTTTGCCGGCGTGCATGCCGATGATGCGGTCAACTCGCCCTTCAAGGAGCCCCACGTTCTGTTCGGCGATAACCATGGCTGTGCTGCCCAATTCGATATCGATCAGGGCGTCGAGTACGCGCTTGCCAATCTTGGGGGCCAGACCGAGCGAGGGTTCGTCCACCAGGTACAGTGAAGCATCGGACATCAGACCGCGGCCGATACAAACCATGCGGCGTTCACCGCCCGACAGCCGCCCGACCGGTGTGCGCATGAGCGCTTTCAAAGGCTGAAATATATCGAGCACCCAGGCTTTGCGGGACTTGCGGTCGCGCCAGGCGCGCTTCGTAAACGCGCCGCTGTCGAGATGTTCTTCTACCGTCAGGCCATGAAAGATTTCGTCACCCTGCGGCATCAACGCGAGCCCGCGACGCACCACACGATGGGTGTAACGGCCCGGCCCCTGGCTGCGTGTGCCGCCGACCTCGTGGCCGTTCAACACGATCGAACCGCGCTGCCAGCCCGTCAGTCCGGCGATCGCGAGGAACAGGGTTGATTTGCCGTGACCGTTGAGGCCAACAATGCCAATACGCTCGCCTGCTTCAACGGTGAGGTCCAGATCGTGAATCACCCGCATCGGGCCGTAGCCGGCTGAAAGCGCGGTCACGCAAAGAATCCCGCTCATGCGGCGCTACCTTCAAAATACGCTTCATGCACGCGGTCGTCGTCAAGTATTTCAGCGAGCGTGCCTTTAGCAATTGTGTCGCCCGCGTCCATCACCATCACGCGGTCGGCGATGGTGTCGAGCAATTCGATACGGTGTTCGACGATGACGATCGCGATGTTGAGCTCTTTCGACAGCAGTCGGATCAGGTGATCAAACTCATCGACCTCCGAGTTGATCATGCCGGCCGCCGGCTCATCGAGCAGTAGCAGCGGACAACGACGCATGAGCAGGCAGGCGAGCAACAATTTACGGCGGTTCAATGTGCCCAGTTGACTAGCGGGCAAACGTTCCTTGACCTGCAAATGCACGAGTTCCATGGCCCACTCGGCCTGGTGGCGGGTGAAGTAGGGGCGGTAGGCCTGACGTGCAGCTTTCAGCACTTCGGCGACCGTCAGCTCCTCGGGCACGACGGGCGTTTGATAGGTGCGGCCGATACCCAGTCGTGCGCGTTCGTAGAGCTTCAGCGCGGTAATGTCGTGGCCATCCAAGCTCACCGTCCCGCTCTTGGCGGCGATACGGCCCGACAGCACCTCAATCAAACTGGTTTTGCCCGCGCCATTGGGCCCGATGATGCCAAGCACCTCACCCGCGTTCACGCCGAGCGAGATGCCTTTCAGTATTTCGCGGCCACCAAGGTCGAGCGCAATGTCCTCACAGGCAAAAAACGGACGCGACACGTCTGTCGGATTCGTCGTCATCTTGCCGCGGTGGGCTAGGTCCACCAGGGTGCAGGTTGCAGTGAGGTTTCCTTTAGCTCGTAGGGATAGATCAGTCGATGTTCGCGTTCCTGGACCTGGAAATAGAGCTGCGGTACGCCCTTGTCCCGGGTCTTTGCGCGCACCGGGTAGCCGTTATCCGGCCAGTGGGCGGCCTCCTGGAATTCGTTATTCATGTCGATGTGACCGCACAGGCCATCATAAGGATTGACCCGGATCCAGTCGCAGACGTCTTTGAACTTCATTGGATCGCCAACCGCTTCCCACGCCGCCTTCAGGTAGTAGACGATGTCGTAGGCAATCGCGGTGTAGCACAAGCCCATCGTGCCAGGGAATCGCTTTTTGTATTTCTCGCGGTAGGCCAGACCCTGCTCATCGGCGTGCACGCCCATTACGGTGCTCCAGCAGAACCCTTCAGCGGCGCCACGGGCGAGATCGAGGAATTCGGGTTGTGACGGACCGTACTGCAGGTAGACAAGACTATTCTTGAGCGGCTTCGAACGAAATTGTTTACAGAAC
>CAXGUU010000350.1:0-2888 GCA_964012875.1 uncultured bacterium
CATGCTGGGCGTGACCTTCGCAGCGCAGATGACCCTCGGCGCCGCCGACCATGCCATTATCGTCTCACCTCATTGGCCAAACATTGATCGAACCATCGGCATTATTGGCGCTGAAATCAGCTACGTCCGGCAACGCCTGACGCCGGCAGGCTGGCGCTTGGACTTCAATGATTTAGAAGCCTCGATCAAACCGAACACGCGCGCGGTCTACGTCAACAGTCCAAGCAACCCAACGGGTTGGATCATGGACACTAACGACCAGGCGACAATGCTGGCACTGGCCCGCCAGCACGGCTTTGTCGTCGTCGCCGACGAGGTCTATCACCGTACGGTTTACGATGCCGATGTCGCGCCGTCGTTCCTGACTATCGCCGCCGATACTGATCCGCTGATTGTCATCAATGGCTTTTCCAAGGCCTACGCGATGACCGGCTGGCGGCTCGGCTGGATGGTGACGCCAGCAGGCTATGCCGAGCAGATGGCGGTACTGTCGGAGTGCTACAACACCAGCGCGCCGGCCTTCATTCAACGCGCGGGCATCGTCGCGCTTGAGCAGGGCGAAACGATCATCCAATCCTTTCGGCAACAGTACGAGCGTGGACGCGACATCGTGATGGAAAAGCTTGGCAACCACCCCTTGTTTGAACTCACCGCACCCGCCGGCGCCTTTTACGCCTTTCCGCGTGTCCCCGGCCTCAAGTCGAGCCACGCTTACGTCAACCAGATCCTCGATGAACAGGATGTTGGTCTGGCGCCCGGCTTTACCTTCGGCCCCGGCAACGAAGAACACTTTCGACTGTGCTACGCACAGTCCCATGAACGGCTCGCTGAGGCGCTCGACCGCGTGGTGAGCTTTACCGAACATAACATCGAGTCACTCACATGAAATTTGGATTGATGTACAGCTTCATCGTGCCGCCTGGCAGCGCAATGACCCACCTGGATACTTTTCGCGAACTTCCACGGTTGCTGCCCCTGGCCGAATCGCTCGGTTTCGATTCCTTCCAGACCACCGAGCACCACCTGCAGGACAACGGCTGGGCACCAAGTCCACTGCTGCTGCTCGCGCAGGCTGCGGGCATGACGCAGCGCATGCGGCTGGTCAGCAACATTCTAATTTTGCCGCTCTACGATCCACTGCGCCTGGTCGAAGACGTACTGACGCTCGACAACCTGAGCGGGGGTCGCCTCACCCTGGGCGTATCTCCCGGCTATGTGTCAGAAGAATTCGCTGCTTATCAGATACCGCACGCCGAGCGCTTCTCGCGTGCCGAAGAGATACTGGACATTCTGGAAGCGTCCTGGCGGGATGAAGAGCTGGAACATCATGGCCGCTTCTATGACATCCCGCGCTGCCGGGTAGTACCGCGCCCCGTGCAGCATCCGATCCCGATCTGGTACGGGGTATCCGGGCCGAAATTACTCGAACGGGCCGCCAAACGCGGCTGCCCGGTGACTGCGTCTCCACGACACACGAACGAAGAATTAATCGCGCACTATCAACGCTACGATGAAGCCGCCGCCAGGGTCGGTTTCGAAACCCGTGAACGCCCTATTATCCGTGAGGTTTTCGTCGCTCCAACAACCGCGGAAGCCGAAGATCTGGCTGGACCTGCGATCACTCACCTGTTCGGTCTTTATGGCCGCAAGTCGGCCGAAGGCGAACGCGAACTGCGCAACGATGATGGCGAACTTATCACCGACGAAAGACAAGTTGACTTTCGGACATTCGCCTCACGCTACATCATTGGTGATCCGGCATCGGTGACCGAAAGCATGCACGCACTGACCGACGACCTGGCGCCAACTGAAATCATCTGCCGTATGCAACTGCCCGGTGTGCCGACCGAAAAGTTCGAACAGTCACTCAAACTGTTCGGAGAGAAGGTTTTACCGAAATTCAGTTAGAAGGGGTCGCCGCAGCGAAATTTTCTAGAACTGAACCGGAAAGGATTCATATCCGAGAACGAAGGTACCGTACCTTCTGGATGCGCCCCCATCCTGCGCGCGACGCAGGCCAGGTAATCGCGACAACAGCTCCTCGAGCATCACGCGAATCTCCAGCCTGGCCAGGTGGGCACCGAGGCAATGATGACGACCGTAACCACCAAAACTCAGGTGGCGGTTGGGATCGCGGCTGATGTCGAACTCATCCGCCTGATTAAATTGTGCGGCGTCACGATTACCGGATTCGAACAACATAATGACCCGATCACCTGCGGCCAGACCCTGTCCTTCTAGTTCAATGTCTTCAACCACTTCGCGCGCCAGCGTCTTGACCGGGGTGACCCAACGCAGCATTTCTTCTACCGCCGTCGACATCAGGCCGGGGTCGCGTCTGAGCGCTTCCAGCTGCTCGGGGTTGTCAAGCAACGCGGCAACACCACCGGTGATGACGTGTCGGGTCGTTTCGTCACCACCGACAAGTAGTAGCAAGGCCTCGTGGACTTTGTCTTTGTGACCAAGCAGCCGGCCGAGTACTTTGGCCCGGACAATCGCACTTAAGATGTCCTCGCCGGGCGCTTCGCTGCGCTGCTGAAACCAGTCTGTGATGTAGTGTTCGAATTCGGTGGCCGCGGCCAGCACCTCGCGCTCGAACTCAGCGGGCATGTTGGAAAGCCCGGTAGCAATGAGATCGGACCACTTGAGCAACCTCGCGTAATCGGCTTCGGGCAGCTGCATCATGTGTCCGATCACCCGCATGGGCAGCGGCATCGCGAGGTCGGCAACCAGATCGCAGTGCCCCTGGTGGCGCACCGCCTCGATCAGTTCAACAGCCACCTCTCGGACGTAATCCTCATAACGCCTGACCGCATGCGGTGTAAAACGGCGGCGATTGATCGAGCGCCGGGCGAGATGCTCTGGCGCATCCTGGTTGATCATCGAAG
>CAXGUU010000351.1:0-2888 GCA_964012875.1 uncultured bacterium
CGCCCAGCGATCACAAACATCATTGGCGATGTTGTAGTGCTCGGGAATGTCCCACTTGAAATTGCCGTAAACCTCTTCGTAGGTCGTTCCTCGCGTGAGCAAATTGGTCATCGTTCCCCCCTGTGTCTTGTCGCCGAGTACACGCTTCAGTGCCTGGGCCGCTGCAGTGGGTAACCGGGCAGCGAGCGCAAGCGGAGCGCAAGATACCACGACTGTCTGCCCTGCTGAGACCGTTTAGCGACGCGCTACCCGCCTCCGGACATCACTGATGCGGGGCCTCAGGAACCAGTGCTTGGCCTCAAATATGAAATAGTGAATAATATGTTAATTATTCATTTTTTAATGCTGCGCATGCGGCACAAGGTTGCCTGTTGGCCACGAACCCCAAGCGCGATAGCAACTATACGCACAACATCATCCTCGACGCAGCGGAAGCGCGACTGCTTCACTTCGGCTACAACAAAACGACCATGGCCGAAATCGCCGAAGATGCAGGCATGTCAGCAGCGAATCTGTATCGGTATTTCAAAAACAAGCAGGAAATAGCGGCCGAATGTGCGACGCGCTGCATGGATGAGCGGCTGGAACGGCTGCGTCGTATCGTCAGCGATGAAACGCTCGACCCGTCGCAAAAGCTTGAGCGCTACGCACTTGAACTCGTTGATGACAGCCATGCCCTCGCCGGACCCGATTCCCGCGTCGGCGAACTGGTCGACAACATCGCCCGCGAGCGCTCAGATCTAATCCATTCGCGCAACGTAATACACCACCAGTTGCTGACCCAGATCCTCATCGAGGGCGGCGATCGTGGTGAGTTCAAGGTGCAAAACCCCGCTGACACTGCGCGCTACATTTTTTCGACCCTGTTCCTGTTCGACGTCCCCTTGTTTGTGGGCCTGTTCGACAGAGCCGAATTCGAGGACCGCGCCCGCGGTGTCGCCCAACTAATCATCAATGGCCTTAGGGCCTGCCCCGATGCCGCAGAAAACACCGATCAGCGCACGCCATGAACAAGTTTGAATCAGCCTTCGCGCGGTGGATCGTCAATCACCGGGCCATTGCCATCATCGTGCCTCTGCTGTTGGTGGCCGCACTGGCGTCCGGCCTGCCGAAACTCTATTTCGATTCAAGCTACCGCGTATTCTTCGGCAAAGACAATCCGCAATTAATTGCTTTCGAGTCCCTCGAAGACACCTACACCAAGCATGACAACGTCGTCATCGTCCTCGCGCCCAGTGACGAAAACGTTTTTACATCGGCTAATCTCAGCGCGGTCGAGCAATTGACCACGGCGTCATGGCAGATCCCGTATTCAAGCCGGGTCGATTCGATTACCAATTTTCAGCGCACGGTCGCCGACCAGGATAACCTCATCGTCGCCGATATGATTACCGGCGCCGACCAGATGACGGCGTTTCAGATAGACGATCTGCGTACCGCCGTATTCGACGAACCCGCGCTGAGAGATCGTCTGATCTCCCCCTCCGGACACGTCACCGGAATCGCGCTGACCTTTCAAATCCCGATTGAGCAACGCACGGCCGCCACCAACGAGATCGTCGCTGCCGTTCGTGAAATGACCGCCGATTTTCAGACCCGCCACCCGCAATTCGAGGTCTACCTGACGGGCATGGTCTTTATGGACGCCGCGTTTTCAGAAAGTGCGATTTTCGACTCCGGCACACTGCTGCCTGGGAGTTTTATATTAATGGCAGTCCTGCTGGCACTGCTGGTTGGAAGCTTCGTCGGCACCTTTGTCACTCTTCTGTTGATCGTCTGCTCCGTTGCCGCAGCAATGGGATTTGCCGGACTGGTGGGCTTCCCGCTGACTTCAGTCACCACCTCAACCCCCATCATCATCCTCACAGTCGCCGTCGCCAATGCAGTACACGTGTTGGTCACCTACATCCACGGACTGCGCGAGGGCAGCGAAAAGCAGACGGCCATGGAGGAAAGCCTCCGCGTAAATGTGCAACCCGTATTCCTTGCCAGCGCGACCACGGCAATTGGATTCCTCACCATGAATTTTTCCGAAGTCCCGCCATTCGGGCACCTCGGCACCATGGTCTCAGTCGGCGTTGGGGTCTCTTTCGCACTGACGGTGGCCTTCCTGCCTGCACTGATGACCCTGCTTCCCGCCCGCGTCACAGCCGCGTCAGGTGACGACTCCACGCGCATGGACCGGCTCGCCGAATTTGTAATCAAACGCCGCCGCCAGCTGCTGTGGAGCATGCTCACACTGATCGTCGTGTGCGTCGCCAACCTTCCCCGCAACGAGTTAAACGACGTTTTCGTGCATTACTTCGGGGAATCAATCAAGTTCCGGCAGGACACTGATTTCCTCATGAACAATCTGACCGGGATCTACACGCTCGGTTACTCTCTTGATTCCGGCGACTCCGGAGGCATCAGCAACCCGGATTATCAACGTGACGTCGAGGCTTTTTCACAATGGCTCGAGATTCAGCCTGAGACAGTGCACGTCGATCGTTTCACGACGATCATGAAAAAACTGAATAAGAACATGCACGCTGACGATCCAGACTACTATCGATTGCCGAACAATCGGGATCTTGGCGCCCAGTACCTGCTGCTCTACGAAATGTCGTTGCCCTATGGCCTCGATTTAAACAATCAAATCAACGTCGATAAATCCTCAAGCAAGGTCACAGTCACGTTGAAACTGATTTCGAGCAACGACATGATCGCACTCGACCGTCGCGCCCACGACTGGCTGGCGGCCAATGCGCCGGCAGTCAAACACGTGGAAAGCGCGGGCACCATCCTCATGTTCTCGAACATCGGGCAACGCAACATCCGCGCGATGCTGATCGGCACCTCGCTGGCCCTAATCCTGATTTCAGGCATCCTTGTAATTGCCTTGCGTT
>CAXGUU010000352.1:0-2880 GCA_964012875.1 uncultured bacterium
TGCTATTCAGCATCGTGGTGCAGGGTTCGACGCTTGGACTGGTCGCCCGCAAGATTGAACAGGCCGGGATTCCGACGGTAACGCTGAACATGATTTGGGAGTTCCAGCGCGCGCTGAATATGCCGCGCGTCGCTGCGATCGCGCACCCGTTCGGGCGCCCTTATGGCGACGTCGGCGACCGCGATACTCAAAGCGCTGTGCTTAAGGCCGCGCTCAGTGTTTTCAATTCAGCCAAAGCAGCCGGCCACGTTGAACATCTTGACTTCGAATGGCACGAGGATCCGAAAAGGACACGCTGGCATCCACCAAAACCTGCGCCGATCATCGAGCACATGCGAAAAACCGGCGCGCTGTAACCAGGGCCTGCTGATCCGGCAAGACGACGACCGCTGCTGCCGGTCTCCGGTGCTGCCCCCGCTCCCGCCCAACGATAATCGAAAGCAACCGTGCCAGCCGATAGCGTGACCATGCTGGCATTCTGCCTGGCAGTTCTTTTCGGCAGCTACGTACAGGCCGTGGCCGGCTTCGCAATGGGCATGATCATGATGGCCAGCGTCGGCGCTTTCGGTCACCTGTCACTGCCGGTATTAACTGCTGTGGTCAGCCTTGTCTCGGGCATCAATATCTTTCTGTCGCTTAAAGGTCGCACCCGAAAAATCGAATTCAGGCTACTGGCGCCAATGGTCGCAGGCCAGTTACCAGCCATCGTTCTCGGCGTTTACCTCATCAATACACTTGATCGGGACGCCCAGACACTGCTGCAGCTGCTGCTGGGGCTTTTTATCACCTGGGCCGGCATTTCAATGATGCTGAAACCCACGCCGATCGCTCGTACATCGGCAGCGAGTGTTCGCATGCTCGCCGGTGCCGGCGGCGGACTGTTCGGCGGTATGTTTTCGGCCTCGGGGCCAGTCGTCGGCTGGTTCCTTTACCGGCAACCACTCGCTGTCGCGAATATCAGGGCGACGCTGCTGGCTTATTTCGCCATTGCAACCGTGTGGCGGACCCTGACAGTCGGTGTTGGGGGCGCGCTGACGATCGAGGTGTGGACGCTGACCGCATGGAGCCTGCCGCTGGTGTTCCTCGGCACCTGGATCGGGCACCGCTTTCCGCCCGCATTAACGACCCTGACCATACGCAGACTTATCGCGGCGTTGTTAATCGTGCTCGGCCTGTATATCTGCATCCCTGCCGCGCTGGCTTGAGAAAAAGGACGACGATTTAAATCATCGCCCGCCAGCTACAGATCGGTGTCGCCTTTCAACAGGCGCTGAGCAATGGTCCGATTCAGGATCTCGTTGGTGCCGTCTGCAACATTGACAATACGCAGCGAGTGCCAAGCATCAGTTAATCCCATCTCGTTGGTGAAACCCATGGCGCCATGAACCTGGATGGCGCGATCGAGTGCGCGGAAACCGACCTGAACCGAATACGCTTTGGCCATGCTCAGTTCCTTGATCGCCGGATTACCATCGTCCAGCAGGCGGGCGGCATTCAGCCCCATGAGGTGTGCAGCATGCAGCTCGGTCGCGGATTCCGCCAGCGGAAAACTGACACCCTGGTAGTTCCCTATCGTCTCCCCGAACGCTTCGCGTGTATTGGCATAGTCGAGGGCCTGCTCCAGTGCCCAGCGACCGTAGCCGACGCTGCGTGCGGCATTGTAAATGCGCCCCAGTGAGACACCGTAAAGCGCGGCCTTGAATCCCTGATTTAATTCGCCCACCAACTGCCATGATTCAAGCTCGATGTCGTCGAACGACAGCTCTGCTTCATCGCCGCCGATATGACCGAACAAACGAATCACACGCGAAACTTTGAATCCCGGTGAAGTGGTCGGCACTACAAAGGCGCTAATGCCACCCGCCTTCTTGGCGGCCTGGTCGGGGTCGGTGACGGCGAAGACGATGCAATAGTCTGCGATCGGCGCGTTGGTGGTCCAGATTTTGCGCCCATTCAGTCGCCAGGCATCACCGACCCGCTCCGCCCGCGTTTTGATCATCGATGCATCAGAGCCTGCGTTGGGCTCTGACAAGCCGAAACACATCGACGTGCGGCCAGCCATCAGATCGGGCAGAAAACGCGCCTGAGCTTCGGGCGTCACCTTCTCCAGCAAGCGGCTGGGGCCGAACGCCCAGTGGGCCAGAGCATAGAGCATCAGCCAGTGTTGCGGCCCACAGCGGTGGAACAATGCTTCCCAGGCGACGTAGTAGGCGAGATGTCCAAGCCCCGCGCCACCAAGCGCTTGCGGGGTGCACATGTGATAGAAGCCGGCATCGGCCGCGGCCATACGTACCTCGCGGATGATGGACACTGCCTCGTCGCAGTAACGGCCGTCCTCGTGGTAGAGCCGTCGCGGATCGTCGAGCAGGTCGCGATGTTCGGCATGGCGGGGCAGCACTTCGCGCTCGGCAAAGGCAACAATACCGTCGCGCGCCGCGGCGATATCATCAGGCAAGGCTCCTGCAATTGCGCCCATCGGACGTCGGGGTACCTGTTTAAGGCGCCGGTTCGAGGATAGTCAGCTTGTTTCTGGTTGCGCCCGGGGCATCCGCGATGACGGATACCGGCCGCACCCCGGACAAATTCGAATTAAGTAAACCGTCCCCGGAACTGATCGCTAGTCAGTGCGGCTGGTGATTTCCAGCAAGTGATAACCGAACTGCGTCTGTACCGGCCCATGCACGACGCCAAGTTCACCAGAGAACACGACCTGGTCAAACTCCGGCACCATCATGCCGGGGCCGAAGGAGCCCAGGTCGCCGCCCTGTGCTCTCGACGGGCAACTTGAATTCGCGCGAGCAACGTCGGCGAAATCAGCGCCATTGGTGATTTCATCTTTAAGTTCATTACAGCGTGCTTCTGAATCAACCAGTATGTGGC
>CAXGUU010000353.1:0-2817 GCA_964012875.1 uncultured bacterium
CTCGCCGCCGCCGGCGAAGGTTTGGGTATCAAGGTTTCAAAGCGACTCCCGCAGAGGTACATTGCCAGCCTCCCCTCGTCAAAGTTCCGCTCGAAGATGTCGCATTAAAAACATGCTGTTCGGGCGCTGTTAAAAATTAAAGAGAACCATGTCTTCGATTGAATCCTACGTCCGCGACATACCTGATTTTCCAAAACCGGGTATCGTTTTCAAGGATCTGACGCCCCTGCTCGCCGATGCCAACGCCCTTGCGGAGACCACCCGGCTTCTGGCCGAACCGTTCAAAGATACCGGCATTACCGCGGTTGCAGGCATGGAAGCCCGTGGTTTCATCTTCGGCAGCCTCGTCGCCCATCAGCTCGGTGCGGGCTTTATCCCCTTGCGCAAACCCGGAAAATTACCCGCATCGACGCATAGCGCTGCCTATACGCTCGAGTACGGTGAAGCGGAACTGCATATGCACACCGATGCCGTGGGCAATACCGACAAGGTCCTGCTGGTGGACGATTTAATCGCCACTGGCGGCACCGCAGCCGCCAGCATCGAACTCGTTGGAAAATCGGGCGCGCAAATCGCCGCCTGCGCTTTCGTGATTGAACTCGATTTCCTGAATGGCCGCGAGGCGCTCGGCGATTGTCCGGTCCACAGCCTGCTGCACTTTTGAGTACTGCCGTCGCCAACAGCGATGACGTGCTCGATTTCTGGTTCGGCCCTGAACCAGATGCCGCGGACACCATCAAACAACGCAATCGCCGATGGTTCAAAGCGGACGATGGTTTTGATGCGCTCGTGCGCAAAAACTTCGCCGCAACGCTGGTCGCAGCGGCCGCCGGGCATCTGAAAACATGGAAGCTGAGCCCGCGTGGCACCCTGGCGCTGGTGACCATTTTCGACCAATTTACCCGCAATATTCATCGCGGCACGCCACAGGCGTTTGCTTACGATGCACGAACCCTTGCACTCGCGCGGGACGCCGTCGCACTCGGCCACGACAACGAGCTTTCAATTATCGAGCGCAGTTTTCTGTACTTACCACTAGAACATGCCGAATATATTGAAGCGCAGACCGTCAGTGTCCGTTGTTTTGAGCGGTTGCTCGAATCCACCCCGGAAGCGCTCCGCCCAACCGCAGAGGTCGCGCTCAGCCACGCCCGCGAGCACTATAATTTAATCGCGCGGTTCGGGCGTTTCCCGCAACGTAACCTGCCGCTCGATCGCCCCTCAACCGTGGATGAACAGGCCTGATTGTCTGCTCATCCCAGGAAATACGGACAGACCTGACCACCCCATGTGCTTACTTCTGGCTGCGTATCGCAGTTGTCCCGGATTTCGACTGGTTATCGCGGCTAATCGCGATGAATACCATGCCCGACCGACCGACGCCGCACGCTTCTGGCACGACTACCCACAGGTACTTGGCGGGCGCGATGCTGAGGCCAATGGAACCTGGCTGGCGCTCGACCGCGCCGGACGTCTGGCCACCATCACCAACGTTCCGCGGGAACTAGACGTCGGACCCTCGCCGCGCTCACGCGGCCTGTTGGTAACCGATTTTCTGAACAGTAACAGCACCGCGCCCGACCACCTTGAAAGCGTTGCGCGGCATGGTCAGCAGTACCAGGGGTTCAACCTGCTTGCCTACGATGGCTCGGCCCTGTGCTGGTATTCCAATGAAGCTGCCGTATCGCAAACACTGGCAGCCGGCACCTATACATTGAGCAACGCGAGTCTGCATACTCCGTGGCCAAAAACGGAGCGCCTGCGCACGGAATTCGAGGCGCTCACTTTGTCGAATCGCGACGACACTGTGGATGCGCTACTCGATGTGCTGAGCGACAGAAGCAGCGCATCGGCGCAAGCTTCTGGCGACCTGCGCGAGGCGATTTTTATCCGTGGCGAACATTATGGAACGCGATGCTCATCGGTCATTCTCATCGACGACAATGGCCTGCTGACCTTCCACGAGCGAAGCTACGACCGCAGCGCCACGACGACCGGCGATACGCGTTTCAGTTTTGAACTCGACCCCGAGCCCAGCTAGGATGCAAATGATGGCCGCCTCCACCGATTCTCTCACCGAGCGGGACGTCGACTCATCCGATCTGCTCAAGCGCTACCGACAAATACGTAACGACTCGCGTCGTCTCATCGAGCCTTTGTCGCCGGAAGATGCCTGCGTCCAGTCAATGCCGGACGCCAGTCCGTCGAAATGGCACCTCGCGCACGTCACATGGTTCTTCGAGACGTTTATCCTTGAGTCAAACATGTCCGGTTTTCAGGCTTACGATGAAGCCTACCGAGTGCTGTTTAATTCCTATTACAACGGCGTCGGCGAACAATATCCGAGGCCCAGGCGCGGCATGATCACCAGGCCAGGTCTCGCCGAGGTGTTGCAGTACCGTGATGCCATTGACAGTAAAATGGAGTCAGTCATCGGCGGCGCCTCGCCGGAAGTTGCAGGGTTGATCGAGCTCGGGCTGCATCACGAGCAGCAGCATCAGGAACTGCTGCTCATGGATATTAAGCATCTGCTGTCACACAATCCGCTGTATCCCGCATACTGCGAACGGGTCGTCGAAACTGCACCGAGAAAATCCGAGCATTCATGGCATCAGTTTAGCGAGCGCCTGGCCGAGGTCGGCGCCGACGGGAACCAGTTCCATTTTGACAACGAGGGACCGCGGCACAGAACCTGGCTCGACGCCTTCGAGCTTGGTAGCTCGCTGGTGACCAACGGGGACTACCTTGAATTTATCAACGACGCCGGCTATCAATCGCCATTGTTGTGGCTCGCCGATGGCTGGGGCGCCGTCAACG
>CAXGUU010000354.1:0-2790 GCA_964012875.1 uncultured bacterium
TGATGATCGCCCAGGTTTGCGATCTGAAGGTTGGTGATTTCGTGCATACCCTGGGAGACGCACACCTCTATCTCAATCATCTGGAGCAGGCCGACCTGCAGCTTGCCCGCATGCCCGGTGAGCTGCCGACGATGCGACTGAACCCGGACGTCCGTTCAATATTTGATTTCACGTTCGAAGATTTCGTACTCGAAAATTATTCGCCGCTTCCACACATTGCTGCGCCGGTCGCAATTTAGGCGTGGTTTCCATTACGGGCGGTCAGCTATCGATTATCGTCGCCATGGATCGTGCCCGCGTGATCGGAAAGGACGGCCAGTTGCCGTGGCATCTGCCAGCTGACCTGCGGCGTTTCAAGGCGCTGACCATGGATCACCCGATCATTATGGGGCGGCGAACCCACGAATCGATCGGGCGCCCCTTACCTGGGCGTCAGAATATCGTGCTGACACGCCAGCGAGCCTTTCAGGCGCCAGGTTGTGATTGTTTCGGGAGCCTGGCCGAGGCCCTACAGAGCCTGCCTGCAGCGGCGGCGCCGTTCGTGATCGGCGGTGCAGCGGTCTATGCTGAAGCACTGCCTGTCGCGCGAACGCTCTACATCACGCAGGTTGATGCGAATGTTGCCGGTGACGTGTATTTCCCCGACATCGATAACCACGAATGGCGCGAGGCGTCATCGGAAGATCATCAGGCCGACGACAAGCACGCTTTCGATTTCCGCTTCCTCGCGCTTGAGCGCATCGGCGCCTAATCGAAACTGACCTGTTGCTCAGAAGAGATGCTGGCGCATTGCCGGTCCTCCAGTCGCAATGCCGTCAGTTCACCGCCCCACACGGCACCGGTGTCCAGCGGATAGACCTGACATTCGGATATTTCATTTTCATTTAAGCGCAGCGTTGACCAGTGGCCGAAGACTATCGGGATATGCTGCGTCTGCCGGGTGCTGCATTTGAACCACGGAAGCAAGCCCCTGGGGGCTTCGTCCAGTGCCCCTTTTTCGTGCAGGTCGACTGCGCCGTCTGTCGTGTAATACCGCACTCGCGTGAAACAGTTCGTGATGAAGCGCAGACGATCATAGCCGCTGAGCGCCGGGTCCCAGCGATCGGGCTGGTCGCCGTACATGTGCTCAAGGAAAAGTTCGACGCTCTGATCGTCCTGCAGGCACGCTTCGACTTCGCTGCTGAGACGAAGGCAGTCGTCAAGTGACCACTCCGGCGCTACACCCGCGTGTACCATGGCGACGCCGAAATCCTGGTCAAAATGAAAAATCTTTTGCCGTCGTAACCAGTGGCAGATTTCGTCGCGTGCTGGCGATTCGAGGATATCCGCTAACGTATCTTTTCGTTTGGGTTTGAGCGCCGGCCGTAGCGCAAGTGCAAGCAGGTGCAAATCATGATTGCCAAGTACCGTCGTGACGGCCTGGTCAAGCGACATGACCAGTTCCATAACCGCCGCCGACTGCGGACCCCGGTTCACCAGATCGCCGACCAGCCATAGGCGATCGTTTGTCTGGTCGAAATCGATATGCTCAAGCAGGCGCGAAAACTCGTCGTAGCAGCCCTGCAGATCACCGATGACGTAAGTGGACATCTCTAGTGTGATGCCTCATGAATATGTCTCGAAATTCGCGGAGGATGTTTCACGCTTGGTAGGGCGCGACGACGCTGTCTAGCGGGCTTTACACCAGGCGGAGCAACACAGCCAAGCGTGAAAGAGACCGGCGACTTACGGAACATTTTCATGGTGTATCGTCTTAGTGCAGAGTTCTAGGCATCGCCAGGCTGAAGGTCGGGATGTCAGCCTTAAAGGCGTGACCGTCCTCGGCCACCATGCCGTAACTTCCAGTCATTGTCCCCACCGGCGTTTTCAACATCGCGCCACTGGTGTATTGGTAGGATTCTCCAGGGTCGAGCACAGGCTGATCGCCGACGACGCCGTCGCCTTTTACTTCTTCAACCTCGCCCCGCCCGTCAGTGATGATCCAATGGCGGTCAATGAGCTGGGCTGCTGCGGTGCCGACGTTTTCTATCGTAATGGTATAAGCAAATACGTACCGGTCAGACGCCGGTTCGGATTGCTGCTCGACATAAAAGGTTTCGGTTGTGACTTTAATCGCGTAGGTCGGTTCCATCTGACTTGCCCGCTTGCCTGCTGCTAAAACTGCCATTGTATCGACTTCGAACCATTACAGACTTGTCGTGACCTGCTACAGGTGCGTCGGTGTTACGTAGCCCGACTAATGGACGCGTGGCCGTCTGTGCGCCACGGTCAAACAATCGATAGCCGATCGCTTCGGCAAGGTGGGCCTGGCGTAAGCGGGGATGTCCGTCGATGTCGGCCAGCGTCCGGGCCACTCGCAAAATCTTGTGGTGGCCGCGGGCACTCAGCGCGAAATGTTCAATTGAGCGGGCCAGAAGATCGCGCGCGTCGGCGTCCATCTCGCAATGCAGTTTTAACGCTGCGCCTTCGAGTGCTGCGTTCAGGACACCCTGGCGCTCGAGCTGAGGGGTTCGGATATGGACGACGCGTCTTTGCACTGCGTGGCTCGATTCGGCGCCGGTGGTGTTGGCGAGAAAATCATGTGTCTGGCGTGGAACCTGCACTTGCAGATCGATGCGCTCAACGAGCGGACCCGACAAGCGAGACCTGTAACGATCAATCGCCTGGTTTGTACACTGGCAATCGATATCCGGACCACCCAGGTAGTCGCAGGGGCAGGGGTTCATTGCGGCGATGAATTGGAAGTTGGCTGGAAAGACATACCGTCCTGAAGCGCGCGAAATGGAAACG
>CAXGUU010000355.1:0-2746 GCA_964012875.1 uncultured bacterium
GGCGGGAGAAGAAGCGCCGCGGGAGCATCGTGAACATTGTTGTGGTCAACCAAGGTCTGTACGGCGTCGCGCACACTTCAGCTGCGCGAGCCGGGGTGATCGCGTTCTCGCAGAAGACGGCGGTCGAGTGGGCACCGCTGAACATCCGTGTCAATTGCATCGCGCCCGGCTCTATCGAAACGGAAGGCTGGGCGGTCTATCCGGAAGAGGCTAAATCGCGCTACCCCAGAACTAATCCCTTGATGCGTTCTGGTTCACCCTGGGAAATTGCTGAAGCGGCAATCTTCGTAGGCGGCCCGGGCGGCGATTTTATTAATGGCGAAGTGCTCGTGGTCGATGGCGGGGGGCAGCATTGGGGGGAGATCTGGACGACCGGGAAACCGGAGTACTACGCCGCTGCCACGCGCTTGTGGGACGACGGCGACACATCCCAGGAATAAGCGCCAGCGGGGCTTTGTTTATTCCGGGTCGCGATTCACTTCCGCCAGTAACGCCAACAGCCCGGCGTGGGCGGCTGGATCAGTTATCGCCAGCTCTTTGATCTGCTGCCCAAAAGCGGCCACGCACGCGTTGTGTTCTTCAAGCAAGGTTGAAAGGCGGGCCGTTTCAACAAGTAGCGGTTGCTGACCCTGATTTCGTTTCGAGTGAATGGACTCTAACAGACCGAAATGCGCTTCCTTGCTTCTCAGCATTGCCTGGTAAGCGCGCCAGGCGGCGTCTGCGGCCGGGGCCACGCTCACGACGCCGGGCTTGTCGGAGTCAGCCAAATATTTTCTTTACGAAACCGAACACCCCGCCGGTGTTCTTATCGGATGAATGATCATTTGCGGGCGCGGCGCTCCGGGCGGAACCGCCGCCGTTGCTCGTGCTGTTGTTTCGTTCAGATTTTTGTTCCCTCGGCTGCGATTCGTCGACGCGTAGTTCACGCCCATTGAAATCGGTGCCATTGAGTTCTGAAATCGCCCGTCGGCCGTCGGCCTCCTCTGTCATTTCAACGAAGCCGTAACCGCGCGACCGCTTCGTCCGTCGGTCGAATATAACTTCGGCAGATGCGACACTGCCGAACGATTCGAATGCTTCCTTCAGTTCGCCGCTATTGACGCTGTACGGAAGATTTCCTACGTAAATGTTTATCATCTGAGTCCTTGAACTTTATGTTCAGTCACCGGAGTCCGCAGCATATCCGGCAATCCTCCATGCCGGGTGTGTGCGGAAGCGAAATCTAAAATCCGCGACGAACGTTCGTTGTTATATGGGTGCCGCCCGGACGCTAGCAAAGCCCCTGTTTCCTACCAGCCACGGACGGTTCACTGCTGGGCGAATTCAAACACAAGGTGGCCGGCGGTGCAATCACGTGCACCGTTGTTTCTGGAAGCTCGCGCCCGAACGTTACCGTATGGCGTCAGGCAACCTGGTGCAGATGCACATCGCGTTGCGAGTAAGGAATGTTGAACCCTTTTTCTTATCGGGCCGCTTTTTTATTGATCTCGTGGAGATCGAAATGCAGAGGCCGGTAATTGGCGCTGTCCACTCATGGGCGCACGACGAAGTTGACACTGTTGTCGGCAAGTTCAATCACGCCGATGGTGAATTCGGGATCTTTCAATACGCGCTCATCTGCGTTGAGGATGTGCTCCAACACCGAACTGACTTTGTCAAGATCATCGTCGTAGCTCACACCGATTACTAGGTCGACCCGGCGGGTCGGCTTGGTGGAATAGTTCGTGATGTTGCCTCCGGTGACTGCGGCATTTGGAATGATGATGGTCTTATTGTCTCCAGTGCGGATCTGCGTTGTGAATATTTCGATTTTTTCGGCTACTCCAGCGGTACCCGCAGCTTCGGCAACGTCGCCGATTTTGAACGGGCGAAAGTTAATAAGCAGCACGCCGGAGGCGAGGCTCGACAGCGATCCCTGAAATGCCAGAGCGATCGCGAGTCCGGCCGCACCGATGATGGCAACGAACGATGTGGTTTGGATGCCGGGCTGGCCCAGCGCAGCAACCACAATGAAGACCACCAGACCGATATGTATTGCGCTCGCCCCGAAGTTAATCAGGTCGGGTCGACATCATGTTTTTCCATTATTTTTTGCGCGGCGCCGACTATTTTGTTCGCGATTTAGCGACTTACGATAAATTGGTCGCGGCGATTGCGACATTAATGAAAAGGTTTGCGATGGGTCCGCCCATGTTTCCCATTGTTGGTAACCTCTCGTTTTTTTGAACGAGTTATTTACGCCATAAAGGCCTGAATTCCCGTTTGTGCGCGCCCCAGAATTAATGCGTGAACGTCGTGGGTGCCCTCGTAAGTGTTCACTGCCTCGAGATTAAGTACGTGCCGAATTACATGGAACTCATCAGAGATGCCGTTGCCACCATGCATGTCGCGGGCGACGCGGGCAATGTCCAGCGCCTTACCACAATTGTTTCGCTTGACCAGTGAAATCGCTTCAGGTGCGCCGACCCCGTTGTCGATCATGCGGCCGACCGCGAGCGCGGCCTGGTAGCCGAGTGCGATTTCGGTTTGCATGTCCGCCAGTTTCTTCTGGATCAGTTGGTTGGCCGCCAGCGGGCGGCCAAACTGTGTGCGTTCGAGCGTGTAGTCACGCGCTGCGAGCCAGCAGAACTCGGCAGCGCCCATTGCGCCCCACGCGATGCCGTAGCGCGCGCGGTTCAGACAACCGAACGGACCACGCAGGCCCTCGACGCCAGCAAGCAGGGTTTCCGCCGGTACGAAAACATCG
>CAXGUU010000356.1:0-2737 GCA_964012875.1 uncultured bacterium
CTATTGTATCGGTGAGACTCCACTCAAGCGGAGCGGCCTGTTTTTGCGAGCCAGGTTTCAATCCTGTCCTGCGGCCAGCCAAAGTCCCACGGTCCCAGCGGCAGGGGCGGCGGAAATTCGCCGGCCTCGACCGCCGCGCGGATTTGCCTTTGGGTCAGGCCGGTCACCTCACTGACGTGCCGTAGCGACAGCAGCTTTCGGCTGACGGTCGCTGACTCAGTCGCGCGCTTTGGCACGTTCCAGCGCCGGCCGCGCATAACATCGCTCGGCCCATTGACTGACGTTTTGGAACTGCGAGTAATCGAACCCGACCATCGGCATCAGCAGCATTGCGGCGGCGACGTTTAAATCGGCGATCGAAAATTCGTCGCCGACGAGCCACTGTTTCTCGGCTAGGGCATCGTCCAGCACTTTCAGCGGGCGCGCGAGTTTCTTGCTGACGTCTTCCCAGACCTGCGGATCGCGATCTTCCTCCTTGGTGAATATCTTCTGAATCACGAGCTGCAGCTGCAGATCTTCCATTTCCGCGATGACCCAGATACTCCACTGTACTGCGCGTGCCTCGTCCTGAACGTTATCCGGATAGAGCCCGCCGCCATATTGCTTGGCGAGGTAAAGATTGATGGCAAGCGATTCGAACACGACCAGATCACCATCCTCGAGCGCCGGCACGCGGCCGTTCGGGTTGACCGCGAGATACTCCGGTGATTTCGAGTCCTTGCGAAACGTCACCGGCACGTGTTCGTACTCAATGCCGCATTCCTCGATGGCCCAAAGCGATCGCAGTGCTCGCGATCCGGAGATACCGTACAGTTTTGGTTTGCTCACGCTTCGTTGTCCTGATGGTGTTAACAGCTCGCTATTTGACCTATTGTGGTCCGCTTGGGTCAACAGTCAGAAACTCAACCCGGGGTGTCAGCTGATCGCTGAAACAGGCAAGGACGGCCATGGCCGACCGGTGATGAATACGGTGATTAATATCGCATGATTCGATATGCTCTCGCCCGGTCAACACGCAATCGATCGCAGGGAGGGAACCATGAGCGCAGTACTTCAGTCTCCGCAGTTCGACGTTGCTGCCATTCAGTGGCAGCCGTTCGGCAGTTACACCGGCTTTGATTATCGGCTGCTGAACGTCGATGTCGACAACTGCATCATCGACATGCTGTTCAGGTTTGAGCCTGACCGACGCTGCTTCTACCACACGCATCACACACCGAGCTCGACGCTTGTGTTGCATGGTGAACAGCACATCTGGGAAAAGGACGAAAACGGCGATGAGCGCCATAAAGTGCGGCGCGCCGGCGAGTTCGCGGTGTCTAATGGTGCCGATACCCACATCGAGGGAGGCGGTCCGGACGGAGCGGTCATTTATATGAACGTTCGCGCCAACGATGACATCGTTTACAGTATTCTCAATGATGATCTGACAACGCGGGTCGACGTTTCCCTGGGCGCATTCGCGGAAGCCTTTGCCGCGCAATCGTGAATCTGCCTGGCAGGTGCCGGGGTGAACTCAATGAGTAAAGTCGGCACCGGTACCGACGAGCTGTTGTGCGAGGTCGACGACGGCGTCGCCCTGATTACCTTCAATCGACCGGACAAGCGCAACGCCTTGTCGGAAACGATGACACCGGCACTACGTGCAGTATTGCCGGAGCTCGATCGGCGCCGTGACGTTCGCTGCGTCATGCTGACCGGTGCCGGGCCGGCGTTCTGTGCCGGCGGCGACGTTTCGCAGATGGGTGGCAACCGGCTGGCGACGGGCGATGAACGCAGTCTTGAAGAAAAAGTCGCCGAGCTGGAACAACGTCAGCGAACGCTCACATTGCGATTGTTTGAGATGAAAACACCGACGATCGCCGCGTTACCGGGGGCTGCTGCCGGTGCGGGCATGTCGATCGCACTTGCCTGCGACCTGAGAATCGCCGCCGCATCCGCTTTCGTGACCGCGGCTTTCGGTCGCATCGGCCTGTCGGGCGACTACGGCGGCAGTTGGCTGTTGTCGCGCCTGGTTGGCACCGCGGTTGCGAAAGACATGTATTTCACCAGCCGTCGCGTAGACGCCGAAGAGGGCCTGAAACTGGGTCTTTTCAATCGTGTTGCCGAGGATGACGAATTTCAGGAAGCCTCGGCAAGCTACGCCCGCGAAGTCGCCCAGGCTGCGCCGATCGCTATCCGCTATATGAAGGCTCACATTAATCGGGCCCCCGAAATTGATCTGGGCGCGTGCCTTGGCATGGAAGCCGAACACCTGATGCGCTGCGCTGGAACCAATGACCACCGCGAAGCAGTCGCAGCCTTCATGGAAAAGCGGCCACCGGTGTTCAATGGTGAATAGTCATCCTTATACGGAAACGTAGTCCGATCATGAGCGACATCCTCACTTTCGAATGTAAAGACAACATCGGCGTCATTACCATGGACGACGGCAAGGCCAATGCGGCCGGGTTTGCCATGCTTGACGCGATCAATACGGCGCTGGATCAGGCCGAAGCCGAAGCAAACGCGGTGATCCTCATGGGACGGCCAGGCATCCTGAGCGGCGGCTTCGACCTGAAGGTGATTCGCGGTGGTGATCAGGCCGAGATCAAGCGCATGGTGAACCTCGGCGTTCGCACACTGATGCGGCTTTACAACCACCCGCAACCCGTTGTTGCCGCGGCGACCGGCCACGCCGTGGCACTCGGCGCCTTCATTCTGCTTGCCAGCGATTACCGCATCGGCACGCAGGGTG
>CAXGUU010000357.1:0-2700 GCA_964012875.1 uncultured bacterium
GACCATGACCACCAGTGACGGCCGTCCCGAGTGGACCTGGTGCTGGGCCATCAGCCACGACATCCAGAAGAACAACGTCACCCGCTTCCACCATGGTCAAACCTGTCGCGGCAACTGGTATTCCGCGCTGGATCCCGAAGAGGACATGGTGGCGTCTTATATGACCAAGCAGGCCCTAACGCGGATGGGCATCTAGCACACTACTGAAAAACTACTGCGGGGGTCGTGCGCGGCGTTGCGCACTCGGCGGCTCGCCCCATTTATCCGCATAAACTCCGGTCCTCGTCTCGCGCGCGCCTTGCGCCCGACCTTCCTCGCTACGTTTTTCAGCAGCCTGCCCGAAACGGTTCCTACTCTCTTTCGATTCGCACCGGATTCGCGTTGTTCCACCAGGGCAGATCGGAATGCGCGCGGATGTCAATTTCATGCGTCCAGGTTGAGCGATGTTGTTGCGCGAGGTGATAGTAGGTCTCCGCCACTTTCTCCGGCAGGATCAACCCGTCGTGCTCGAGCCCCTGGCTTTCACGCAAGGCCTGAAACTTCTCCGGTCCGAGCATCTTGCCCAGCGTATCCGGCGCGTCGACTGCCCCGTCGATAACGATATGGGCGACATGGATACCCTGTGCAGAAAATTCGGCGTTCAGTGACTGGCACAACATCCGCCGCCCGCCCATGGCCGCTGCATGGGAATGCTGGCCCGGGTTGCCGCGCACGGCCGCGGTCGAGGACGTGACCAGTATAGTGCCCTTGCCGCGTTCAATCATTTGCGGAATAACCGCTTGAGCGACGCGAAAAAGGCCGAACGTACCAATGCGCCAACCAATTTCGAAAGCTTTAAGCGCCGTTTCGTGCAGAGCACGATTGCCAATCTGGGCACCGAGGTTGTAAACGACGACTTCAATCGGGCCAACATCACTTTCCGTTTTGCGGACAAAATCTTCAATAGTGTCGTCCTTGGCCGCATTCACGAGCTCGCCCGATGCTTCGCCATCGTCCGCCTGGATGTCGGCGATTAGTCTCCGCAGCCCATCTTCGTCACTGCGGCGGCACAATCGGGCGTGATAGCCCTCCTTGGCGAATTTCTTTGCGACGGTGCCGCCGATGCCGGCACCTGCCCCGATTACTATGCAGACAGGCTTCAAAATGGTCTCTCCTTTCTATTCGAACTCAGTAGTTATGATTTTGCATGATGATGGGTCGCGACCGTCTGGCGCCAGATCTTGCCGTCTTTCATGACGAACGTATCAGTGCCATAGTCAAACACGTAGCCAGCCGATTCCGCCGTCCAGGTGATATAGAGCATGTCATCGCTGGACACCCGGTCGATCAGGTTGAATTCACTACCGGCTGGGATCAAATCGTCCAGCCACAGGTGAAAGAAGGCGCGGGCGCCCTCCAGCCCGATCCAGGTCTGGTCGCCGTACATCATGACCGAGGCCTCACTGTAGTCGCTGACGATACCGTCAATATCGCCCGCACCAAAAACCTCGAGGTGATGATCAAATATTTCGTCTGCACTGCGCATGCTGATTGCTCCCCGGATTTAACTATTCCGGATCGGGAATGTTCTGAAACTGTCTGTGAATTTCGATAAGACCCGGCATCAGTATCAACAGCCATCCTGCAAACGCCGTGGCAACCCAGGCTGCTGGCAGCGCCACCAACGCAAGCAACCACATCGCCACGAATGCATAAACCCGCGACATCATCTTACCCGGGCTCACGCGTGGCGGATCATCGGCCCGCGCCAGGGGGAACGCGCGTGGTCGGATAAACCAGCCATGCGCGATGAGTATGAGAAGGAATCGAAACCAGGACAGATCTTCAGCCCCCAACACGGCGTCACGATCCAACGGCGCATCAGTTTCCGTGTCCAGGTTCGCCTTGATGTGATCCCAGGTATAGCGCGCTTCAGGCCTGGCGCCGGCACCACTCATATTGCTGTACTTCGGCACGCAATGCCATCGGTAGAGCACGCGTCCTTGGCGGCTGAGTGCCAGCACGCCCGGTTGGTAATAACCCTTCGGATGGGAGGCCCAGGAACGAGCGCGCAGGTGGCCATAGTCTTCGTTGTAGTAAACCTTGAGCCAGCCCCGTTGTTCGCATTGCTCGCGGATTTCATGGTGCGGATCACCCACCGCCGGGAAACGAAAATCCCAGTCCTCCTGCGCTTCGGTCGCCAGCGACTGGGGTTCGCTCGTGACCGCGAAGACCTCGCCGCCGGCCTGTCGAATTTCGTCGAGTACCCCCGACTTTTGATAGCTTCGCAACTCGAAGCGACAAGGTGGTCACCAGCGACCGCGATAAAACAACAGCACGATGAAATCGAACTTGGCGCATTGCTCTGCCAGCCAATCGCGGCGCAAACCGAGCGGCGGATCAAGCAGGGGCGGGATTGACGGCGCGGCAATGTCGACTGAGGAAAAGTCATAGCCCTCACCGCGCGGCATGACTCGCACCTGCTCGCGCGCGCAAATCTCACCATCGCAGAGCACCAGCCCCAGCTCATACGTGTCGCCGGTTGAACCGGTCGCTTCCGGTTCAATCACACCGGTCAATTCGTAACGACTATCGCGCGCCTTGTTCAGCCACGCCAACGCAGCATGTGCAGGCTTTTCAAGGTGTGGCGGAATTTCGGTGGGCGTTTGCACAACAATTTCGAAAATTTGTCCGGTAGAGCACTACTTTATTGTACGGCCT
>CAXGUU010000358.1:0-2647 GCA_964012875.1 uncultured bacterium
CGTAGCGGCAGGCATGCTAATGGCCGCTGCCATGAGCGATATTGAGGATGTGGAGCGACAACGGCTGGTGGACATAGTTGAAGCGGCTGGACTGCCTGTCGAGCCCCCTACGGCAGGCGCCGCAAATTTACGCGAGGCGATGAAACTCGACAAGAAAGTGCATTCGAAAAAAATTCGATTTGTTTTGTTGCGTCGTCTCGGTGATGCTTTCGTAACAGCGGATTACGACGATGCTTCCCTCGACAGGGTGCTGGAACCCACGGGTGCCTGAATGAATCCGGCGCCAGACACGCTGGCCCCATACGCAGCGTACGAAGAACACAGCAGGGGCCGTCGATTCAAAGAACCGCCTCCCTCGTATCGCGGCGAATACCAGCGCGATCGCGACCGCATCATTCACTCCACAGGATTCAGGCGTCTGGTGTACAAGACACAGGTGTTTGTGAACCATGAAGGAGATCTCTATCGCACCCGGTTGACGCACTCGTTGGAGGTCGCCCAGATCGCTAGAACGGCAGCCCGGGCGCTGCACTTAAACGAGGCACTGGTTGAGGCGATCAGTCTGGCGCACGATCTGGGACATACCCCTTTTGGGCACGCGGGTCAGGATGCACTCAATCAATGCATGCAGAACTTTGGTGGCTTCGAGCACAACCTACAGTCGTTGCGTGTCGTCGATGAGCTTGAGGAAAAGTACGCGGACTTCCCGGGGCTTAATCTTACCTACGAGACGCGAGAGGGCATTCTCAAGCACTGTTCAAAAAAGAATGCTCGCGAATTGGAATCGCTGGGCGAGCGGTTTCTGAATCGACAGCAGGCCGGCCTTGAGGCGCAGCTCGTTAACATTGCCGACGCCATTGCATATAACAATCACGACGTCGATGACGGTTTCCGTGCCGGGCTGCTGGGGTTGGACCAGCTTTGCGAACAGCCATTATTCGTTCAGCACTACGACGAGGTCAAACATCGCTGGCCGGATATCGACGACAGGCGACTAATTTATGAAGTCATCCGCCGAATGATAGGCCATGTCGTTAACGACCTTATTGAGAACACATCGTCAGCGCTTGCTGCGAAGGCGCCCGCGACAATCGACGATGTACGCGCCGAGGAAAAGCCGGTGGTCGGTTTCAGCGAGGAAGTTCTGGAGATGCACCTCGGTTTGAAGAAGTTTTTGCGTGAGAATCTTTATCGACACAAAAAGGTCCAGGCTATGAATGAACAGACCCGGTTGATGATCGAGGTTCTCTTCGAGCGATTCATGAATGACCCGGGTGAGATGCTGCCGTCATTCGCAGACCGTGCGGAGGGTGACGACCCTGACATGGCGCGTGTCGTCGCCGACTATATCGCGGGCATGACCGACCGATTCGCATTCTCCGAACACGAGCGTTTGACGTCATCTTAGCTGCTACAATGCGCCGCGCTTTTTGCCTGACCATGGAATTGACGTGAACAATAAAGATATTGCCGCGAGGGACCGACTGATCTTTGCGATGGATGTGCCGGACTGTGACCGTGCCCGCGCGCTCGCCCTTGAACTCGGCGATTCGGTGACGTTCTACAAGATTGGCCTTGAGCTTATGATGAGTGG
Organism: uncultured bacterium; assembly: GCA_964012875.1. Taxonomy (GTDB): domain Bacteria; phylum Pseudomonadota; class Gammaproteobacteria; genus CAXGUU01. The sequence continues at coordinate 1,595 of CAXGUU010000358.1, forward strand.
CGGCTACTTTGAGCTGCTCGACTGGATGATCGAGCGGGACAAGAAGGTGTTCGCCGATCTCAAGTTTTTCGACATTCCGGCAACGGTCGGTTCGGCCGTGCGACAACTGAAAAACCGGGGCGCTGCATGCGTCACGGTGCATGGCAATCAGTCGATTATGGAGGCGGCTGCCGAAAACAAGGGTGATGCGCTGAAGGTGCTCGCCGTGACGGTGCTGACCAGCCTCGACCGTGGTGACCTTGATGACCTTGGTTTCGACTGCGATGTCGGAGCGCTGGTTCTGTCACGCGCCAAGCGCGCGCTGGAGTCCGGATGCGACGGTGTAATTTCTTCCGGTCTGGAAGCACCGAAGCTAAGGGAATTCATCGACAACAAGCTCCTGGTCATCACGCCGGGCATCCGGCCTGTGGATAACAAGCCGACCGGTGACCAGAAGCGTGTCGTCAGTGTCGAGCAGGCCTTTATTAACGGCGCGGATCACATCGTCGTCGGCCGGCCGATTCGGGATGCCGAAAGTCCGCGGGCGGCGGCCGAAGCGATTCAGGCAACCATCGCCGCTCGGTTCGCGTGAACGCCACACTCAAAAACGACCTGTTTCTTCGCGCTTTACGCCGCCAGCCGGTGCCGCGCACGCCGGTCTGGATCATGCGTCAGGCCGGTCGTTACCTGCCCGAGTACCGGGCGGTTCGTGCAGAGGCCGGCGACTTCATGAGCCTTTGCGCTAATCCCGAACTGGCGTGTGAAGTGACTCTGCAGCCATTACGCCGGTTCAAGCTCGATGCCGCCATACTGTTTTCTGACATCCTGACAATTCCCGACGCGATGGGTCTCGGCCTTTACTTCGAGGCCGGTGAGGGCCCGAAATTCGAACGCCCCGTGCAGAACGGACGTGACATCGACAAGCTGGCGGTGCCCGACGTGGCCGAGTCACTTGGATACGTTTTTGATGCGGTTGCATTGATTCGGCCGGAGCTCGACGGCCAGGTGCCACTGATCGGTTTTGCTGGTAGCCCGTGGACCGGTGGCACCTATATGGTCGAAGGAGGATCGAGC
>CAXGUU010000359.1:0-2585 GCA_964012875.1 uncultured bacterium
AACCTGGCCCGCAGACTCTGATGCGTGGCGCCGTGGTGGCGCCACGGTGTGGCATACTCCGGCGGTTGACCCTGAACTCGGGTTGCTCTACTTCGCTACGGGTAATCCGGGCCCTGATTTCAACGGTGCCATGCGCGCAGGCGACAACCTTTATTCGGTCTCGATCGTCGCGTTGAACCTCGAAGACGGAAGTTACCGATGGCACTTTCAGCAGGTACACCACGATATCTGGGATTACGACGCCGCCAACCCGGTCGTTTTATTCGACCTTAATCATGAGGGTAAGCACCGTAAGGCGCTGGCGCAGGCCGGTAAAACGGGCTGGGTCTATATTCTCGACCGCACAAGCGGCACGCCGCTGCTCGGCATCGACGAAGTGCCGGTGCCGCAGGAACCCAGGCAACTAACCGCGGCAACGCAGCCGCAGCCCGTAGGCGACGCCTTTGTGCCGCAGGCGATGGAGATGCCGCTGTACGGTTACGACTTCGCCAATCAGGGCAAAATCTTTACGCCGTACTTCGATCGCGCGTTACCTATAAAACCGAGTTCATTCGGCGCTGCGGTGTGGGCGCCATCGTCCTACGACCCTGGATCCCACACGCTGTTTATCTGCGCGATGGACTTGATCGGTCTGTTCATTGGTGGTGCCGACGACGACGCACCCGTCGGCCAGCAATACCTGGGCGGCCAATTCATTTACGACAATGTTCGTAACGGCATCTTCGCGGCCATGGATTTGCGCACTAACAAATTGCGCTGGCGTCAGCGTTGGCGTGACAGCTGCTACAGTGGCTCGACCGCTACCGCCGGCGGTATCGTCTTTACGGGGCAGAACGACGGCCGCTTCGTTGCGCTTGATGCCGACAACGGCGACGCCTTGTGGGAATTCCAGACCGGGGCCGGCGTGAACGCGCCCCCGGCGGTTTTCGAACATCACGGTAAACAATACGTTGCCGTGTATGCAGCAGGCGCTTTATTCGCCCAGTCCCCCCCCGGAGATAGCGTGTGGCTATTCGGCCTTGACGGCACGCTGGATGAGCTGCCAGATCCGAGAGGCCCGAGCGCAGCCGAAGCACTGTTTCAGGAAAAAAATGCCGAGGCCGACAAGGATAGCAACACCCGTATCGAGCTCGGCGCGGCTGTGTTTGTCCGGAATTGCTCTCACTGCCACGGTGCTCAAGGCCAGGGCGGGCACGGTGGTGGCCCCGCGCTCGGCAGCGTTAAACGTTCGCGCCTGCTTGAAATGATCGTCCAAGGCAACGAAAAAATGCCTGGCTTCGGCAACAGCCTGACCTACGAAGAGGTCCACGCCTTGCTGCGCTATATCGAAACAGCTATCCATGACTAGTGCCCCTTGAACTCCGGCAGCCGCTTTTCCACGAAGGCGCGTCGCCCTTCATGGATGTCATGACTTTCAGCGCAATCTTCGCTCAAACGCGCGCACAGGTCGTAATCGGGTTCGTCTTTCAGCAGTTCGTTGACAATAAGATTACTGGCACGAAGCGAAAGCGGCGCGTTGCGAACCAGACGATCGACGAAAGCGGCAACAAAATCGTCAAGCGCATCAGCCATCACAACGTGGTTGACCAGCCCGATGCGTGCCGCGCGCGCCGCATCAAGGGGCTCGCCACTGTATAGAATTTCCTTGGCGAATGACGGCCCGATGAGGTCCATCAACACCTTGGTGTTGTTGTGCCCGTAGCCGACACCCAGCTTCGCCGCCGGTATGCAAAAACTGGCTTCCTCGCTGCAGATGCGGATATCGCAGCAGGACGCCAGCCCCATCCCGCCACCGAAACAATAGCCACGCACTTTCGCTATGGTTGGTTTGTGCGCGTATTGAACAGCCGCATAGGCGCGATTGACCGAACGTTCATAGTCCCGTATCCGTTCTGCGTCGGCGCGCTCAGATTCGAATTTTGAAATATCGGCACCCGCTGCAAATGCCTTTGTACCAGCGCCCTGCAGGATCACTACGCGAACGCCGTCGTCCCGATCGTAGCGCGCCATTTCTACCGCGATCTGGTCCCACATTAGCTGCGAGACCGCATTCAGCCGCCGTGGATTATTCAATGTCAGGCAGGCGACGTGATCGACCCGCTCTACGGAAATCCTACCCTCAGCCATTGCCGCGCCTCCCAGGATTGTTTGTGTCTGTGATCGATTGTATGCAGACTGACGGACCGCACGAAGGCCCGCCAGCGACGTAGTATCATCCTGCTGATGAGAGGACGAGGCCAGCATCAGCGCCGGCCGACGAGCGACAACGCACGATAACAAGGGAGGCGTGATTCGCAATGTCTGGAACAGAGCCAGGAGGCTGGCGCATCAGTGTGGATACCGGGGGTACATTTACCGACGTTGTGGTCGCGGACGACCAGGGCGGTTTCACTATCGGCAAAGCGCCGACGACACCGGACCGAATTTTTGTTGGTCTCAAAAGGGCGCTCGAAGCAGCTGCCAATTCCATGGAACTTTCCCTTGCTGACATTCTCGGTCGGGCAGAACTCTTCATTTATGGTACCACCCGCGCCACCAATGCCATCGTTACAGGGAATATCGCCAAGACTGCATTTCTCACGACG
>CAXGUU010000360.1:0-2553 GCA_964012875.1 uncultured bacterium
CAAATCAACATTGCTTTGCTTGCGCACAATATTGACCAGCGGCACACCGTCGGTCTGACACAGTTTCAATAACATTTGCCCGAGATTCGACGCCGCGGCCGTATGCACCAGTGCGCTATGCCCTTCGAGCTTCATGGTCTCCACCATGCCAAGCGCGGTCAGGGGATTGACGAAACACGAGGCCGCTTCACGTGGTGTCACCCCGTCCGGCAGCACAAGACAGTTCCTGGCTGGCATCACGCGGTATTGCGCATACATGGCACCGCCCAAAACGGCGACCGTTTTACCCATCAGCGCCTGCGCCTCGGGCGCGTCGCCCGCCTCGACTACGACACCGGCGCCCTCATTACCGACGGGCAGTGGTTGATCGAGGCGCGCTTTCACGGCTGCGATGCCTGCAGGCGACAGCGATGCGGTCAGTTTGGGGCGGTCGGGCGTGCCTGAGCTGGACGATGCTGATAGATCAGCGCCAGCGAGCAGCAGGCCAAGGTCGGACGGGTTAACGGGGCTTGCTTCAACCCGGATCAACACTTCGTTCTCACCCGGGGCCGGAAACTCGATGTCCTCAAGGGTGATTTCAAGTACGCCTGAGGCGGTTACATTTGATTGAAGTTGCAATCCCGTGGTCATTGATTCGCTCACTGATGGTCATTATCGTCGCGCGGACAGTGGCGTGATTATAGGGAAATCGGCGACGGCCGACGCTTTAGCAGTGCAGCGTCAGCCGAACGCGAAAAAGCCGACGCCTTCTGCTGCGCTGCGCGCGCTCAGACTTGCGCTGCCGGATGTGGCAACGCGAGCCGTGGCCGACCGCAACCCAGCGCTCAAGCTCGTCAGCAATACGTTCAGGGCAACCAATGAGGACGGGACCAGCGTCGCCAACATTCGCGATATCGCACGGGCTCCACTCACGTTCCGGTCCTGAATCCATAATGTCTTTTAAAGGAATGCGCAACGTGTTGCTTTCAAGGCGTTCAGATAAATTCGACGCATATGCGTGACGAGGCCGAAGGCCTCGTAGCCTCAGTCGAGGAAGCTATTACTATTGACCCCCGCGCTGGCGTCCCCGTTCAGATTTCTCATCACAAAGCGGCCGTGCGTGATATCTGGGGGCTCATGTCCGAATCGTTGCGTTTGATCGAAGCGGCGCAGGCACGGGGCGAATCGGTGCACGCCAACCAATATCCCTACGCACCATGCTGCGCGCCTTACTCGAAAACGGTCCCTTCCAGCCGACGTACCCGGTAGTATCGGCAAGCTACTCCCTAAAAATGTATTGGTCGCGTCCGTACCTGGCCGGGATTGATACTGTGATCGTGAATGGCATCTCGGTCGTGCGCGCCGGCGATGTGCAGCGCGTACTGCCTGGCCGGGTTCTCACGCGTGGTAGCTGAACGCCGGCTTTACCGCCAACACGGCAGGCATGAATCGAGAGTTAAAGGGCAGACTTCACGTTAACGCTGATGGTAGCGCGCAGCAACACGGGGTCCGCCCCGGGCTGTTTTCCGAACCTGGTTATTTTTGTACGGCCTTCGCAAAACACTGCCTTGCCGTCTCGATAGCGTCGCGTCCAACATCCGCAATCGCCCGCCGTCGCTGCGCCGCCGACAGGATCTCGATGCCGTAGGGGCCTTCATAACCCTGAAGTCCCAATGCCCGGATGAAGGAAACCACGTCCAAATCACCTTCACCACAGAAAAGCCTGTGGTCGAGCGTATCTTCAAGCAGGGTTCCCTGCATGTCCGCCCGCGCATCATTAATTTCAACGTGCTTGATGAAACCTGCGGGCACCTTAGCGACGTCCGCGTGGTCGATGCCGCCGCGCGCCATGTGCCAGATATCCACTAGCAAACCGCCATTGGGCTCGCCGGCCGTGCGCACGATATCGATGGCGGTGTCGAGATCGGTAACATTACTCCAGGGCATCGGTTCAAGCACGACTTGCGCGCCGACCGTCGCAGCCCGGCGGCACAGCGCTGCAAAGCGCTCACTCATGCGTTCGAGCGGCCAATCGCGCCCTTCCATATCGGGGCCTACTTTGAAATGTCGAACGCCGAGGGCATCCGCGGCGTCGAGCATGTCCTGAAAAACCACTTCGGCCGCTGCCAGCGGTTCGTCATCGTCAATCCAGCCAACCAGGAACTCGAGTTCCAGCAGACCGATGCCGTGGTCGGCGAACATCGTACGCAAGCTCTGGTCGTCGTAACGTTGGCGAACCCGCTGCAAATCTGAGTGCATGAAGCCCATACCCCGATAGCCGCAATCCGCGGCGACCTGCAGACGCTCCGCGAGGTCGTGGGGACTGGCCTCCTCGTCCGGCGGTCCCAGCGGCACGACGTTTCCGGCTAAGGTCCAGTAGCTCGCAACGTATGCCGTCGTTGATGCTGTCATTTGATCACCTGCGTGCGGATATCCGGCACGACATTTTCGAGGTCGATCGCGAGATCGGGGGCAATGACCTCCTGCAGCTCGAACACATTGCCATCGGGGTCACGACCATAAGTGGTCCGCACAGTACCCCCGAATTCGACCGGCTCAGTGTGAAATTCAACG
>CAXGUU010000361.1:0-2551 GCA_964012875.1 uncultured bacterium
TCTGCCACTTGCCTCGATACCACCTCTTCACACGCTATTCACATGCGTTGCTTTATTTTCCGCATTTATGGCGCCCCCGAGAACTTTCATCACCCCGCGACCAGGAATCGGATAAGCCCGTCCGAGCGCGGGACGCCTCACCAATGCAATTGAAGCTAACCCGCATGAGTCTTCTCGACACGTGGCCTGGCGCCGGCGTGGCCGACTCAGACACCGAACAAGCGCGATGGACACGTCGCCTGAAAGTTTCGTTTTACCTGTCGATCATGAGCGTTGCGCTGATCGACGTCTGTTTTGCGTTCCTGTTTCCGATTCCGGTGGAACGTTTTTTGCCCACCACCATCGTCCTAATCGTAGCAACGCTCGCTGGTGCGCGCGTGCTGTTTAAGCCGATTGCACGCTACCTGGCTTCGCCGGACTCTGAGCCGTCACCGGTGCGGGCTATCGTGTGGCTGCCTCGGCACTGTACGGTCTACGTCTCCGCCGTGATTACCGTGCTTGCCGCGACCAAGTTCATTTTGTTACCCGCGTTACTGGGCTTTGAGCTGTCAACGGTGCTTTCACCAGTGGAACAGATGACGCTGCCATGGATCCACATCTGCTACTACGCAGCGCTCAGCCATTTCGCCATGTCGGACTACGCTGCAACGCTCCGGCTGGCGGTATTCGAGCGAACCGGCAAACGCCTGCCTGCTGGCAAACAGCATTTAGCCGCGAACCTGTTGATAGCTTTTGCGGCAACCTCACTACTACCTCTCGCATTGATCGCCAGCCAACTCGGGGATGGCCCGTGACAATGAGGGAACTGCTGCCGTACTTTGGCGCCATGGCGATTGGTATTGCGGCGGCGTTGTGGTTCGTGGCCCGCAGTATGCTCAGGCCGATCCGGGCCCTCGATGTGGCGGTCGGCCGCGTCTGCGATGGGCAACTCGACATCACAGCCCCAGTCGTCTCCGGACATGAAACTGGTCGACTCGCGCGTCGTTTCAACACGATGACCGAGGGCCTCCGGGAGCGCGCATTCATCAAAGACACATTCGGAAAATACGTACCGGAGCGTATTGCTCGCGACATCATGGCTTAGCGAGAGCCGATGCGTCCGCAGCTGCGCACCGCGACGATTGTCTATACCGACCTGCAAGACTTTACGGCTATCAGTGAAACGCTGTCGCCGGACCATATTGTGGAAATGCTGAACGAGTATTTCTCCGCGATTATCGAACCGGTTGAGTCGAACGCCGGGGTCGTCAATCAGTTCCAGGGCGATGCTATGCTCATCACCTTCAACATACCGGTGGAAGAGCACAATCATGCTGCCGCGGCTATCGAGGCAGCGACCGCAATTCGGCGTATCTGCGCGGAGCGCACATTTGCAGGGGTGTCATTGCGTACCCGTGTTGGCATCGCGACCGGGGAAGGGATCGCCGGCAACGTGGGGTCCGGCAGTCGGCTCAATTACACGGTGCATGGGGACGCGGTGAATCTTGCAGCTCGCTTGGAGCAGCTGAATAAGTCCATGGGCACAAACATCCTCATCGACGAGCGTACAGTTGCAAGTTTCCAGCGTTCGCTCTCGGTTGTTCCGCTCGGGGAAATCGAAGTACGAGGCCGCGAACAGTTGATCAACATTTACACGGTATCCGCGAACTGAGCTACCCGCTCTCGAAACGGGCGCGTAACGCTTTTGGGCAGCGCCCGTAGAATGCCCGGCGGCACATCGGATTTCCGTCGCAACGGCAATGCCGTTGTCGTGCAATAGTTCGAGAAGACATTCGGCAGTAAGCCCGCTGCTGGTCATACCCTCTTGCAGCCACTCCAGGATCGGGCCGTGAAGAAGACCGGGCACGCAGACTCTGTTGGCCACCAGTGCACCCACTCTATACCAAGCAGAGACCTGTCACTTTTGAGCGCGCCTTACTAGTTCATCAGGGGCATCTGAATCCATATCCGAGGCATAGCGCCAAGGTGCAAGCCAACAGTTAAGCACGGCGGTGGCAACGAGGCCCGACGTTGTCCTGCATTCTTCCGGTCGCTTGTTGCACACAGCGCGTTGGTCACTGAACGAGACAATGCGACGGAACGTCAGGTCTGGTAACTGCCAGTCCACTGACACCGTGGTCGTGAGACTCCGTTGACCGTCTACGCTTTGTCTACGGTCATTGGCTGCCATCAGGATTGACCCTGGCTGGCGCCGCTCACATCTCAGTGACAACGATAAAGGTCATCACCTCCAACATACCGAACACTTGAGAATCATGCTGAACTCGAGTTTCCTGAAGACCGTTTTGGCCAGCTTTCTGATGTCAGCCTGCCTGAGCTTTCAGGCGTCCGCAAAAGACCTCCTCACAACGGCATCCGACGCAGGACAATTTAATACCTGGATCACGGCTATCGAAAGAGCGGGCCTCACCAGCACGTTGAAGCGCGAGGGCCCTTTCACGGTATTTGCGCCTACCGATGCCGCTTTCGAAAAAGTGCCAACGGGCCTGCTCGAAAAATTGCTGACCAACAAAGATATCCTGACAAAAATGTTGACTTACCACGTGGTTCC
>CAXGUU010000362.1:0-2544 GCA_964012875.1 uncultured bacterium
GACATTCATCATGACCGGCGGCATTACGGCTGCCATTGGTGTTGCGCGGGGTGACAGCTTTAACGTCCGATTTCAGGATTTAGGGTCGCTGTCGTTCAGGTTCGTCTAGGCGGTACGACGGCGAGGGGAAATTAGGGATGACGAGCACATGGCTCACCATAGTTGGGGTGCGCTGCCTCAACTGTTGATTTAAGGGCAAGATTGAGTGCTGGCATCAGGCGATGAAAAACCGGCTGTTACCCGAGGATGACTATCTACCCGGCGAACTCGAAACCCAACCTGGGGCCTTCGTCGACTCTTACAACCATCGCCGATACCCCGAGAGCTTATTGAACGCGGTACTGTCAGATGTGCATTTCGGGCGAGCGGAATCCATTTTGAGACACGCTCGCGCGAGCAAACACCGGACGACGGCCGGACGACGATACGGAAAAGCGGCTGCAGGACTTTAAACCCAGACGGGCACTGGACAAGCCAGAGTCTCAGTTACGAACTATCGGCCTGGATCTCGACTTTTTTAGATGGACAGGGAAAAGGGGCGCCTGGCACCCCTTTCCCCTGCCCGTGTTTTTGCGTTTTATTCCACGGTCGTTTCCAGGAAGCTCATAACGTAGTCGGCGATTTCCGCAACCGTGTTCAGCGGATCCTGCGTATTGTCCCAATCGTACTCGCAACCGTAGCAGTAGCCGTTTTCAAATTTATTGCGGTGTCGTACCCGGCAGGCAACAGTGATGCGATTCTCGTGTCGCATCAGCGACGATGACAGCATCAGCTCTCTGATTTCTCTCAGTGCTTCATGCGTCTTTTTATCACAGATCAGGCTTACACCGACATTTGAAATATCGTAAATCTCCACAAACCATTCGCTGCCGGGTGGTCGCTCGTCCGTAACGGCAGCGACCATGGCGTTGAAGTCGGTATTGGTCTGGATTCTGGAACTTCGTTTGAACGAACGCCGGTTAAAAAATTGGTGAATTTCATCGCCATGTTCGGTCAGGACGCTGAGATCTTCCTTAAAGCGTAATCGCAAGGACAAACGCTCGTCGTTTTCCGTCGCCGACACAACTTCGGCGGTCAACTTCATTTCGATGTCGTGCTTTTTCGACAGGACACTTAAATTAACCAGTCGGCTGAAAGCGAGGGCCGCGACTTCGTCTTTCTCCACAACCATACGCGCGGCCGATGGCGATGTCCGCCAACTTACCGAGAGGCAGTCGCTGCCGCCTGCTCATCAATGTCAGCGATAGCTCATCTTCTGTCTTCGGCGCCACCCGGTAGGCAGAGCGCCGGTTTATTTCATTGCTGTGATTGTCCATTCAACGTTCCTTGGTAGTGGATGTCGCGCCGGTGTCAGCTAACTCAGTGGATATTCGTCCAACGTGAACTCAAGTAAGTTTTCCACGACGGCGAGCAGATCCATCGTCGCGCTCCAGTCGAATTCGCCGCTGCGAACTCCGCGCGGCTATGGACGCTACTTATGGGCGAGTCATATGTTTAACTACAGCCAGGGTCGGGTGCCGAAGATCAGAAGCTGGCAGTATGGACTGTAACAATTTGTTACAGCGGCGCTTCCCGGCGGTTTGCCGGCGCCCTTGCGCGGGCGGCCTGGACGGGAAACACCTCGGTCGCGACAACGTCAACTTGGAATTTGTCAGCGCTTAAGAATGCATCCAGGCGTTGTCGAGCAGCAGCTCGAAATGCTTAACGTTTTCTTTGCCGACCATCCTTCCGGCTGCGGGTACAGTCAATGGCTGTGACGGAACGTGGACGACTGCCATCACGCAAAACGCAACGTGCAGAAACCACGCGATGGAGTGCATGTGATCTCTACAGTTGGAAGCGTCACCAGCGGCAGCGACACAACTAGAATCGCGACGCCTGACCGAACATAATTGATTGTCGCTAAACAGGATCAGCCGATGAAAGATTTTACCGTCGATAATCTGACTGACGAGGTCATCAAAGCGTATCAAAGCCAGACAGAGGACCCGCGCTTGAGGCAGATATTCGGCTCGATGATTCAACACCTGCACGACTTTGTAAAAGACGTTGAACTCACTGAAGGCGAGTGGTTCAAGGCCATCGAATTCTTGACCGCGACCGGCAAACAGTGCGATGACAAGCGGCAGGAGTTCATCCTGCTCTCGGATACGCTCGGTGTTTCAATGCTGGTCGACGCCATCAATCACCCCAAGGGCGGTGCCGGCACCGAGTCGACGGTGCTGGGCCCGTTTTATATGCCGGATGCGCCGAGCATGCCGTTTGGTGGCGATATTCGTCGGCGCCGCCTGGACGATGTTGAGCCGTGCCTGGTTCGCGGGACGGTGACCGATGCCGCGGGTGGTCCGCTCGCCGCTGCGACGGTGGATGTGTGGCAGACCTCGGCTAACGGCAAATATGACGTGCAGGACGACGCAGCGCCCGAATGGAACCTGCGCGGGCGTTTCATCACGCGGGATGACGGTAGCTTCGCGCTGATCACCGAGAAGCCCGTGTCCTACTCAGTGCCAAATGACGGTCCGGTCGGTGAACTGCTGCGTGCGG
>CAXGUU010000363.1:0-2542 GCA_964012875.1 uncultured bacterium
TCGAAGTCAGAAATTTCTCCGGCGATACGGACGCTGAAGTCCGATGCATCAAACGCGGTGATCGGACCTATGCCGCTGACCCCATTGACGGTGCTCCTCCACGAGTCGGCGACCGTGTTGCCGTTGGGTGCAACCAACCCGAGACCAGTGATAACGACGCGGTGCCCCAAGCTTGCGTTCCTTCAGGTTTAAGCTGTGATGCAAAAGAAAAGGCCGCGTTTCGTCAACGAATCGCGGCCTTGTAGATCATTCGTGAATGCTATCAGGCGTCCAGATGCTCGTTGATGTAGTCAACAGCTTGCTGGACAGTCGTGATTTTCTCTGCTTCCTCATCTGGGATTTCGGTATTGAATTCCTCTTCGAGTGCCATCACAAGTTCAACGGTATCGAGCGAATCTGCGCCCAGGTCGTCGACGAAAGAAGCTTTGTTGGTGACTTCTTCTTCTTTTACCCCCAGCTGTTCCACGACGATCTTTTTGACACGTTCATCAACGCTGCTCATCAGTTGAATTTCCTCCCAATTAGGTGCCGCCATAGCCGCGGCGGGTGTTAGTTTAGAGTATACCAAGCAAACTTAAAACTGGCTTGCCCGGGTGTTTGAAATTGATCTGCAAAACATCAATTTAAGCCGGATCCCAGGTGCGATTATGCCCACTGTCCGAATCGCCTTTTCCGTGCTCAGGCCATGTACATACCGCCATTGACATGCAGCGTTTCGCCAGTGATGTAGGCAGCTTCTTCGGACGCCAGAAATGCGACCGCGGAAGCAATTTCCGACGCCTGCCCCATCCGTGCCATCGGGATCTGGCCAAGTACAGCCTGTTGTTGTTGCTCGTTTAGCTTGCGCGTCATATCGGTATCGATGAACCCTGGCGCAATGGCATTTACGGTCACATTCCGGTTTGCTACCTCCTGGGCGAGTGATTTGGTGAAACCGATCACGCCAGCCTTCGCCGCTGCGTAATTAGCCTGCCCCGCATTTCCTGCAGCCCCGACGACCGATGTAATGCTAATGATGCGTCCGTAACGGGCTTTTACCATGGAACGCAACAGTCCCCGGCTTAACGAGAAGACCGCGTTCAGATTAGCGGCGATGACGTCGGTCCATTCGTCATCCTTCATGCGCAGCATGAGGTTGTCGCGCGTGATTCCTGCATTGTTGACCAGAATCTCGGGCGCCAGGGCAGCATCCTTCAGCTTGTCCAGTAGCGCGGCAACCGAATCGCTGTCGGTGACGTCAAGGTTAAGCTTAAGTTTCAGTTTTCCGGATGGCCCAAGCGCCTCCTCAATCTGCGCCAGACTCGCGTCCGAGGTTGCTGTACCAATAATTTCGAACCCGTCGGCCGCCAGGCGTTCGGCAATAGCGCGTCCGATTCCGCGGCTGGCACCAGTCACTATTGCAACCCGCGCGTCACTCATGCATTCGTCTCCCCGATTTTTTCGATTTGGTTTCTGACCGATTCGGCATCCCCGATATTGGCGCAACTCAGGCCCTTGCTGATCCGCTTGACCAGTCCTGACAACACTTTGCCGGGGCCGCACTCAATGAGTTGCGTGACTCCACTGGACTGAATTAGCTCAATTGTTTCTATCCAGCGCACCGGTGCGGTCATTTGACCGATCAGCGCGTTACGAATCTCATTCGCATCGGTATGAGTACTGACATCAACGTTGTGGATGATTTTGAAACGTGGCGCGTTGATATCCAGGCTTGCAAGCTCTTCACCCAACTGGGCTGCGGCCGGTGCCATCAGGGCGCAGTGGGCCGGTGCGCTGACCGGTAGGGTCATGGCGCGTTTCGCGCCCCTAGCTTTTGCTGCACTACAGGCCTGGTCGACAGCCGCGGTGCTGCCGGCAATGACAATCTGCCCGGGCGCGTTGAGATTGGCGCACGCGCAAATCATGTCGCCAGCATTGAATTCTTCACAAATCTGCTCAAGCTCTCCGAGTTTGAGTCCGAGGACGGCAGCCATCGCGCCCTCGCCGGCTGGTACCGCAGCCTGCATGAACCGACCACGCGCGGCGACCAGTCGAGCGGCACTGGCGAATTCCAGGGCACCAGCACATACGAGTGCACTATATTCACCAAAGCTGTGGCCGGCCATGTAAGTCGGTTCTGGACCGCCGCAAGTACGCCAGACATCCCATGTCGCCACACTCGCCGCCAACAGGGCCGGCTGGGTATTGGCGGTAAGATTGAGTTTTTCGGGAGGTCCATCGTTTGCGAGCGTCCACAGGTCAATCCCGACAGCTTCGCTGGCTTCGCCAAATCGTTCTTTAACGCAGTCAAATTCAGCGGCCATCGCGCCCATCATGCCGACGCTTTGTGATCCCTGGCCCGGGAAAATAAATGCAAGCTGATTAATTGAATTGTTCATGTACTGGCTCTGTATGCCGGGGTTTACTGCGGGAGCAATTCTTCGAGATGGTGGGCTATTTCTTCCGGCACTGCCTTACCCGCCTCGAGCTTCGCGACTTCGAGTGCATGGGTGAACGAGAGCTCGTCGGCGACCGCCACGAGATCACGCAGCTGCCGCACTGT
>CAXGUU010000364.1:0-2397 GCA_964012875.1 uncultured bacterium
TTGACCTGACCGATTGCGTACTCCCCACAGGCGTGTCGATGCGCGTAATCGACCCAACGATGTGCTACGCGCTCGGATTTGACGACGGCGAACGGCTGCAGGCAGATCTGACATTCACCGGCATCATGCCGCCTGAACCGCTCACCGGCAGCTCATCAACCTTCGGCAAAGCGAGTCATTTCGATCAATTCGGGCGCGTACAGGGCCGTCTGACACTGCATGGTGAAACCATCGATATCGATTGCATCGGCATGCGCGACCGCACGTGGGGCAGACGGCCGGAAAATCGCCCGCGCCAGGCGGCCTACGTGACAGGCGCCGTTAATGCCGATCAGGGATTCCTGGCCGTCACCAATACAACGCCCGAGGGCGACGCAATCGCCTATGGATTTCTGCGCCGGGATGGTGAGACCCGATCGTTTCGAGGCGGCGAACGCGAAACCCGACGTGACAAAGAACATGGCTGGATCAATGAGGTCATTATTCGTGGTGTTGATGAGGCCGGTCGCGAAATCAACGCCATTGGCATGCCAATGAGCCGAATCATCATCAACCGCCACACCTTTATCGACATCAACACGCTGATTGAATGGGACATCGACGGCGCGCGCGGTTGGGGAGAAGACCAGGACATGTGGCCGGTTCATCGCTGGTCACGGATCAGGAGGAGCAGACGACGTGATCTGTGAGCCTATTCTCGCGGCAGAGCGGGTAGAACACCTAACCGGCAAGGGTCTGTGGCCGAATCGCCTGCTGGTGGATGACCTTGAGCGCGCTGCCGCCGAGACGCCGGACAAGATTGCCATCGTCGACCACAACAGTGCGACAGGACAGGCTACACGACTGACCTACGGCGAACTGGATGGTCGCTCACACCGCATCGCCTGCGGGTTGTCGGCGCTTGGCGTTGAAGCCGGCGACATAGTCGCAGTGCAGCTACCCAACTGGTGGCACTTTGCCGCCCTGCACACCGCATGCATCCGAATCGGTGCGGTGATCAACCCACTGATGCCAATCTTTCGTGAGCGCGAGCTGGAATACATGCTGGGATTCGCGCAGGCGAAAGTTCTCGTCATCGCGCGCGAATTTCGGGGCTTTGACTACCCGTCCATGATCGCGGGACTGCGCGCAAAACTCCCGAAACTCGAACACGTCGTCGTGGTCAACGGCGACGACGAGTCCAGCGCATTTGAATCGGTATTGCTGGCGCGTGCGTGGGAATCAGAAATCGATGCCGATGCGCTCTTCGCCGAGCGGCGTCCCGATCCGAACGCAGTTACGGAACTGATGTATACCTCCGGCACCACGGGTGCGCCCAAGGGCGTCATGCACACTGCCAATACCCTGCTTTGCAAAGCCCGGTATGCAACCGAGCGATTCGAAATGACCGATGACGACACCATTTTTATGGGTTCGCCGCTGGCTCACCAGACCGGTTTCATGTACGCCATGGTGCTGTCGATTTACCGCGGCGCAAAATGTGTGCTGCAGGATATCTGGGATGCAACCGACGCGGCCCGCCTGGTCGCGACCGAGCGCTGCACGATTACCCTCGGTTCAACGCCGTTCCTCGCCGACCTCGTCAACACCACGTCCGTGCATGAGCACGACATCAGTTCGCTCAGACTTTTCCTCTGCGCCGGCGCACCCATCCCGCGCGTACTCGTTGAGCAGGCCCAGGCGAAGATGCCGCATATGTACGTTATGAGCGCCTGGGGCATGACGGAGATGGGCATCGCAACATCCACCGTCATCAATGATGCCGACGACAAAACGACCGACAGCGACGGCTGTGGCTTTGACGAACAAAAAGTCCGCGTTGTCGATGATGCCGGCAACGTCGTGCCGCCAAATACGGAAGGCCGCCTGCAAGCGCACTGTGCCACCAATTTCGTCGGTTATCTCAAGCGTCCCGAAGCGTATGAGGTCTACGATGGTTGGCTCGAGACTGGTGACAACGCGCGTATGGATAAAGACGGTTACATCCGCATTACCGGGCGTTCGAAAGACATCATTATCCGCGGCGGGGAAAACATTCCGGTGGTCGAAGTGGAAGAACTTCTCTACCGCCATCCATCGATCGTCGACGCCGCGATTGTCGCCATGCCGGATCCCAGGCTCGGCGAACGCGGTTGCGCCTTCGTCAGCCTGCACGATGACACCAAACTCGAATTTGACGACATGGTCGACTACCTGCTCGGCTGCAAGCTCGCCAAGCAATACCTGCCTGAACGACTCGAGGTCATCGATGAGTTTCCGCGTACGGCCAGCGGCAAGATTCAGAAATTTCGCCTGCGCGAAGTGGCGCAGTCTTTTTCCAGCGCATAGTCCGGTACACAATGAACGAAAGCGAACTGCTCAGGCGCGTCGCCGCGACCTTGAAGCGTCGGGTCGGCC
>CAXGUU010000365.1:0-2347 GCA_964012875.1 uncultured bacterium
GTTCATCCTTATCTCAGGCGCCGAAACGGCGAAGAGCCGGTCTCATATCCGAGTGAGGAAGTCCGCGAGGCATTGCAGAGGACGTTGGGCGTGCCGCTGTTTCAGGAGCAGGTGATCAAGCTCGCCACGGTCGCCGCCGGGTTTACACCGGGGGAGGCCGATCAATTGCGCCGTTCGATGGCGAGCTGGAAGCGCAATGGCGGCATTAACAAGTTCCGCGACAAGCTCGTAGAAGGCATGCAGGCGCGGGGTTATTCGCCCAGGTTCGCCGAGCAGATCTTTAATCAGATCCAGGGCTTTGGTGAATACGGATTCCCGGAATCACATTCAGCCAGTTTCGCCCTGCTGGCTTATGTCTCGTCTTGGTTGAAGTGCCATGAGCCGGCAGCGTTCACAGCCGCCCTGCTGAACAGTCAGCCCATGGGTTTCTACGCGCCCGCGCAGTTGGTGCAGGACGTGCAGCGCCATGGCATTGAAGTACGCAGTGCCGATGTGACAGTGAGCGAATGGGATTGCACGCTGGAACAAACCCCTGCTTCCCGGCCGGCATTGCGCCTGGGGCTGCGCATGGTCAAGGGGCTGGCGGAAGATGCGGCCACGGCTATCGTTACTGCCCGCAATGAATCATCGTTCAGGCATGTTCAGGATCTCGCCGCGCGGGCGAAACTTGATAAAGGTGCTATCAATCGCCTGTCGAAAGCGGGCGCCCTGAAAACACTGGCAGGTAATCGTCACCAGGCCAACTGGGCGGCGCAGGGGGTCGAGTCTGAGTTGCCTGTCTTTGATGGTCCACCTGAAATTGCCGAAGGCCGGCCTTTGTTACGGACACCAACCGAAGGCGAGAACATTGTTGCCGACTATGCGACCACGGGGCTGACCCTGGAGCGCCATCCGTTGGCCTTGTTACGGCCGCAGCTGTCGCGCAAGCGCTATATCAATGCCGGCGAGCTTGCCGGGCGCAAACACGGTGAACGCATTCGCATCGCCGGCCTTGTGATTACGAGGCAGCGCCCGGGCACGGCTACCGGCGTTGTATTTGTCACACTGGAAGATGAAACCGGGGTTGTGAACCTGATCGTCTGGTCTAGACTGGTCGAGGCACAGCGCCGGGAGTTATTGCAGGCACACCTGATGGGTGTAAATGGCGAGGTCCAGCGCGATGGCGCAGTGATTCACGTGATTGCGCATCGATTGTTTGATCATTCGGAAATGCTGGGTCGATTGACGACGGCTTCCAGGGATTTTCACTAGCGCTGCCACTCAGAGGAGTTACGGGGACCCTGCCGCAGGTACTTCGACTTGTACGGTTTCGATGCGCGCACCCGGCAGGCCTTTCGACAATTCTTTGATGCCGCCGGCGTAGGTGAGGCAGAACAGGGTTCTGCCTCCTGTGCCCCCAAGCTGGCAGGCGATCGCAGCGCGCGGTTTGACGTCGATCTCTGCAATCACCTGGCCTTTGGGACTGACTTGCGAGAACAGGCCTCCCATCGCACCCGCGACCCAGACGTTGCCAGCCTGATCGAGGCAGATGCCATCGGGGACCTGTTCGGGCAGTTCGACCAGCGTTCGTTTGTTGTCGAGTCCGCCACCGTCGTCGATGCTGAATACAGTCACGCGATGACCAAAAGATTCGGCGACGAGCAGCTCGTGGCCGCCGTCCCGAATCGCCATCCCGTTCGGAAAGTCAAGATCGTGCGCGACGTGGCGGGCGGCGCCGTCGGGATCGATCAGGGTAATCTCGGCTCTCGACGGCGGCGCGTCGGCGAATAGGTCGTAACCCATGTTGCCGACATAGGCGCGGCCCCTGGCGTCGACGACCATGTCGTTGATTTCAGCGTCGATCAGTGCGCTCAGATCGGCGTGCGGTTCCAGCTTGCCATCGACGATGCGACACACGCGGCGATCGGTCATCGACACCACCAACGGCGTACCGTCGGGCAGGAAACCGAGCCCGGACGGCCGTGACTCAACACGCACAATGGGCTCACGCGCACCGTCTTCGTCGATTGCGTAGACGGTGTGGTCCCAGATGTCCGACAACCATAGCCGTCCGTCGTGCCAACGCGGGCCTTCGAGGAAAACGAAATCATCGGCAAGAATTTCGGTGGCGTAGCGCTGCATGATTCGTTCCTCGTGTTCCTTATTCTTGCATTCCAGCGGAGTGTGGGGGAAGTTGATGGTTGCCCGCGCCGGTTTTCGTCCGGAGCATAAGCCCCGCCGACCATCCTGCATTGGCCGCACGGTATGCACGCCCCAAAACAGGCCGCATTCACCGACGATTTAAAATCTGACTGCGGTATTCACTTGGCCCCATGCCGTACCAGCGTTTAAACGCGCGGCGAAAATT
>CAXGUU010000366.1:0-2318 GCA_964012875.1 uncultured bacterium
ATACAGCAGCTCGCTCATCTCGGTACTGATGATCTTAAGCCCGCCGAGTCCCGAGGATGTCATGATCAACGGCCAGCCGTCAGCGGTCTTGGAGGCGCCGCCGCCTGAGCCGCCATTGAAAAACATGGCCGCCCATTCCTGCTCTTCCTCGCCGCGTTTATCAACGCCCGAAATCGAGGGAATGCAATGAAAGCCACCGTAGCCCGCTGCCGTGCGTTCGGGCGCCGCCTTTGCCAGCGCTTTCCACACAACTTCCTGCTCCTGGCCCGCGGGGCACAGCGTTGCCATCGCGGTTGCTGCCGGATACCTGGCCTTGACGATTGAGCCTTCCGGGGCGTCGCAGGTGATGTGTCGCAGGCAACCGTCGTTATGCGGAATGTCAGGGTCGATGGCCGTCATCACCGGGATACCGGCCGAGGCTTCCATCACGCCGCGTGTGCCGTTGGTGCCGCCGGCCCCTTGCGGCGCGCTACCGGCAAAGTCGACGTGAATTTTGTCATCGGTGATCGTGACAGCGGCCTTGACCTTGAGATTGGTATTGCCCATGCCGTCGGAGTCGATCCACGACTCAGCTTCGTAAGTGCCGTCCGGAATCTGGCGGATTTCGTCGCTGGTGCGGCGGTCGGCGTAGTCCAGTATGGCTTCGACGTAATTCGTCACTTCTTCAGGGCCATACTCGTCGACCAGTTCGATCATGCGCCGCTTGCCGGTCCAGATGGAGCCGAGCTGGGCTTTCAGGTCGCCGTAGAGCAAGTCGCGGTAGCGCACGTTGGCCAGATACATGTTAATGACGTCCTGGCGCGGCTCGCCTTTTTCGTAGAATTTGATGGGTGGCAATTGCAGCGCTTCCTGCCACACGTCTTTGGCGCTCGGCGCGACACTGGTTGCCTCATAGGCGCCGCAATCGAGCTGATGGCCCTTGGTCACCGCCCAGAACAGGTGCTCGCCTTTATAAAACACCGGGCAGGCCGTAACAAAGTCGCCGACGTGGGTATTGCCACTGTAAGGGTCATTACTGACGATAACGTCGCCGTCATAGACGTTGCCCTCGAAGGCTTCAACCATAGAGCCCAGGATGACGTGCAACGAATTGCAGTGAATCGGCAGGGCATCCATCATCGCAACCTGGCGTGCCTTGGCGTCATAGATGGCGCACGAAAAGTCGCGCGCCAGTGCCAGGATCGAGGTCCAGGATGTGTACTCCAGCGCCAGCGTCATTTCGCGAGCAATGGTGTTGAAACGATTCAGAATGACCGAAAACGTAATCGGGTCGATATTGTCGTCGCCGGTCAGCGGTACCTTGCTGCCGCTGTCGAGGCCTTTGACGGGATCAATTGTGCTCATGGATGAATCTCCGGAAAATTCAAGGTGCTTAGCCGCACCTTACCACTAGATCTAGAGTGCAAGAACAAAGTCGCCGAACTTGTTGACCGACATTGACTGACCGGGAAACACGACGATGGTCGTGTTCTGCTGCTCAACGACTGCCGGTCCCTTGACTTCCATGCCCTGAACCAGCGCATCACCATCGTAAATATTGGTCTCGCGGTAGTCGTTGATGTCACCGAAATAGACACGCCGGGTGCCCTTTTTCGCATCTTCAACGTTGGTTGAACCCGTATCGGCCGGCGGCGTTTCAGGCGCTGCCACCTTACGTGTGGCGACGACGCGCCAGTGAAATAGATCGACCGAGCTGTCCGTCACGTTATAGGTAAACATCCGCTCGTGCAGGTCATGAAAACTCTGCGCCATCGCGTTCGCGTCGTCCGCCGTGAGCGGCCGCCCTTCAGGTACGGGGATGGTGAGCTCATGTATCTGGGCGGGGTACTTCGCATCGGCAAAACGCGACAACACGACTTCGCCTTCCGGGAAACCTTCCTCGACCATGTCGGCAATGGCTTTCTTTTCCAAATCCGAAATCACTGCATTCACACCCTCGACGTCGAAGCGCGCGGTATTGCTGGCGAAGGCCTGCATGTAATCATGCCGGACGTCACTGACGATCATGCCGAACGAACAGAACACGCCGCTGTAGCGCGGGATGATGGCGCTTTTCATGCCAAGTGTGCGGCCGAGCATGCCGGCATGAATCGCACCGGCACCGCCACCGACCACGAGGGAATAATTCCGCGGGTCAATGCCGCGTTCAATGGAGACCACGCGAATCGCGTCGACCATGTTGTTGTTAATAATGCGGAAGATGCCGTGTGCGGCATCAGGAACCGACAGTCCCAGCGGATCGGCAACCTTTTCCTTCACCGCCTGCTCGGAAAGGGCAGTGTTGATGTCACGGCGACCACCAAGAAAGTAATCTGGAT
>CAXGUU010000367.1:0-2245 GCA_964012875.1 uncultured bacterium
GCGAGCGCAAGAGCATGGTCGGCCGCCACACCAGGCCACCGAGGTCGACGGTCATGGTCGGCACGCGATCCACAAGTCGTCTGAACGCCTGGCGCGCCTCCAGCCGCGCCAGGTTTGCGCCGATACAAAAGTGCATGCCGAACCCGAATCCGAGATGGCGATTGGGATCGCGGTTGAGATCGAGCGAATCCGGTTCGCCAAATACCCGCGGGTCTCGATTGGCGCCCGCAATTGCTAGCAGGATGCGTTGCGCCGGTTTGATTGTCGTACCTGCAACGTCAAATTCGGTCATCGCGTGACGCACCATAACGCGCGAGGGTCCATCGAAGCGCAGCATTTCTTCGACTGCTAATTCCATCGAATCGCAGGCGCGCAGCGATTTCAGGCCCTCGGCGTGGCTGGCCAGCGCGGCCATGCCGTTGCCGAGCAAGGCGGTGGTGGTTTCGTGGCCAGCGAACAAGAACAACATGACGGTGCCAATGAGTTCGTCGTCAGACAACAAATCACCTTCCTCCCGTGCCCCGACCAGTCTGGAGAGCAATTCGTCTCCGGGTGTTTCGCGCACCCTGTCGATGTTCCAGCGGATGTATTCCGCGAACTCTCTCATTGCGGCCGCACCGGATTCGAAACGTTCCGAACCAAGCTCACGCATGGTGACAGCAGAGATGGCATTCGACCAATCGGCGATCCGATCGCGATCTGCCCGAGGCAAACCAAACAATTCCGCAATCACAATCGCCGGCAACGGGCCGGCAAAATCTTCCATGAAATCGCCTTCGCCGCGCTCGAGGATAGTGTCGATCAATTCATCGACGATGGCCTCGATGCCTTCCTGCATATGAGCGATGACGCCGGGCGTGAAACCGCGTGCTACCAGGCCGCGCAGGCGCCTGTGATCGGGCGGATCCGTAAACACGATCCAGCGCCTGATGTAGCGCCCAAGCGTGTGCGTCATTGGCATAAGCTGCAAAAAATTGTCGCCGAGTTCGACCGATAATTCGTTGCTTTTAAGTGCGCGCAGGACATCTTCGTAGCGCGTCAGGATCCAGCTGCGGTGGCGATCAGACCAATGGACCGGGTCGCTTTCGCGCACTGCTGCCAGTGGCGAAAACGGGTCGCGAATCGTTTCTTCGGCCAGCAGGTCGATAGACACTGTCATTGCACCCTGTCGTTGTGGCCCCGGAGTTTCCCTCTGAACTTACAGTACATGGAAATCGACCTGGATTGCAGTGAACCCGACTATTCGTTCAGCGTGCGACTGCTACTTTTCCTGCGGCTTCCAGGGCGACAGCGGCCTGACTCACCAGCGCAGCCAGGATGACAACAAGTCCTGCCCTCAGGAAATAAGACTGAAACACGGGTCCGAAACCTCCATGACTACTGCCGCCCCTGCAGAAAGCAAAACGCTCACGGTCTTTCGGATACCCTGCAAGGAAACTTTCCCGATTTATACGCCATAAAGCGGGTCGGTTTTGCACCGCCTTCGACCCGCTTTGCTAGGTTTGAGGTAGGCGCCACCGTTACAATAAACGCAATCAGACACGGGCCGAAGCCAAGCGAGCGCCCTGCGTGATTTTTGACCCTCCCTGTACGACGCAGAACACTGAAAAATATGGACTTCTCCCTTCCACCGACCCTTGAAACGCTGGGGTCCCAGGTGCGCGAATTTGTGCGCACGACGGTCATTCCCTACGAAAGCGATCCCCGTCAGGACGGTCACGGGCCATCGGCGGAATTGTGTGCTGAATTGCAGGACCACGCCCGGGCAGCCGGACTCTGGTCGCTGCATGCGCCGACCAAGTATGGTGGCGCGGGGCTCGACCACGTCGGGCGATCGGTCGTACTTGAAGCCGCGGGCTACTCCCTGCTCGGCCCGGTCGCGCTGAATGTCATGCCGGGCGAAGGCGATCATCACATGCTGGAAATGATCGCGAGCGATGAGCAGAAAGATCGCTGGCTGAAACCGCTGATCGACGGCACCGCCAAGTCGACTTTCATGGTCACTGAGCCCGATAACGGTGCCGGGGCGGACCCCAACCAGATG
Source organism: uncultured bacterium (assembly GCA_964012875.1). Lineage (GTDB taxonomy): Bacteria > Pseudomonadota > Gammaproteobacteria > CAXGUU01. Next base: position 2,045 of record CAXGUU010000367.1, read on the forward strand.
CAAACGATCGCGGTGCCTGATGGCGATGATTTTGTGATCTCGGGGCGTAAATGGATCATCACGACCTACCGTGACGCCGCGTTTCATATTGTCATGGCGCAAACGCGCAACCCAGCCGGCGAAGATTTGGGTGCGACCATGTTTGTCGTCGATGCCGGCGCCGAGGGCCTGCAGTCGCCGATCCTCAAGTTCCTCACCGAG
>CAXGUU010000368.1:0-2235 GCA_964012875.1 uncultured bacterium
AGGCCGATTGGTTGGATAAGTTCCATAGCGAGGCCGGCCGCGTCATCGACCGCTTGCAGCGTGGCGTCGGCTTTGGCGATCATTACGAGGTCAATGTCAGAATCGGGGTGTGCTTCGAGACGACTCAATGACCCGGCGACAGAAATGCAGTCCAGCGCATCTAGGTGCTGTTTATTGCTGCTCAGCGATGCGCGCAGCTGCTCGAGCATGAGTGACGAGAAATCGCGCGCTTCCGCCAGCCTCGAATACCCGGGGCGAGTCAACAACTCAAAGTAAGTACTCATTACGATGATAAAGCTCAGGGTGAATCCGTAACCTGAGCCGGCGCGCCGCGCGGATCAATGGTGCGCCGCACCATTGAGGCACTATAATGTTCCCACGGCAAGCAGAACGAGACCAGTATGGAGATTAAGGACAAAGTCGCAATCATCACCGGAGCCGCAAGTGGGATCGGTCGGGCCGCATGTGCCGAACTGGTAAAACAAGGCGTCTCCGCACTGGCTATGGTCGACATTTCCGATGCCGTGATTGACGCTGCGGCCGAACTCGACAAGACCGGAAGTGCGAACGTCGTGGCCTTCCAGGGCGATACGACCGATGACACCTTCCGCCGCACCGTCTTTAAAAAGATGCGCGAGAAGTTTGGGCTGGTGAACATTTGCGTGCCGGCCGCCGGCATTACACGCGACGCCCTTGCGGTCAAAGTAAATAAGGAGAAAGGCAAGGCACACATCTATCCGCCCGAGAATTTTCGCCAAGTCGTCGAAGTAAACCTCATCGCACCAACCTACTGGGCGTTGGAAATGGTTGCGCAGCTCGCCGAAGATCGTTTCTCGCGCGGACTTAAGCGCTGGGATCCAGCGGAACGTACGCAAGGCGTGATCATCTTCATTGGTTCCGTCTCATCGCAGGGGAATAAGGGGCAGATCGCTTACGCTTCGACTAAAATCGGGTTAGAAGGCGCCGCCTCAACCTTAATGAAAGAAGCCATTTTCTACGGTATTCGTTGCGCTGTACTGCATCCGGGTTTCACCGATACGCCGATGGTCCGCGCGCTTGGGGAAGACTATATCAATTCACAAATACTGCCCGCCACCCAGATCAAGCGCCTCATACGTCCCGAGGAAATCGCGGACGCGATTACATTCCTGATTCGAAATTCAGCGGTCAGCGGTCAGTTGTGGGCTGATGCTGGTTGGCATCCGATGCCGACCTAGGTGCGGTCTGAAAAATGCCGGCGACTATGCCCACCGATCAACTTGACCTCGAGAGCAATTTCCGAATACTTTTTTCAAAAGATCAGTTGTCCGGGCGACCGGAACCGCTGCTCCAATTCGCCGCAACTGGAGCGACGCAGCTAGTCGGTCGCCGTGGTAGGCTCCCCTTTCAATATGCCACGCGCATCATCAATCGACATGGTACTGATCGCATTGGCAAAGACGCCAGCAGCATGTGGCACAGCACCCTCGGCTGTCCGGTTCATTCTGCTGACAAACTGATCAGCAATCCCGTCCTAACCAATACCCTGTAGCCCACTCTCAATCGTTTGTAGGTACTTCGGTACTGGGATGCGAACATCGGCAGTGGCGAGAAATTCTTCCTTGCGGCCAAGTTCGTTAACAGCCGTGCGCAGGCCATCCGCGATGTCGCTTTCGGCGAGTTTGGCAGCTACCCCGGCGACCGCATCGTCATCGCTAGTCAGCGTGTTCAACCAATCGCGCCAATCAGCAACGCAACGACAGGCAGGAGCAATGTGCTAACAAAACATACGATCGACAATACAGCACGTAACCAACCGGGTCTGAACTTAAGCATTAGTCATCTCCGCTAAAAATCACGCCGCGCGACGGGTGCTCCTGCACCTTGACCTGCGCAAGCCCCGGCAACTCCGGTTTGAGAGCCCGCCATATCCACATCGCGAGTAATTCTGTTGTTGGATTATCGAGGCCTTCAATGCTGTTGAGATACTGGTGATCGACCTTGTGTTTCAGGCGCTCAATCGCATCTTCGACGTCGGCAAAATCCATAATCCAGCCACTACGCTCTCCAACATCCCCGCTTAACAGAATTTCAACGCAGAACGTATGTCCGTGTATTCGAGCGCAGGGATGTTCGGCAGGCAGGTTCGGTAAATTGCGCGCGGCCGCGAAATCAAAATTCAGGAACAACTCCATGGGCCTAATCGTAACACCGGCGCGCGTGGGTGATACCTTCGCCCTGAAACCAGCCAGCATT
>CAXGUU010000369.1:0-2234 GCA_964012875.1 uncultured bacterium
GCCCGCGGTGACATATTCAACGATCATCTCGATATCGCCGGGGGCGTAGGCCACCGCCGGCGACGCAATCACAAGCAGCGCAGTCTGCGCGGGAATTTCGCCGCCGCTGGCCGGATCGAGCGTCTTCAGCGACAGTCCGCGCTGCCGCAGGTAGGCTGCGAATGTTGAGAGATCGTGATTGGCTTGCCGCGAGATTCGACGCTCGCCGTTGCCGTTCAGGAAAACGATGTGTCGATCCGGCGCCCGTGACAGACGCGCAATGGCGTTGACGATTTCATGCTCGTTCAACGCGTTGATCCGTTCAGTACGGCCATCGACATGCAAGACGATTTCCCCGAGGTTGGCGCCATACCGGCGGGCTGTTTCTAGCTCCGTCCCGGGATCAACGAAGCGGACACCGAGGTTCTTTTTCAAACGCTGAAAGCGCGCAAGGAAATCGCTGATTCCGCGTCGCAGTTCGGGGTGCGCCGGAACGAAAACCAGAATTTCGAGCGGGCCCGCGAAAGCGGAAAGAATTTTCACACTCGTCTCATTAAGCGAATTTCTCGCGGCATGGCTCACATCTACATACACCGGCCGTTGTTCCGTCCATAGAAACACGGCTGTCGCGATCGCTACCACCACGAGGCTGGTTACCAGCGGGCGTGCGAAAGCCTTCGTTTTCATTAGGCCTGGCGCTCGCAATCAATAACCACCAAGGTCAGTGCGACAAAGGTGATGGTGCCGATGACGAAATAGGCGATGTCATGACTCGCCAGAATGCCTTGGTAGAAGCCGCGCATGTGCGCAAGACTCGAAACACTGCTCGCGCCCTGGCTTTCGGGATCGATGTGGGCGGCCGTTTCGGCGAACCACAGGCACAGTGATACGACTAAGGTCAGCATGGCGGCGGTAATGGCCGAAGACGACAGCGCCGAGGCGAACACGCCAAGAGCCAGGTGGAACCCGGTAAACAATACCAGCCCGAGAACGCAGGTCAGCAGCACGCCGAAATCGATCCTCGCACCCCACCACAAAGTTGCGGGCAACACGGCCAGGAGTAGCAGCACCGGGGCCATTACTGCACCGACGCCGGCCAGTTTGCCGAAGACGATGGCGCGACTCGACAGCGGGGTCGAAAAATAGAAACGCAATAATTGCGATTGCCGCTCATTTGTCAGGGCGGACATGGTGACGATCGGAACAACCAGCAGGATCATCAGACTGCTGGCGCTATAAAACCGGGTCAGGATTTCTACCGTGACACCGGACTTGGATAGCTGGTCCTGATGTTCGAGATAGTGGACGAGCAACAAAAAGAAGTAGATCGCCGACAATAGTGCGGCCATCGCCAGTGCGGCCCACGTCGCCGGTCGACGAAGGGCGCGCCCAATTTCGTGTCTGCTGAATATGTGCAGCGACATTAGATTGTTTCCGGCGCCGACTCAGGTACAGATGGTTGAGTTAGGCGCATGAATTCGCGTTCCAGTCCATCGTAATCGGGTGTCAGTTCCAGCAGCCGCCAGTCAGATTCAACGCAGTGCTTCACGAACGCTGAGAGCTCGGTGCCATTCAGTTCGATCAACCAGCGTCCATCGGCGCCGTGATCGACGACTTTGATGGCGGCAAAAGTAGCCAGATCGTTTGCGTCCGGCTCGTTTAAAAACCGCACCCATAGCATCTGGTCGTCGCCCTCCAGAGCGCCATCGTGAACAATGCGCCCTTCATGCAAAATCACCACACGCGAGGCCAGCAGCCGGACTTCAGAAAGGATATGAGTCGACAACACCAGGGCTGAGTCTGTGCACAAATCGAACACGACGTCACGCACCTGCCGGATCTGGGCCGGGTCAAGGCTGTTGGTTGGTTCGTCTAAAATGACCAGTGCAGGACGATGTACGATCGCCTGTGCAATGCCCACCCGTTGTTGATAACCATGCGAAAGGTGTCCCAGCATGCGCGACCTCACGTCGTTCAGATCGCAGCACTCACAGACCGTTGCGACAGCGTCGGCGCGATCAGCTACGCCATGTAAACCGGCGCACAGCGACAGGTAATCATCGACCGTCATGTCCGCGTGTAAGGGTGCGCGTTGTGGCAGGTAGCCCAACGTACTTCGGGCCAGCGCGGGTTGCTTGAACAGGTCGAAGCCGCCGACTTCGATCGTACCCCTGTCGGGCGCTAGGGCACCGGCCAGCATCTTGAGGGCGGTGGATTTGCCGGCGCCGTTCAGCCCAAGTAAGCCAACCACCTCA
>CAXGUU010000370.1:0-2232 GCA_964012875.1 uncultured bacterium
TTGCGCACTCAAAAATCGTTTCGCCCGCTTCGGCGGTCGCCGTGTGGCCGTCGAGGGTAAACTGAATCGGCCCCGTCATGCCTCAAACTCCTGCGGGAAATACCGCATTGCGCAGCGTAGTGGGTTCGGCGCGGCCTGACCCAGGCCGCAGATGGATGCGTCTTCCATGGCGACAGCGAGGTCCTCCAGAAGCCGGCGATCCCATTCATCTTGTTCCATCAACTGAACTGCTTTTGCGGTCCCGACGCGACACGGTGTGCACTGCCCGCAACTTTCGTGCTCGAAAAAGCGCATGGCGTTAAGTGCCGCGTCGCGAGCGCTGTCTTTGTCAGACAGGACAATCACGGCCGCGGAGCCGATGAAGCTACCGTGCGGCTGCAAGGTGTCGAAATCGAGCGGTTCATCGCCGAGGCGTGCCGGCAGGATGCCGCCCGACGCACCGCCCGGAAAGTACCCGTAGAACTCATGCCCATCGAGCATGCCGCCGCAGTATTCATCGATCAGTTCGGTCACGGAAATACCGGCGGGGGCGAGATGCACGCCTGGTTTCTTAACCCGGCCGCTGACCGAAAATGAGCGCAGGCCTTTGCGATCACGGCGGCCGTGGCTGGCAAACCAGTCCGCTCCGCGCTCGACCAGTTCCCGTACCCAGTACAGCGTCTCCATGTTGTGTTCGAGCGTGGGCCGATCAAACAAGCCAACTTCCGCGACGTAGGGTGGCCGCAGGCGCGGCATCCCCCGTTTCCCTTCGATGGACTCGATCATTGCTGATTCTTCACCGCAGATGTAGGCGCCGGCACCCCGCCGCAGTTCTACGGGTGGTAGTGCGCAGGGTGGTTCGTCGCGCAGCAGTGCGAGTTCAGTCGCGAGGGTTTGACGACAACCGGCATATTCGTCACGCAGGTAGATGTAACAGGCGTCGGCGTCGATGGCCCAGTTCGCGATTAGCATACCTTCGAGGAACCTGTGCGGATCGAGTTCAACGTAGTGGCGATCCTTAAATGTGCCGGGCTCGCCCTCGTCGATATTGACCGCCACGAGCCGCGGTGCAGATTGACCGCGGAGGATGGACCACTTGCGACCGGCCGGGAAGCCAGCGCCGCCTAACCCGCGTAGATTTGATGCTGTCATGAGCTCAATAATTTCGTCCCGCGAACGTTCGCCGTCCACGCAGGCCTTGAGCAGGGCGTAACCACCCGACTCGCGGTATTCGCGATAACTAATGTGGTCGGTAGTTTCCGCTTTCAGCAGCCTCTTATCGACACAGCGCCTGACGCGTGCAACATCTGCGTGGTCAACCGCACGCTGGCCAACAACAGCAATCGGCGCCTGCGCGCAGCGCCCGACACAGGGGACTGGTTGAACACGCACGCCATCGCCCAGTAATGCTTTGAGTTTTGACGCAAGTTCGCGCGAACCGAACATCTCGCAGGTGACCGATTCGCAGACGCGCACGGTTACCGGTGGAGGCGCTTCACTGTCGTCCCGAATGACGTCGAAGTGGTGATAAAAGGTTGCCACCTCGTAAATTTCCGCCATCGAAAGGTCCATGAGCTCGGCCAGCGCGACGATGTTGTCCGCGTGGATACAACTGAATTCATCCTGTATCAGATGCAGATACTCGATCAGCAGATCGCGCCGGTAGGGCGGGGCGCCGATCAGCGTTTCGATGCGTGTCAGCGTCTCAGGTTGCGCGCGACGACCGCGGACGCGTCCCTTACGATCCGTTTGACGAGTCGGCCCGCTAGCGCCTTTGTCGGACGACATGGTCAGCGACCTCCCAACGTTGCGACCAAGACTTCACCGTTACCGCCGTAGGCGAGGTCGCCGCAATAGCGACGCGCGCGGGAAAACGATTTCGTCAAGCGTCCGTGTCGTGGCGACAGGCTACTGATCCAGTCCGCCAGTAAAGGTACGAACGTCAGTTCGAATTCTCCACAGTCGGCCAGGTGCCGCGGCATACGGGGTGGATGGTGTGGGAGCAACAGTGTGCCGCGGCGCATACCAGCACCGAGTTCCGCCCCCGGCTGGCCACAGATCATGATGGTGCCGGCGATCATTCGATCACCGGTGTGACTACCGGTATTACCGTCGACGATAATCAATCCTCGGCGCATGCGTTCGCCCAGGCACGCGCCGGCATTACCGCGAATCAGGATCACACCTTCGTTCATCCCTCTCGTAGAACCAGGCATCGGGCCGCCAACACTGTCGCCGGCGTTGCCGCTGATG
>CAXGUU010000371.1:0-2196 GCA_964012875.1 uncultured bacterium
GCTCATGTACGAGGCGCGTCCGTGATTTACGGCATCGGCGTGGATATTGCGGAGATCAGCCGCTTCCGTGAGGCGCATGCACGTTTTGGCGACCGCTTCTGCCAGAAAATCCTCACACCCGACGAACTCCAACATTTCCCCGCTGCACGGGATAACGGCCGCTACCTAGCAATGCGATTCGCAGCCAAGGAAGCAACCTCCAAGGCGCTCGGAACCGGTTTCAAACGAGGCATTGCCCCACGGCAGATTGGCGTCAAGCATGCGCCTAGCGGAAAACCCAGCCTGACAGTTGCGGGCAACACGGCAGCACTTTTTGAACGAGAAGGTATCTCCGGCGCCCATGTCAGCCTGTCGGACGACGGCGGATTCGCGATCGCCTATGTGGTTCTGGAAAGCGACTTCCGGGCTCCCATGGGCTAGGCAGGACAAAACGTCGCCGCTGGGCGCTCACAAACACGCTATGACGAAAACCCAAGACCAGATCGACCGACGGCGCACGTTCGCGATCATCTCGCACCCCGACGCGGGCAAGACGACCGTCACGGAAAAACTGCTACTGCTGGGCGGAGCAATCAATACTGCGGGCACGGTCAAGGCCCGCAAAAGTGCCCGGCACGCCACTTCGGACTGGATGGAAATCGAAAAACAACGTGGTATTTCGGTGACATCATCGGTAATGCAGTTCGAATATGGCGACTGTGTGATCAACCTGCTCGATACGCCAGGTCACGAAGATTTCTCTGAAGATACCTATCGCACCCTGACGGCTGTCGACTCTGCCCTCATGGTCATCGACGCCGCGCGGGGCGTTGAGGACCGCACGATCAAGTTGCTCGAAGTCTGCCGATTGCGCGACACGCCGGTTGTGACGTTCATCAATAAGCTCGATAGAAATTCTCGCAATCCACTGGACCTGTTGGACGAAATCGAGGACATACTGAAAATCCAGTGCGCACCTCTGACCTGGCCGTTGGGCTCCGGACAATTGTTAGCGGGTTTATACGATTTCAATCAACAGGAGTTGATCCCCTACGATCGCGATAATGCTGAAGGCGACATGCTGACTGACGAACGAGTCACGCTTGCGGCTGCGGAGACCGACGAACGGTTTTCGGGCAGCCTCGAAGCGCTTGCCGAAGAAATCGAGTTGATTGAAGGCGCGGGAACCCAGTTTGGACTAGATGCCTACCGGACGGGCAAAATTACGCCGGTATTTTTTGGCACGGCACTCAGAAATTTCGGTTTGAAGGAAATGCTCGACACCTTCACTCGAACCGCACCAGCGCCCCTTTCGCGTGCCACGACAGCAGGCGAAGTATCCCCTCACGCAGAAAAATTTTCCGGCTTTGCGTTCAAGATTCAAGCCAATATGGATCCCAACCACCGGGACCGAATTGCTTTTGTCCGCATCTGTTCGGGCCGGTATCGGGAAGGTCAGAAACTCTACAACGTACGCCTCGGGCGCCAGGTTCAAGTTGCCAATGCAATGCGATTCATGGCCCAGGGCCGAGACACCGCCGATGAAGCCTGGGCAGGCGATATTGTTGGTTTTCACAACCACGGCACCATTCAAATCGGCGATACATTCACCGAGGGCGAGGATTATTCGTTCACCGGGATTCCCAGTTTCGCGCCGGAGTTATTTCGCCGCGTACGCACGGCCGATCCGCTAAAGAGCAAAGCACTGACCAAGGGACTCACCCAGCTTTGCGAAGAGGGGGCCGCACAGGTTTTCAGTTATACGGCCAGTAACGACATTGTCCTCGGCGCTGTCGGCATGCTCCAGTACGACGTAGTTGCCTGGCGACTCAAACATGAATATTCGGTCGAATGTATCTATGAATCAGTCCAGGTGCAGACCGCACGATGGGTTGTCAGCAACGATACTACCGCGATCGAAGGTTTGCAAAAGCATTCCCCGAACAACATGGCGATCGACGGTGCGGGGCAGCTGGCCTATCTGGCGCCATCCAGGGTTAACCTGCAACTGGCAGAAGAACGCTGGCCCGAAATCGAGTTCAGAAAAACCCGTGAAATGCTGGTCTGATTGCTGACGCTGACAGCATAAGCTCCACAAAGCGCCCGCAACACGCGGTTTCGTTTATCAGATCGGTTTATCCTGTTCCTGACGCTCGTTTTCCTCGGGCGCAACTGTTGTTCGCGGTACGTCTTGCGTGGCCGAGCTACCAGTTTCCG
>CAXGUU010000372.1:0-2191 GCA_964012875.1 uncultured bacterium
GGCCCGATGGATGTATGGGAAGAGGCGCAATACCCATGGCTGACGACGGAAAAAGCTTTCATCCGTGAATGGGTCAATATACGCAAGCGACCGTATCTCGGCGTTTGCCTCGGCCACCAGCTACTCGCCGACGCCCTCGGTGGTTCGGTCGCCAAGTGTGCCGAGGCAGAAGTCGGCGTGATGCCCGTCGCCCTTACACCGGCAGGTGCCAAGCACGCGTACTTCGACGGTGTCGCGCACAGGTTCGACACCCTCCAGTGGCACGGCGCCGAGGTCACGAGGGCGCCGGCGGGCAGTGAGGTTCTGGCGGCGTCCGAAGCCTCCGCCATTCAATCGCTCGCCGTCGGAACGTCAGCCTTCAGCTTCCAGTTTCATGTCGAAGTCACACCGACCACCGTCGATGACTGGGCCGCCGTCGACAGCTACCGCCGCGCGCTGGAGGAGAATCTGGGCGTCGATGGTCTGCCCATGTTCCGCGCAGCAAGCGAGGCCGCCATGCCCGCATTCAATCGGATGGCACGAAAGATCTACGACAACTGGCGGCGATATGCTTTCTCCGAAGCTGATTAAGCGGCAGGTGTGCGCAATTCAATCCGAACCTTAAGGCCCGGATCATTGTCCTCGAATGCGAAACGCGCGCCGTGGAGTTCGAAGACTGCCTTGACTAGGCTCAGGCCAAGACCACTACCGGGCAGGCTGCGGCTGTGGTCCAGTCGAGCGAACCGCTGCATGACGCGCTTGTGATCGCCAGCCGGGACGCCCGGTCCTTTGTCCGCGATCACGACTTCAATACCACTGGCGAGTTTCAGCGCACTGACCGCAACCGCACTTGTCCGCGGTGCGAACTTCACGGCGTTATCAAGCAGGTTTGCGAAGGCCTGAAACAGTAGATTCCGATCGCCATCGACCACGAGTCCAGTATCGATATCATTAACGATAACGACATCTTTCTCCGCCGCCACACCCTGATACAGATCGGTCGCGTCGGTCAGGAGGGTAGCCAGATCCAGCGGCGAAAACTCCGCGGCATAGGTACCCGATTCGATCCGGGCGATTCTAAGCAATGAGGAAAAAGTACCCAGCAGTTCATCGGCTTCTGCGACGGCAGACAACAACTCGCTTTCGACATCATCTGAGCCCTCCCGCGCAATAAGTTCGATGCGATTCCTGAGGCGCGTCAGGGGCGTACGCAGGTCGTGAGCGATGTTATCCGACACATGTCGCACCGCTGCTACTTGCGATTCCAGGCGCTCGAGCATGGCATTCAGATGCTCGGCCAGCACATCGAACTCATCACCCGTTCCGCGCGACTCCAGCCGCCGGTCGAGACGTCCTTCGACAATTTCGCTGGTGGTCTTGGTAAATGCTGAAATTCGGTTGAGCACGCGGTTGCTCATGAAATACCCGCCAACAGCTGCCAGTACCAGGGTCAATGCCAGGGCAACCAACATGGCCCGGTTGAACACCTGCTTCAATTGTTGATCCTGCTCGATATTACGCCCGACCAACAGGTGCAACCCGTCTCGCAAGAGGTAAACGCGACCGCGCGCAGGTACCCGGCGGCCATCATCACGGTCATGCACAAACTCGATCCACCCTTCCTCGTCCGGCTTCACGTCGGGCCAGTTCTTGAGATTCCCGGCCTGAGGTCGAAAATCACGTGAAGCAAACAGGTAGAGCATGTTGCCGCTTTCATCAGTTCGAATGCGATGGGCGATGACGTTGACCAGGCGATCCAGACCATGCTCAATATACTGTTCAGCAAGCCCGGTAATTTCTGACTTCAAAGTAGCGTCGGTTTCGCGAACGATGAGCCCGATAGTCGACCAGTAAAAAAACAAGGTCAGCAGGCTAAGAGAAATGCCGAACAAGAGACTGTAGGACACCGTCAATTGAAAGGTCGTCGTCCGCACGATCGCCCGTACGCGACTGAACAATCCGTTGAATGTCAGCGAGCGCATTGGTATTCAGCTTACCGCCGACAGGCGATATCCTGCACCGCGCACCGTGTGTAACAGTGGTCGCTCGAAATCTTTATCGATTTTGGCACGCAGACGGCTGACGTGAACGTCGATCACATTGGTCTGTGGATCGAAGTGATAGTCCCACACGTGCTCCAGCAACATGGTTCGGGTAACGACCTGATCGGTGTGCCGCATGAGATACTCCAGCAGGCGAAACTCGCGTGGCT
>CAXGUU010000373.1:0-2127 GCA_964012875.1 uncultured bacterium
GATCAACGGCGGTGCGAGCACCACCGAACGCCCGGTCGGCCGCCCGACCACACCCGCGTCCATCAAAGCCTGGTAGACCTCGAGCGCGATGTCATCACCGTCATCATTCAACTTTTCGTCATCGTCGCCGCGCTTGAGGAAGTCGATGGCGGCGCCGAGGCCGACTGCGCGGATTTCGCCGACCAGCGGGTGATCGGCAAAGGCGTTTAAACCCGCGGCCATTTGCTCCCCCATGCGGCGGCCGTGTTCGACCAGCTTGTCGCGTTTGATGATCTCGAGCATCTTGAGTGCGGCTGCCGCACCGACCGGGTGCGCGGCCATGGTACTGGCATGGGCGAACGTACCGACACGGTCCGACCCTGCTTCCAGCGCATCGTAAAGATCGCGCCCGATGGCAATCACTGAGAACGGGAAGTAACCGCTGGTGATGCCTTTGGCAATCACCGTGTGATCCGGTTTCAGACTCAGCGTCTCGGCGCCAAACATGTTACCGGTGCGGCCCATGCCGGTGACCACTTCATCGACGCAGAAATCGATATCGTGCTCATTAAGGACACCTGTCAGCGCCTCGAAGTAACCGGGCGGCGGCACTTTAAAGCCTGCTGAAAAACTGATGGGCTCGGCAAAAAACGCCGCGACGCTGTCGTCAGGTTCGCCTTCAACCACGGTTCGCAGTTCTGCGGCCATACGCGCCGAGTATGCCGCCGCCGATTCGCCCGCATAGCGCTCGCCGTGGAAGTCGGGCTGCGCAATGTGCCTGAAACCGGGCAACGGCAAGCCGAATTCCTCGTGGTGAACGCCGGTCAGGCTCGCGCTGCCGAGTGTGCCGCCATGATAGCTCCCAAGGCGGCTTATGATGGTGCGCTTGTTCGGTTTATCCCGCGCCACGGCGCCGAAATAAAGCATCTTGATCAGAAAGTCGTTGGCCTCTGATCCCGAAGAGGCGTAAACAATGTGCGCATCGTTCACCGGCAAGATTTCGACCAACCGTTCGGCGAGGTCGAGCGAGTTCTTGCCCGTTCGATTCATGCCGCTGACAAAAAACGGCAATTCCCGGTACTGCGCTTCGATGGCGTCGATCAACTCATCGTGCTGATACCCGAGCGCGGCGACGTAGAACGACGACGTCGCCTCGATGTATTCGCGACCATCAGTGTCGTAAACGTAAATGCCCTTGCCGTGGTCGATAAAACGTGTGTTCGCGGCGGTATTCTCGGCGATGCGTTGAAACCCCAGAATCAGCGGCAGGCGTTCATCTTCGCTCGGTATTGGTCGCGGTGAAGCCATCGTCACTCCCCCCATGAAGTCAGGTCACAGTATATTTAATTCGCGGTCGCAGAACGGGCGCGCTCCGCGCGGTTGACGATCCACAAGCCGCCCACGACCAGTGAGCCGCCCAGGAGCAAGGCCGCGTCAGGGATTTCGCCAATCGTGACCGCTGCCAGCGCGACGCCAAAAATCGGAATCAGGTTGGTATAGGCCGCGGCATTCATCGTGCCTAGCTGCCGCACACCCTCGTAGTACCACACGAACCCAAGCCCCATGGTCAACAGTCCGTGCACGACGAGCGCCATCACGACCGGCGGTTCCGACAGCAACACGACGGCCGGTCCGGCGTTCGCGAGCGTAAACGGGACCAGCAGGATTGTGCCGGCAAGACAGCCATAGGCAGAGACGGTGATGACCGGCAGGCGCTCGAGGAGCGGCCGCGCGGCGATCGTGTAGATCGCCCAGGCGGTAATTGCGCCCAAGAAGAGCAATTCCCCGTAGCCGATCTGCCCTTTCAGAATGCTCGCGAGGTCGCCGTGCGTCACCACCAGGGCGGCACCAAGAAAACTGCAACCAATACCGAGTACCGACAAGCGCGCAATCGTGCGTCGAAAAATCAGGAAATCGAGGATCACGACGACCACCGGAATGGCACCGTTGATCACTGCCCCGGTATTGGCCTGGGTATGCTCGAGTGCCGTAAACATCAGCAGGTTGTGCCCGCAGAAGCCACACAGACCGAGCACCACGAACAAGCCGACGACGACTGGCATTGGGGTCATATGTAACTCGCCACGCTGCCTAATACTGGTTAGGTTTCTCCACCAAATATTTGGTTTATCGGTTACGCATGTCAGC
>CAXGUU010000374.1:0-2103 GCA_964012875.1 uncultured bacterium
TGGCCAGGCTCCTACCATGGCTCGAATGGGCATTCGAACAAGTCGCTGCACCCCATCTCAAGCGCGCAAGTTAAAGTCACGCAGAAATTCGTGGGATGCAGGTACCGCGGCCGGTATCAGCCTAAAATACCGATTTGAAAGGCGCGAGCGCTTGCGACTTCGGCCCGGTCTGTTCGTCTGTGACTGCTTCCATGAATCGCGAAACAACGCCTGGACATACTCAGGCACCAAGGAATTCCAATGTTTAAAGTTTTTGTTGCCGACAAGCTGGCACCTGAAGGAATCGCCGCCTTAGAGCAATACCCCGAGCTTGAAATTGATTTCACACCGGGCCTGTCGGTTGAAGACGCGATTCCGCATGCAGCCAATGCGGATGCCATCATCGTGCGCAGTGCCACCAAGATTCGCGGTGAGCTGCTTGACGCTGCTACACAACTCAAGGTTGTCGGCCGGGCAGGGATCGGCGTCGACAATATCGACCTCGATGTCGCTACAGAGCGCGGTGTAGTCGTACTGAACACGCCGGACGCTAACGCGACCACGACTGCGGAACTGGCGATCGCTCACATGTTCTCGCTCAGCCGTAACCTGCCGGCTGCAGATCAGTCTGTGCGCGAAGGAAAATGGGAACGCAACAGTTTTCTGGGGACGGAAATCTCGGGCAAGACGGCGGGGATCGTTGGGTTTGGTACCATCGGTCGATTGGCAGCAGAACGTTGCCGTGGACTCAAAATGCGTGTGATCGGTTTTGATCCGTTCGTGACCGACAAGACGTTCGAAGAACACGGTGTCGAAAAGTGCGAACTTGACGACCTCGTACAACAGGCAGATTTTGTTACCTTACACTGTCCGGTGACCGACGGCACCCGCAACTTGTTCAGCAGAGAAAGACTGGCATCGATGAAGCCGGGCGCGCGTTTGATCAACTGCGCCCGCGGTGGTCTGGTTGATGAAGTCGCCCTCAAAGAAGTGGTCGCCAGCGGCCACCTTGCCGGCGCGGCCCTTGATGTTTACGCCAGCGAACCACCCGGGGAATCTCCGCTTTTCGAAGAGGCGAATATTCAGTTCACGCCGCACCTCGGGGCTTCGACCGAAGAAGCGCAAACCGCAGTGGGCGTGGAAATAGCGCATCAAATAGCGGCCTTTTTGATCCGTTCCGAAGTCATCAACGCCGTCAACGTACCGAGCATTGCACCGGAGAAGCTCGAAAAGCTCGGGCCCTACATGGATCTCGCACGCAAGCTCGGCAAGCTGCTATGCAACATGATGGAAGAGCCGATGAGCACGATCGAAGTTGGCGTGTTCGGTGAGGCGTCCACGCTTGATACACACCCGATTGCGAGCGCTGCGATGGTGGGAGTGCTGTGCGGGCATCACTCGGTACCGGTCAATCAGATTAATTCGCTGCACCTGGCCAAACGGCAGGGCATCAGCATTACCGAAGTCAGCTCTGAGGATTCGCGGGATTATCGCTCGCTGATTCGCATTACTGCGACCGGCGGAGATCAGACGATCTGTATTGAAGGCACGATCTTCGACGATCACCACCCGCGCCTGGTGCGCGTCAATGACTATGAGGTGGAGACGCCCCTGGAAGGACGTCTGTTATTCACTCGTCACGCCGATCAGCCAGGCGTGATCGGTATGCTTGGTGAAATTCTCGGGCGCCGTGGCATCAATATTTCTCGTATGCAGGTTGGCGTAGCCAACGGTAACCAGCTCGCAATCGCGGTACTGGCTATTTCGGAGGCCCTGGATAGCGACACGATTGAGCATATCGGCAGTATCGATGCCGTCGACAAGGCGCTCCAAATCGATTTCTAGCATTTCGGCGTCGCCCTGCCGGGCGCAGTAAACCGGCGCGATTTAAAGCCTGAAGATACCGTAACCCTGGTCTGCCAGCGGAGCATTCAGCGATGCGCTGATCGAAATCCCGAGCGCGTTGCGGGTATCGACCGGATCAATAAGACCATCGTCCCACAGCTCCGAGGTCGCGAAGTAGGGCGACATCTGGTGCTGGTAGGCTTCAAGGGTTTCGTTGTAAACCTGATCGAGAACGCTTTGATCGGCCGTTTCGCCGCGTCGTTCCAGCTGTCGTAGCTT
>CAXGUU010000375.1:0-2099 GCA_964012875.1 uncultured bacterium
GGCGTTCGATGCGGCGAGCCGATGGTCGGATGTCAAAGTGGTGCTTGGCTTCGGCGACCGGAGGTACTGGTTGAAGCTCTACGGCGGTAAGGTCATCGACCATATGGCGTATTACCCGATGGCAAATCCGCTCGGCTGGGATTACAGCATCAGTGCACCGCTTAAGATGTGGGAGGCACTTGGCGATGGGTCGCGGGCGCAGGGCCACTTGCTCGATACTGGTGATATTTCGGTCGACGGCGATCTGATCCAGGCCAATCGCATGTATGAATCCACGCACCTCATACTCACGGGTATTCGTGAGTTGCTGAGCGAGTAACCGGAGGAACCGATATGACGCATGAAATTACCGGGCGCTATGCCGAGGTCCAGAATACGCGTGCCTATTACGACGCATGCGGTGAGGGTATTCCGCTCATCTGCATACACATGGGATGGGCTTGCTCACTGCAATGGCAGTATTTCATGCCGCTCATGGCGGATGCCGGCTTTCGGGTGCTTGCCCCTGATTTGCCGGGCCACGCGAAATCGTATCCGGTCAACTGGAAGCCGTTTAAAAAGATGCGTGACTACGCTGAGTGGGTGTGGGATTTCATCGAAGCTACCTGTGAAGGGCAAAAGCCCGTAGTCTGTGGCAGCGGTATTGGCGGCGACATGACCTTGCAGCTCGCCTGCCATCATGCCGACGGTATTCGTGCCGGCATGGCCTTTGAATCGGCTGCATCAACGGGCTCCATTTCTTTTCTCTCGGGTTTCACCGATCCGCATACCTTCCCGGGATTCCCGGCACTGGTCGATAACGCCTCGACTTCGGCAATGTACTTCCCCTGTGAAGAACGTAAGGTCATTGAATCGAAATGGCAGCACCGCGCGACCTACCAGGAAACCTGTGTGGCCGATATGGACGCCTGGAATGATCACGACGTGCGTGAGCACCTCGACCAGATCAAATGCCCGATCTTCATGTTCAAGGGCGAAGCCGACTACCACATCCCGGATCAGCACGTACTCGACACGATCGATGCTATTCCCAACGGACTGGCCGAAGGCGGCATTGCCGCAGGGATGGGGCATCTGATCATGATGGAAGATCCGGAAGGCCTGGCCGAGGCTTGTCTTGGTTTTTTGCGCAGGCGGGAAATTATTTAGGTGCGGTCAGCTTGAAGCTTGCTCAGGGCCGAACGCTCTGAGCTTGCAGATCAGGGCCGGCAGCAGGAACAAATCGGCAATGAGTGCGGTGAACACCGCACCCGCGAGCAGTATGCCGAAGCTTGATAGCACGGCTATGTCTGACATGAGATAGCATCATGAATGCGGCGACCAGGATCAGCGTTGTCGTGATCAGCGCCGGGCCGACGCCGTGTAACGCGCGGTCGGATCTATCGTCCTTTGAATACCGGATTTCGACGTTCCGCGACGGCCGTGATGCCTTCCTGCCAATCCGCCGTTTCGCGCAGACGATGCTGGGCCGACAGGTCTTCAGCGTTATAGCGCTCAATTTCTTCCGCTAGTCCACGTCTGATCGCGAGCCGGGTCGCGCGCGTGGCGAGCGGCGCATTGGCGGCTATTTCTCCGGCCAGCGCCAGCGCGGTACCGCGCAATTGTTCGAGTGGTACCAAATCGTCCGCAAGGCCCCAGGCATAAGCCTGCTCGCCCTTTATTCGTCGCGAGGTCAGGAACATGAGATTGGCACGTTGGGCGCCGATGAGGCGCGGCAATGTTACCGGTAATCCGAAGCCCGGATTAAAACCGAGCCGGGTGAAGTTGGCGTGGAAGCGACCTTCCGGACAGGTCACCCGAAAATCGGCAGAAACCGCCAGGCCCAGACCGCCACCGACAGCTGCGCCCTGAATGGCGGCGATAACCGGTGTCTGACAGCGGAACAGGCGCTCGGCGTGTTGAAAAAAGTCGTCGAGTGAGAGCGCCGCCTCTTCTTTGCTTTCATTCGGATCATAGTTGGCCCCGGCGCAAAAATTCTTGCCCGCTGAGCACAATACGATCGCCCGACAACCTGGGTCCTTGTCGAACCCTTCGTAAGCATCGACGATCGCGCTTAACAGGTGCTGGTCGATGAAAT
Organism: uncultured bacterium; assembly: GCA_964012875.1. Lineage (GTDB taxonomy): Bacteria > Pseudomonadota > Gammaproteobacteria > CAXGUU01. The sequence goes on from CAXGUU010000375.1 coordinate 2,078, forward strand.
TGTGGGGCGGTCTTTGGATCTC
>CAXGUU010000376.1:0-2092 GCA_964012875.1 uncultured bacterium
GCCGGCCCTCAGCGAGGAACGACTTTACGGCGGTGCTGCCTTTTACAACGTTTACGAAACCAAAGACGGTGGCCACCTTGTGCTGTCCGGATCGGAAATTAGTTTCGTGCAGAACCTGCTGACGGCATTAGGGCGTGAGGATCTGATAGATTGTTGCCGTGAATGGGGCAGTTCACAGCAACCTGTCCGCGAGTTTCTGAACGAAGCATTCAAAACCAGAACCGCCGAGGAATGGGATGCGTGGCTGGCCGACGTGGGCGTGTGTTACGCGGTGGTAAACGACCTGCGCGAGGGCTGGCACCTGCCGGTGTTTCGCGAACGGGGCATGATTAGAACCGGCCGCGACGGCGTTGAATATCTTGGTACGCCCATCCATTTCGGCGAGGAGCCGGGGGAACCATCTGACTATCTGGCTCAGCTTGGCGGTAATAACGACGACATACTTGAGAAACTCGGCTACGACGAGCAGGCGCGCACCGAATTGAAAGCGAAAGGCGTATGCTGATGCTGTCATGACGATTGCCATTGATTTATTGCGGGCCAAGCGATATCCGTTTGACGATGACGCCGCCGCGAACGAGTGGTACCACGAACAGGGCTGGACAGACGGCATGCCGATCGTGCCGCCAACGCCGTCCCGCGTTGAAGCCTGTCTGACCGAAGCGCTGCTGCCGGCGCAGCATCTGGTGGGCGTGGAACAGGTCAGGGGGCGTGCCATCACGGCTGAAAAGCTCGCGATCAATGCGGTCATGGCAGGTTGCCGTCCGGCGTATTTCCCGGTCGTTGTTGCGGCGGTGACCGCCATGCTGCAGCCGCGGTTCGTATTGCACGGCGCAACTTCGAGCACCGGCGGCTGCGCGGTCTTGTGTGTGATTAACGGCCCGGTCAGAAGCGCCATCGGCAGTGACGGCACCTTCAACGTGCTTGGCGCCAGTGATCGGGCAACGACCACCATTGGCCGCGCCATCCGGCTGGCGTTGTACAACCTGCTAGACGTGCGGCCGGGCGAAGTTGATCGATCGACCCTGGGGCACCCGGGGAAGATCAGCTACTGCCTGGCCGAGGACGAGGAAAACACCACGTGGCTGGCACTGGCTGAAGAGCAGGGCGTCCCGCCCCATGCGTCGGCGGTGACCGTAATGGCAGCAGGCTCGCCGCGTCAGATCATGAACGAGTGGACGACAGAGCCAGAAGAAATTCTTGACACCTATGTCGCCGAAATCAAAGCGAACATGCTGCATTACTCAATACATGGTGGCTACTACGCCATCATCGTGCCGCCGCAGCTGCGCGCGCACTTCGATAAAGAAAAATGGTCGAAGGCCGATATTCGTCAGTATGTCTTCGAGCACGCGCGCGTCAGACGCGCCGAGTGGGCCAGGTGCGGTAAGGCCGCGGTTGTGCTGGAACAGGGTGATCGTGAATATGCTGCGCTCACAAGTCCCGAACATCTGCTCGTCATTGCAGCTGGCGGTCCCGCCGGCGGATTTGGTGCCGTCATTCCGCCGTGGCTCGGCCGGACCAGTCAGGTTGTCAGTCTGGCGATTGGTGCCTGCGTCGATTGTGAGATATAGAATTCGGCGATGGCAATCGAGGTCCTCAATCCGACTCACGAAGACGACGGCAGGGCGTTTAACCTGGCGCCGCGCTTGATGTCCCTCGAGGGTGCGGTAGTGGCGGTCGTTTCAAATGGTAAGAAGGGCACGATTCCGTTTTTCGACGCAATGGAGAACGCGCTCAAGGCAAACCATGGCGTTGCCGAGGTCGTGCGCATTACCAAGGGCAACTACAGCACGCCGTGCGAAGCAGACCGCCTGAACGACGCGGCGCGCTGGCAGGCCCTGATTGCCGGTGTGGGCGACTGAGGCAGTTGTTCGTCGTGCAGTTTGCATGACGCGATTATCGGAGAGCGCCTGGGGTTGCCGGCCGTCAGCGTGATCACGGCGCCGTTTGAAAGTGCGGCGCAGCTGATGGCGCGCGTGTTGGGTGCACCTGGGTACCGGTTCGTCCTGGTGGACCATCCGATTTCCAGCGCCTCGCAGGAAGACCTGTCGGCGCGAGCGCTAATGGCCGTTGACCAGAGCGTCGCAAT
>CAXGUU010000377.1:0-1975 GCA_964012875.1 uncultured bacterium
GTCACCAAAGGCCTTTACGGCAAGTACGGCGACCGCATCATGGATACACCAATCAGCGAATCGGGCTTTGTCGGCGCCGCGGTCGGCGCGGCAACTACCGGTCTGCGACCGGTGTGCGAACTGATGTTCATCGATTTCATGGGCGTGTGCTTTGACCAGATTTACAATCAGGCGGCGAAATTTCGCTACATGTTCGGTGGCAAAGCGGAAACGCCGGTCGTCATCCGCACCATGATCGGTGCTGGGTTCCGTGCGGCTGCACAACACTCCCAGTGTCTGTACCCGATGTTTACCGCGGTGCCAGGATTGAAGGTCGTGGTTCCGACCTCGCCTTATGACGTCAAGGGTTTACTAATCCAGGCCATTCGTGACAATGATCCGGTCATCTTCTGCGAGCACAAGGTGCTGTATACCCTCGAAGGGGATGTACCTGAAGAGTCCTACACCATACCTTTTGGCGAAGCGAACATTCTGCGTGAAGGGGACGATGTCACTATTGTGGCCATCGGCCGCATGGTGCACCAGGCCGTGGCCGCAGCCGAAACGCTGGCTAAAGATGGCATCAGTTGCGAGGTGATTGACCCGCGAACGACCTCACCGCTCGACGAAGAAACGATTCTTGAGTCAATCGAAAACACCGGTCGACTGGTCGTGGTGGACGAAGCCAACCCGCGCTGCAACGTTGCAACCGATATCTCGGCCCTGGTGGCGATGAAAGCATTTGGTTCACTCGAAGCACCCATTCAAATGGTCACCGCGCCACATACACCGGTGCCCTTCAACGGTGCGCTCGAAGATCTCTATATCCCTAGCCCCGAAAACATCGAAGCTGCCGTCAAGCAGACCACGGAGTACGCCTGATGAGCAACAGCGGCATCATTGCCATCACTATGCCCAAATGGGGACTGTCGATGCTCGAAGGCAAAGTCATGGAGTGGCTGGTCGAGGAAGGGACAGAACTCAAACTCGGCGACCCAATCATGGATATCGAGACCGAGAAAATCGCCAACACGTTTGAAGCGCTCGATGCCGGCACGCTGCGGCGCAAGGTGGCCGACCCCGACGATATTCTGCCCATCGGCGCCCTCCTCGGCGTACTCGCGCCAGCCGCGGTCGACGACACCACGGTCGATGCGTTTATAGCCGACTTCCAGGCCAACTACGTGCCACCGGAGCCAGAGGACGAGGAAGCCGGCGACGGCTATGCCTTCATCGAGGCCGGCGGCTACAAGTTGCGCTATTCGAAAATGGGCGAAGGCGAAGAAAACGTCATTCTGATTCACGGCTTTGGTGGCGATGCTGATCGCTGGTTGTTCACGCAACAGCCCCTGGCCGAGAAGGCCAGCGTTTACGCCTTCGACATGCCCGGCCACGGCCAGTCGACCAAGGCCGTCGCCGATCCGTCGGTCGCTGGACTGGCCAATGTCGTGATCGCCTTCATGGATGGTGCAGGCGTGGCAAAGGCCCGCCTTATCGGTCATTCACTGGGGGGCGCGATCGCGTTGCGAACTGCGCTTGATCACCCCGATCGCGTGACCGCAATCGATCTGATTGCGCCCGCCGGCCTTGGTGCTGAAATTAACGCCGAATACATCGCGGGCTTTGTCGCGGCCGACAGTCGTAAGACCATGAAACCCCTGTTACAACAACTCGTCGCCGACCCCGAACTCGTCAATCGCCAGCTGGTCAACGATATGCTTGCTTACAAGCGCATCGACGGTGTGCCCGAAGCTCTGGGCGCAATCGCTGACGGTTTTGTCGGCAATGGCAGTCAAAACGGTGTTATGCGGGATGATCTTGCAAACGTTTCGCAGCCCGTGCAGGTTATCTGGGGTTCAGCCGATCAGATCATTCCGGCCAGTCACGCCGAGGGTTTGAGTGAAAATGCCCGCGTGACCGTGCTTGAAGGTTTCGGGCATCTCGTTCAGCTGGAAGCAGCTGCCGAGGTAAATGCGCTCCTCGGAGCCTGACAAGC
>CAXGUU010000378.1:0-1951 GCA_964012875.1 uncultured bacterium
TGGTTTGCCAAAACCAATCGCTCGCGGATTCCAATGCGGAGCTGGCACAGGATCTGCGCGGCGAGGTGTTCCGCCTGCTGCATGAGGGCAAGGCTGACGACGATATTCTCGACTACCTGGTCGAGCGCTACGGCGACTTTGTGTTGTATCGACCGCCGTTGAAATTGACCACCTGGGCGTTATGGCTCGGACCGGCAGCGATGGTACTGATCGGCGCGATCTTCATTTTACGCCTGACGAAAACCAAATCCGAGCAGCGCGCTGAATCACTGAGTGAGGAAGAACGCGCCGCGCTCGAACGACTGTCCAACCAACACGACCACAAATCATGAGCTTCTGGCTGGGCATTGCGGCGATGACCGCGTTCGGCGTGCTGGCACTGGTGTTGCCGCTGTTTCGCGCAGGTGATCAAACCGGCCAGCGCAGCGACATCACCGACCAACTTCGACGCCTTGACGAACTCTCCGAAGACCTCGCCGTGGGTGATGTCGACGACGAAGTCGCGAGTGAGCTAAAAGATGAGCTGGAACGCGCCGTCTACGACGCGACCCAGGCTGCGGCGACACCGGCGGATACAACGCCAATGCGGTCACTGGGGCTGCCACTGGCCTTAGCGATTTTTGTGCCCGTCCTGGCATTTACGGTCTACTTCAAACTCGGGATGCCTGACCTGGCCGGTTTTCTAGCGGAGGCTGACGATGCCGATCTGAAAAATCCGGAAGTGAGCGTCGAATACATGCTTGAGGAAGTCCGCGCGAGACTTCAGGCGCATCCGGATGACGCGTCGGGCTGGTGGGTGCTGGCGCGAACAGCACTCCGGCGGGGGCAGATCGAGGAAGCCATTGCAGCTGCTGAATCTCTGCTCAAAATAGTACCCGAGGGAACTGCCGCCAAGCTGCTCCTGGTTGATGCGCTCCTCATGCAGTCGGACGGGCGCATGACGGCCAAAGCGCTCGCATTAGTAGATGAAATCCTGGAAACCACGCCGAGCAACCCCTCGGCCTTAATTCTGAAAGGTATCGGTTTGCAGCAAAGAGGCGACTTGACAGCGGCAATCGCACGCTGGCGCAGCGCCCTGCCGCAGCTCGAACCGGGGTCAGCGCTACGTCCCCAACTTCAGGCGATGCTCGCCAGCGCAGGTGCAGCCGACAGTGGTAACAGTTACGAAGTCAGGGTCACGGTATCCGCATCAACGGCAGCACACCAAGGTCTGCCACCCGACACACCGGTATTCGTTTTTGCGCGCAACGCCGAGGTCGCCGGGCCCCCACTGGCGGCATCAAGATTACGTCTTGACCAACTGCCGGCCCGCGTGGTCCTGAATGATGAAATGTCGATGGTCCGCGGCCGGACCTTGTCAGACGCCGACAGCGTTTACCTCGTGGCCCGAATCGCGGTTAACGGACAACCGGGCGCTGCGCCGGGCAACCATGAGGCGCGAACGTCACAGTTTCCGCCCGATAGCCCACCGGCCAACCTCGAACTGCTGATTGGTATCGCGGACAGCACTCGCGAATAGACAAAAGCCGGATGTTTGGGGGCGCTGGTCTCGACGCCTTACTGAAGCCCCAGCGAAAATACCCGTTCAAGGTCGTGACGCGAGTGGGCCTTGAACGCGATCATCGTCTCGGTTCGCTTAATGCCGTCCAGCGCACTCATGCGTTCGGTGACCATGGTCGCTATGTCGTCATTACGTTGCACGCGCACGATAGCAATGATGTCGTAACTGCCACCGACAGAATAAACCTCTGATATTTCCGGAAAATCGGCCAGGGCCTCGGCAACCATATTGGTCCGACCGTGGGCGGTTTGAATGAGAACGATCGCAGTAACCATATTTGCAGGTGTCCAGAATCCGGGAGCGGCTGGTGATCTTAAATGACCTCAGCGCTGCGATACATCCGTGAATCACTTTGGTCTCCCGCGCGAGCGATACGACCCCGTCATGATG
>CAXGUU010000379.1:0-1946 GCA_964012875.1 uncultured bacterium
CGGAACATGTGTGTAATTCCGAGGCACCTGATTTTCTGGATAGCCTGACCGACGCCCTCGATAAAACCGGTGCGACACTTGCGTTTGATGCAATTGCGGGTGGTCCCCTGGCGAGCGATATACTCAGTTGCATGGAGCGTGTGGCCGCGCGTAATCCGCGGCCCGAAGATCGCTACGGTTCGACCACGCACAAACAGGTCTATTTATACGGTGTGCTGGAGACGGGGCCGACCGTGCTTGATCGCAGCTACGGCATGGCCTGGGGTGTTGGCGGCTGGCTGATGCCGAATTTCCTGACCAGGATAGGCGCAGAGCGGGCCGGGGAATTGCGTGCACGCGTCGCGCGCGAGATTACGGGCACGTTTGCGAGTGAGTATACAGCCGAAATTTCACTGGGCGGGGCCCTCGATGCGGAAACCGCCCGTGGCTATCAGAGGAAAGCCACGGGCGAGAAATACTTGATCGCCCCCTGGATGGAGTAAGGCGCCAGCCCGCGTGGGGATCCGCTTTTTGTTTTTTTCTACGGCTGACTGCCGCACCCGGAATCTACTAACCTGGAGCGCAAATGAAGATCACAACGTTCTACGCAACTGAAAGCGGCGAATCGCGCTTTGGTGACGTTTCAATACCGCTCGATATCGAACGCGAGGATGACTTCGGCCACCGATTAATGGTTTCTGCGCCGTATGCCTCTCCGGCAGTGCAACTGGTCCAGCTGCCTGCCGGTCTGGACCAGGATTTTCACAACGCGCCGGCGCGACAATTAGTTGTTGTGCTGAGCGGCCGCGTTGAAGTTGAAACGACCGATGGAGCATGTCGACAGTGGCAACCGGGCGAAATATTCATGCCGGCAGATGTGACCGGGCGCGGCCATCGAACCCGCACGCTCGGTGGGCCGGCGCTGGTGTTGTTTGCGCCGGTTCCGGACGACTTTGAAATCGGTCGCTGACGGCAGTCGCTACCCGGCGAACGAAAACGATTGCTGATGGGCAGCATAACTAACCTGGTTTGACCCTGTTTTCACATGCAACGACTGACAGAATCCTATTTCGCCGCTACCGACGAAGCACCCTTGCTCGAGACAAGCTGTGCCAGCATATTGCGCGAAGCAGCGCTGCAGTGGCCGGACGCCGTTGCGCTCATTGATGCCGACGACACGCCACCGGCGCGCAGGCGTTGGTCTTACGCCGAGCTTCACCAACGGGCCGAACGCACGGCGCGCGCATTGTTGGCGAATTTTGAGCCGGGGAGCCACATTGCGATCTGGGCCGCGAATTGTCCGGAGTGGATCGTGCTGCAATTCGGGCTGGCGATGGCCGGAATGGTGATGGTGACAATCAACCCTGCCAATCGTGTTAGCGAACTTGGCTATGTGCTGGGCCAATCCAGGTCGCGGGCGGTTTTTCACCAGCGTCATTACCGTGGTGTCGATATGGCGCAGTCTATTGCTGCGGCTACGCAGGAGCATGACCTCGAACTTGCGCGTGTCGTTTGTCTCGATCACTTTGATGACTTTCTCAATCAAGCCAACGCCGATTGTCTTCTGCCCGCTGTGGCGCCGCAGGATCCGGCGATGATTCAGTACACCTCCGGCACGACCGGTCGACCCAAAGGGGCGTTACTGAATCACTTCAGCGTCACCAACAATGCGCGCATGATGGCGGAATTGAAAAGCCTGAACGGGAACACGGTAAACCTCGCCGTCGCACCGCTTTTTCACACCGGCGGTTGTGTCGCTGGCGTGCTCGGGTCTGTCCAGACTGGTGGTGCCTTGCTGCTTCCTTCGGCCTTTGATGCGGCGTCGATGCTGGATCTCATCGAGCAGGAACAGGTCACTTATACCTTCGCCGTGCCGACCATGCTGGTGGCGTTGCTGGCAGAGCAATCGAGCCGGCCCCGCGATTTGTCCAGCCTCGAAACAGTGTTTTCCGGCGCCGCGACAGTGC
>CAXGUU010000380.1:0-1850 GCA_964012875.1 uncultured bacterium
CCGATGGCAGCCCGTTCCGCCATCCGGATTTTCCGCGTCTGCGACCGCGCGAGACGGCCACCCGAATCTGACATCCGCGGCGTTCGGCAATCGGCCAGTTTTTTTGAATTGAACGCTGGTCGACGTCTGCACGCTGACCGCCGACAAGCAGACGCGATACACTGCGCGCTCACCTCACTCCAAGCATGAGCGCAGCGAGACCATGGCTATTTCAAGATCGTTTAGCGAAGAGCAATTGCTCTTTCGCGAGTCCTATCGGCGATTTCTGACCGACGAGGTCGCCCCCCATATGAACGACTGGCGCAAAGCCGGCATCGTCGACCGCGACATCTTCAAGCGTGCGGGCGATCTCGGTTATCTCATGATCTGGCCGGACGAAAAATACGGCGGACTCGGTGACACTGATTTCCGCTTTGAGCAAATCATCATCGAAGAAACCGTGCGTGCCGGTTGTGGTGAGTGGTACAACACCCTGCACAGCCGGCTGGTCGGACCGTACCTGCAACGCTTTGGCACGGAAGCACAGCGCGAACGTTTCCTGCCCAAATGTGTCTCGGGTGAATCCATACTGGCGGTCGCCATGACCGAGCCCAATGCCGGCAGCGATCTGGCGGGCATGAAATCAACAGTCAAAGACATGGGTGATCACTTTGTGCTGAACGGCTCCAAAACCTACATCTCCAACGGCATCAACGCGGATATCGTGATCGCCGCGGCCAAGTTGCATGGCGCCGAAAGCCGGCACGCCATGGTTCTCATGATTCTCGAACGCGGTATGGAAGGTTTTGAACGCGGTCAGAACCTGGAAAAAATCGGGCTGCATGCCCAGGATACGGCCGAACTCTTTTTCAACGACGTTAAGGTACCGAAAGAAAACATCCTGGGCGAACCCGGCAAGGGTTTCTACTACCTGATGGAAGGGCTCGCCGAAGAGCGACTAATCGCGGCCTGCGGCTACCTCGCGAGTGGTCGCCGGGCCTTCGACGTGACCCGCGAGTTCGTGATGAACCGACAACTCTTCGGCAAACCGTTGTCTGATCAGCAAAACACCCAGTTCAAGATGGCGGAAATGGATGCCGAACTCGACATGCTCCAGGTCTTCGTTGATCACTGCGTAACCGAACATAATGCCGGTAATCTGACCGCCAACCTCGCCGCCAAGGCCAAGATGCTCGGCAGCGAAATCGAGTGGCGAATGGCCGATCTCGGCTTGCAGCTTCATGGCGGTGCCGGCTACATGCAGGAGTACGAGATCTCGCGCATCTTTACCGATGCGCGCATGAGTCGTATTTATGCCGGCAGTTCAGAGGTCATGCGTTACATCGTCGGGCGTGATGTGTTCTCGGATGCCTATGCCAGCATTCTGGACTGATCGCGACGACAACTACGCGCCCTGAACGCCTTGGAAGTGGGCAGGAGAGGAAAAGCAAACAACGCCAACGGCGCGGGTTCCGCTAACGCGCGCACCCAGTCGCCTGACGCCGTGCAGTTTGCCTGCAGGTGGCGCCGACCTGCCCGGCGAATTTGAAACGACCAGGCATGGGTCGATTACACTGTTACGAACCGTTAACGCACCGGGACGATTAAATTGACGCCAGTGTTTGCAGCAGCAGCCGCGCTCGCGGCCTATTTCGTCGGCTACCACATTTACGCGCGCTGGCTCGACACCCATGTATTCCGCCTTGATGGCAATGCCGAAACGCCGGCGCATGCCATGAACGACGGCTACGACTACGTGCCTGCCCGACGCTACGTCCTGTTTGGTCATCACTACGCGTCGATTGCCGGTCTGGCCCCGATGCTGGGGCCCGCCATTGGCGTCATCTGGGGCTGGATTCCGGCGATGCTGT
>CAXGUU010000381.1:0-1826 GCA_964012875.1 uncultured bacterium
GGCCATTAAAAGCAATGACAGTATCGCCATCGTGCAGTTGTACCACGGCGGTATGCGGTGCCCGGCTGACGTCATCGGCATGCAACCACTGAGCGCGTCCGACAACGAAAAATGGGGCGCGCGGGCAATGACGACCGCCGAGGTCGAAGCCATGATCGAGGCATTTATCGCGGCCGCAGAACGGGCGGAACGTGCCGGTTTTCACGGCGTGGAGCTACATGGCGCCCACGGTTACCTGCTGGCACAGTTTTTGTCAGCCGAAATCAATCAGCGCGAGGATAAATTCGGCGGCTCTCTCGAAAATCGGCAGCGTCCGATGATGACGATCGTTGACGCTATCCGCTCACGTTGTGGTGACGATTTTATGATCGGGGTGCGTTTGTCGCCGGAACGTTTCGGTATGCACCTGCCGGACGTCATTGATACCGCCAAGCGTCTGTTCGACGATGGGCAAATCGACCTGCTGGACATGTCGATGTGGGATGTGTTTAAAACTGCCGAGGACAACAACGGGGACGACCGCAGCTTGTTGTCGTATTTCGCTGAGCTCGAGCGTAACGGTGTTCGCCTGGGCGTTGCGGGCAAGCTGCGTACGCCGGTGCAATGCGAACAGGCGCTGGCCGAAGGCGTTGACTGGGTTATGCTCGGCCGCGCGGCGATCCTCCATCATGATTTTCCGACGAAGCTTGCCGCCGACCCGGCCTTTGAACCGGTCAGCTTGCCCGTTTCGCGCGAGTACCTCGCCAACGAAGGTCTAAGTCCCGCGTTCGTTGACTACATGGGCGCCTGGAAGGGCTTCGTCAAGGATTCAGAAGGGTTCGTCGACAACGATCTGATTCTGAACAGTTAACTGAACGTCAGGTAAATCGCGGTAAAATCTTCGAACCGAATTCCTCGAGCGTTCGGATCACAGTGTCATGCGGGAATAATCCATCGCCGAGCAGGAAGAACATTTCGTCGGTACCGAGCGTTTCGAGCGCGTACTCAATGCGCCGTGAAATGCTGTCGGCGTCGCCGACTAGCATTTCCGGGGCACCAAGGCCGAAGGGAATCCCCCAGGTGTTCCAGAACCAATCCGCGTCGGCCATGATCCGATCGGTTTCGGCCTGGTCGCGCGTGATAATGAGCTGTCCGCCGAGCGCGATCTCAGTACCCGGCGTGACCGTACGACCGTGTGCCGCCGCTTCCTCGCGATAACCTTCGGTGAGCCGCGAGTAGAGCTCGGGGTCGAGCACGAGGCAAATCGGTTTACCGCCTTCGCGCGCCCAGTAGCGCACCGAAGTCATGCTGTGGGTGAAACCGGCGTACAGCGGCGGGTGCGGATCCTGGTAGGGCAACGGCGCGATGCCGACTTCTTCAATCGCCATGCTGTCGCTGACGCCGGCGCCGTATTGCCTATAGGCCGCCATCTCGTGTGGATTCTGACCGTGGGCCGGAAATTTCCAAAACTCGCCGTCGAATGAGAAGGTCTTGTTCGCCCAGGCCGTTTTGATCACGCTGACCGCTTCTTCAAAGGCGCGTCGATTACGGGTGTCGGCTTCTTCACCCTTGTTCCAGTAGCCGACGGACGCCACCCCGCCGGGTACGGATGCATAGTTGGAGAACCAGCGGTGCTGGTATCCGCGTACAAAGGCCACGTTCAGACGGCCCTGCAACATATGGTCGAGCATGGCGATATCCTCAGCCACGCGTAACGGGTTATGCGTATTGAGGACGTAACCAAAGACATCCACTTTGAGCCGTTTCGAGTGCTGGCCGATGAACATACTGATCAGTCCCGGGCTGCCAGTGACTTCGAGACCTTCGATTTGCAGATGATGCTCCGG
>CAXGUU010000382.1:0-1777 GCA_964012875.1 uncultured bacterium
CGGAATGCGGCGCTTGGCGCCAAAGCCACGAATGTCATAAATGCCGGTGGCCGCGGCACGTTGGATTTCCGCGATCACCTCGCGCGGAAAGGTGGCCGACTCACGCAACCGTGCACGCAGATCAGAGACACCCTGCGTGGACAATTTACGACCTTTCGTTGACTTAATAGGCATCGGCGTTATCTATGTCAAAGTTGTACAGGCGTCGGGCTGAACCAAACCGCCGAAACTCGGCGGAGTCGACACCATTGACGCCGCTTTCGTTAAGCAGGCCTTCAAGTTCGCGCTTGTGCTTGTCCTTCATCGGTTTCTCGACGCAGTCTGCTCCCAGCCCCTTGACATTGCCGTGTACGAACAGCGTCGCTTCGTAAATCGAATCGCCAAGCGCCTCGCCCGCGTCTCCGCAGACAACCAGCCGCCCAGTCTGGGCCATGAACGCACTCATGTGACCGACCGAACCGTGGACCACGATATCGACACCCTTCATTGAAATGCCGCATCTGGAACTGGCGTCTCCCTCGATCACAAGCAGGCCCCCGTGCGCCGTGGCGCCGGCATATTGCGAGGCGTTACCGCGAACGTGCACCACGCCGGACATCATGTTTTCGGCCAGACCCGGCCCCGCGTTACCGTCGACCGTGATCGCGGCGTACTTGTTCATGCCGGCACAGTAGTAACCCACATGCCCTTCGATCTGAACCTGCAACGGCGCGTCAAGGCCAACGGCGAGGTTATGCTTGCCGCCGGGGTTCAGTACCCGCCAAAAATCTGTCGCACCAGAGCCATTACTGAGCTGCAGCGCCCGATTCAGTTCACGCACGGTGGTCGACTTGAGATCAAACTGGGAAGCCAATTCAACGTCCCCAACTGTAAATGCGACCGGGTTCCGGCTCCCACATCGCCGCACTGGAGGCGTTGGGCAGATGCGCAATCGCCCGGTATTCCGAGGCCATCGCAACCCAGGTGTCAGTTTCAGCGATGACCGCCGGTTTGCAGGCGATCGGATCGCGCAATACCGAAAAGCCTGCTCTCGTGCCGACCGCAAATGTGTAAAAACCATCAAGGTCATCGATCGCGTGCGTCAGCGCCTGCTCGATCGTGTCACCGTTGCGCAGGCGCCAGGTCAGGTAGCTAGCCGCGACCTCGCTGTCGTTATCCGTTGAGAAATGGATACCTTCTCGCTCAAGTGACGTACGCAGGCGATTGTGATTCGAGAGCGATCCATTGTGGACCAAACACAAGTCTTCACCGGTTGAAAACGGGTGCGAGTGCGCCGTGGTCACCGCACTTTCGGTCGCCATGCGGGTATGCCCGAGGGCATGGGAGCCGACCAGTTTGTTCATGCCAAAGCGCTCGACCGCGCGTTCGGGCAGCCCCTTTTCCTTAAAAATTTCAATCGCCTGGCCAGAACTCAGGATTTCAATCTGAGGAAACTGTTCACGCAGCAAGCCTTCGATAGCGGCCTGCGGGACAGACGAACGTAAAACGGCATGGTTGCCGACCGGGTCCAGTGTCGATTTGCCGTCGATACCTTCGTTCAGCGACGCTGACACGGTCTCCCATTTAATGTCCTCGCTCGCCAACAGGGTCATTTTTATTTCGCCGTCGGCCACGGCATCACGGTAAATGGCAAACCCGGCGGAGTCCGGACCACGGTCGGTCATCTCGAGCATCATCGGTGCAAAAAAAAGCCCGAGCTCGCGCTCGAACGCCGGGTCTTTCGCGAACAATCCTACGATGCCGCACATGAGATTTTCTCAAACTCCAATCGCTTAAC
>CAXGUU010000383.1:0-1730 GCA_964012875.1 uncultured bacterium
TGGTGCGTGAGTAAATCGGTGTTGCTTGCCGCCTGTTGCCGGGTTGTCGGCATTCCGGCCGCGCTCGGGTATGCCGATGTCCGCAACCACCTGTCAACCGAGCGCATGCGCCAGACCATGGGCACGGATATTTTCTACTGGCACGGCTATACCGCGATCTGGTTGGAAGGCGAGTGGCTGAAAGCGACGCCGGCGTTCAATATTGAACTGTGCGAGAAGTTCCGCATCCGGGCGCTAGAGTTTGATGGTACTGAAGATTCCATCTATCACCCGTTTGATAAAGATGGTCGCGAGCACATGGAGTACCTCGGTTATCGCGGCGAGTTTGTCGACGTGCCGCTTGATCAGATGGTGGCCGATTTTGCAGCCTATTACCCGCACTTGAACGACGATCTGGGCGATAAGGATTTCGACCGTGAGGTCGATGCCGAGGTCGCGGCAAAAGCGTGAAAACGGCAGGCGAGCTGGCACCGTTGAACAAACCCGTTAACCTTGCCCGGCGCCGCCATCTGGCCGGAATTACCGCTGCCGGATTGATGAGCTGGGTGCACCGTGGCTATGCGGTCTCGTCTGCCGACCGTTTCCCCGTACCCGACGATGCCGGCACCATCGCTGTCGAGGGCGGGCGCATCTGGTATCGAATCAACGGCCGTCGGCATTTTACGAACGGACGCGCGCCCTTGTTGGTACTGCACGGCGGTCCGGGCGCGAGCCATCATTACTTGTTACCACTGCTCGACCTGGCGGACGATCGCCCGGTCATTTTTTATGACCAGCTGGACAGCGGTAATGCAGACCGGCCCGGGCGCGAGGAAAACTGGACTGTTCAGCGGTTCGTCGGCGAAATCCATGCGATCAGGAACGCACTCGGACTTGATCGACTGTTCACCCTGGGAAGTTCCTGTGGCGCGACCTGGTGCGCTGAATACGCGATGGATCATCCGCGCGGTTTGCTGGGCTCGGTGCTCGGCAGTCCGTTTCTGAGTGCCAAACGCTGGATGGCGGACGCCAAGGCCCTGCGGTCAGCGCTGCCGGAAAACGTGCGCACAGCACTCTCGGTCCACGAAGCTGCGGGGACGACCGATTCAGATGCCTACCACGAGGCTGATATGGTTTGGAACCGACGCCACGTGTGCCGCCTCGACCCGTTTCCGGACTATGTACTCGCAGCATTCGAGCAATTTAACTACGACCTCTATAACCACATGTGGGGGCCGAGCGAGAGCCTGGTTACCGGCACACTCAAGGACTATGAAGCAGAGCCGCGCCTTGGTTTGATCGAAAGTCCGGTGCTCTATACCTGCGGCGAGCACGACGAGGCGACGCCGGCTTCAACGGCCGCGTTTACGGCGGCAACGCCCGGCGCGGTCATGCAGACCTTCGCGCATGCCTCGCACATGCCACACGCCGAAACGCGCGGTCTTTATGTGACTGCGCTCAGGGCGTTCTTTGCCGACAACGAGACGGCGTAAAATTGCGTTGCTCAATCAGAGCCACGAACAGCTCAGTTCGCGTTGGGGTAGAACAATTGCTCCCCGTTTAGCCTGAAGGCCGCAATGGCGGCTTGTCCGGCCTCGTCCAGCATCCAGTCAATGAACGCCTGGCCCGCCTTGGCGTTTACGTGCTTGTGGCGCGCGGGATTGACCAGGATCAGGCTGTATTGATTAAAGAGCGCAGCGTCGCCTTCAAACAGCACGCGATGTTCGCCGCGGTTGCCATAGGAGATCCAG
>CAXGUU010000384.1:0-1597 GCA_964012875.1 uncultured bacterium
TGCGGCGAGACCGGCAATTCGATCACGAACAAACGATCCCTCAACATGGACTAGCGCCCCGGATTTCTGGGGACGTCCCTAAACGGACCGGTGTCCATCCGCGGCTCTTTGGGCAGACCGAGGACGCGTTCGGCAATAATGTTGCGTTGAATTTCATCGGTGCCACCGGCGATGGAAGTCGCCGGGACAGATAGCAGAATTTCAGCGATTAGACCGCCCATGTCGCCGTCGGCGCCTGCCAACATGGCATTTGCGCCACTCAATTGTGTGTGCACGGCTGCGCAAAGGCGGGCGATTTCGCTCGATGCAAGTTTTCCGAGTGAACCTTCCGGCCCCTGTGGCCGGCCGAGGGCTTGCGCAGCACGCGAGCGCTGGGCGGTCCAGTCGGCGGCTTTCGACCGCATCAGCAACCGCGCGACATGCTGACGCGTCACCGGATCGTCGATGGCGCTTGCTGCGCGGGCACGCTCGAGAATCAAATCCACACGACCGGCGCGCTGCGGATACCACTTGTAGGGCTCCATGGCGACGGCTACTTCGGCACGCTCTTCATCATAGATGCGCCCTTCGAGCTCCGAAGCCTGCGCCCATCGCCTGAGAGCATCGGCACCGCGGCGCTCGTGCGCGAGCGTGGTCATGGCAATCTTCCAGCCCTGACCGATTTCGCCAACCTGGTTGTCGGCCTCGATTACGGCATCGCTGAAGAACACCTGATTGAAGGACGCATAACCGTTCATCTGTTTGAGTGGCTGGACCTCAACACCCGCCTGGCGCATGTTGATAACGAAATAGGAAAGCCCTTCATGCTTGGGCAAATCCCAGTCGGTTCGGGCCAGCAGCAGGGCCCAATCCGCGTGGTGTGCACTGGTGGTCCAGACCTTCTGACCGTTGACAAGCCAACGGTCACCGTCACGATCGGCACGCGTTGTGGCCCCCGCCAGATCCGAGCCACTGCCCGGCTCGCTGAACAACTGACACCAGGTATCTTCACCGGTGAGGATGCGCCGCAAAAACCGTTGTTTTTGATCATCGTTGCCATGTTCGAGCAGGGTCGCCGCAGCCAGTAGCCGAATCCCGACCCGCGCCACGCCGACGGCACCGATCCGATCGAATTCCGCTTCAATGGCGGCGCCATAACCGACCGGCAGATCGCGCCCGAACCAGGCCGACGGCCAGTGCGGTACCCCCCACCCGGCGTCAGCCAGTTTATTGCGCCACTCGACCAGCCCGAGTTCAGATTCAAAGTTGTCATTCAGCCAGGCCCGCACCTCGGCCAGGACGTCATCGAGTTCGGGCACGCTCATGCGCAGGCCTCCAGTTCAACCAGATAACGCTCGCGGTGCTGATCGGGGGTGCCGAGCAGCACTTCGGAGCTTTTGGCGCGCCGGTACCAGAGGTGCGCATCATGATCCCACGTGAAACCGATGCCGCCGTGGAGCTGAATGCATTCAGCCGCCGTGCGCATGTAGGTTTCCGCGGCGCTCGCGAGCGCCAGAGAAGCCAGGGCACTCAGTTCACGATCGTTTTTATCCGCTGCCTCGGCCGCGTAATACGCCGCCGATTTTGATAATTCAACATCGAGCAGCATGTCGGCGCA